>JBAXVK010000013.1:0-64043 GCA_037129175.1 Polynucleobacter sp. | reverse complement strand
CTAAATACGAACCGGAATTCCTTGGGCGGCCATATATTCTTTTGCCTGTCCTACGGTGTACTCGCCATAGTGAAAAATGCTAGCTGCTAATACGGCATCAGCATGGCCTTTAGTAATGCCATCCACTAAATGCTGGAGATTACCAACGCCGCCAGATGCAATCACTGGGATAGATACCGCATCACTCACGGCCGCCGTTAAAGCCAAATCAAAGCCATCTTTACTGCCATCACGATTCATGCTGGTAAGTAAAATTTCGCCGGCGCCGCGTTTGGCTACCTCACTAGCCCACTTGACTACATCAATACCAGTAGCTGTTCTGCCGCCGTGGGTAAATACCTCCCAATTACCGGCAGAAGTTTGCTTAGCATCGATCGCAACCACAATGCATTGGGATCCGTAATAAGCAGCAGCATCAGAAACTAAATCTGGATTAGCGACTGCCGAAGAATTTATGCTCACTTTATCTGCACCAGCATTCAGTAAGCGGCGCACATCAGCGACGGCACGCACCCCACCACCAACAGTTAAGGGAATAAAGACTTGTGAAGCCACATCTTCAATGATGTGTAAGATTAAGTCACGCCCATCAGATGTTGCAGTAATGTCTAAGAAAGTGAGCTCATCCGCGCCTTGGGTGTCATAGCGTTTGGCGATTTCTACAGGATCACCTGCATCTCGTAAGCCAACGAAATTCACACCCTTAACAACTCGCCCTGCAGTCACATCAAGGCAAGGAATAATTCGCTTAGTGAGCACTAGATAATTTTCTTTGCGTACTTGAGAGTTAACTCATCTGCATATTTTTGAGCTACTGCAAGATCAAGGTCGCCAGCATAAATAGAGCGGCCAGCAATGACGCCCATCACGCCCTCTTCTTCTGCCTTGCAGAGCGCTTCGATATCTTTATTACTTGAGAGGCCGCCGCTTGCAATTACTGGAATACGAATAGCCTGAGCAAGCTTGATGGTAGCGTCAATATTGACACCCTTGAGCATGCCGTCGCGACCAATGTCGGTGTAGATGATTGCTTCAACACCCCAGTCTTCAAACTTCTTAGCAAGATCAATCACTTCATGACCAGTGATCTTGCTCCAACCGTCCGTAGCGACCTTGCCATCGCGAGCATCTAAGCCAACCATGACATGGCCAGGGAATGCGGTGCAAGCATCTTGCACAAAGCCAGGACGCTTCACTGCGGCAGTACCAATGATCACAGTACTAATGCCGTCATCCAATAAACGCTCGATCGTTTCAAGATCACGAATGCCACCGCCCAATTGAACGGGAATCTCATTTCCCACTGCTTTGAGAATCGATTTGATGGCAGATTCGTTTTTGAGTTTGCCTGCAAATGCACCATTGAGATCTACTAGATGCAAGCGGCGTGCTCCTTTGCTAATCCAGTGTGCTGCCATCGCACCAGGATCTTCAGAGAAAACCGTGGCTTTGTCCATATCACCTTGTTCAAGTCGAACGCAGTGGCCGTCTTTGAGATCAATTGCAGGAATCAGCAGCATATCTAAAGGTTAGAGAGTTTTAAGGTTGCCAAGAAACAAAATTTTGATAAAGCTTTAATCCGTATTCTGCACTTTTTTCTGGATGAAATTGTGTAGCGAAAATATTATCTCGTGCCACTGCAGAAGTAAACCAGTCTCCGTACTCTGTCGAGCCTGCAATATCTTCTTTGCGTTGCGGCACAACATAGTAGCTATGGACAAAATAAAAGCTGCTTAAGTCTGGAATACCACTCCAAAGGGGGTGTTTTGAGTCTTGACGCACCTGATTCCAGCCCATATGGGGAACTTTATAAGATGAGCCATCAGCCTGCTTCTTGCCGGCCAACTCAAAACGACGGACCTCGCCAGGAATTAAGCCTAAACAGGATGTCCATAGGGTTTTTTCTGTTGCGCGAACTTCAGCGCTTTGATCAAATAGCATCTGCTCACCTACACACACTCCAAGTAGGGGCTTATTTTTTGCTGCTTCTAAGAGCGCCTCTAACAAACCAGACTCTTCAAGATGTTTCATGCAATCAGGCATGGCACCTTGACCCGGTAAGACAACGCGAGCTGCAGAACGAATATCTTCCGGCTGATGCGCAATCAATACATTGTCACCTGGAGCTACATGATGAAATGCTTGATACACGGAACGAAGATTTCCCATTCCATAATCAACGATCGCAATAGTTTGCGCCAATTTAACTTATCTTTCGCTGTTGTCTACAGAGCAACTATAAGGTGTCTAGGTTAGAGACTGCCTTTAGTTGAAGGGACGGCACCAGATGCCCGTGGATCAATGGCTAGAGCCATACGTAAGGCGCGGCCAAAAGCCTTGAACACAGTTTCAATCTGATGGTGCGCATTAATGCCACGCAAATTATCAATGTGTAAAGTCACTCCAGCGTGATTCACAAAACCACGGAAGAACTCAATGCTGAGATCAACATCAAAGTCACCAACTCGAGCGCGAGTAAATGGCACATTAAATTCTAATCCTGGACGACCAGAAAAATCGATCACAACGCGAGAGAGGGTTTCGTCCAAAGGTACATAGGCGTGGCCATAACGGGAAATGCCTGCCTTATCACCTACTGCCTTAGCAAAAGCCTGACCCAAGGTAATTCCCACATCTTCAACAGTGTGGTGATCATCAATATGGGTATCGCCATTGGCAACTACTTTGAGATCAATCATGCCGTGACGAGCAATCTGATCGAGCATATGGTCTAGAAAAGGAACGCCAGAGGCTAGCTCAGCCTTACCAGTACCATCTAAATTGATGGAAATTTGAATTTTGGTTTCCGAAGTGTTTCGGGTAACGTCGGCTTGCCGCATTTCATTGCGCCGCGAGGCGAAGTGTTGATTGAAGCCTCATAATATCATTCCTAGAAGATATATAAATGCAGATATTGCTTCACTTTCCTTCTGATTTTTGAGCTGAGTACCCTAATGAGCCGTTTTTGGAGCCCTGTTGTTCAAACCTTGACCCCTTATATCCCCGGGGAGCAACCGCAAATGCAGCGGCTGGTAAAGCTCAACACAAACGAAAGTCCTTATGGGCCCTCACCCAAGGCTCTTGCAGCGATTGATGGCCAAAACAACGAAGATTTACGTCTTTATCCAGATCCAGAGGGCGCTGCTCTGAAGCAAGCCATTGCCAAGTTACATAGCTTAGATCCAAAACAAGTCTTTTTAGGAAACGGCTCAGATGAAGTTCTGGCCCATGTATTTGCTGGCCTACTCAAACATAGCAAACCAGTTCTCTTTCCTGATATCACTTATAGCTTCTACCCGGTCTACTGCAAACTGCTTGGCATTGACTACAAGGCAGTGCCACTGGGAAAAGAATTTGAAATCAATCTGGTAGATTACAAAGCTCCAAATGGTGGAATTATTTTCCCCAATCCAAATGCACCAACTGGCAGATCTATAACGCATTCCGAAATTGAAACTCTTCTCTCTCACAATACAGATTCTGTAGTGGTGATTGATGAAGCCTATGTTGATTACGGCACGCAGTCTTGTATTCCATTATTACGTGGCGCTACTTGCCCAGATAATCTTCTAGTCGTTCATACACTCTCCAAGTCACGAGCCCTTGCTGGTCTGCGCGTTGGTTTTGCGGTAGGTCATCCCAATTTAATTGAGGGCTTAGAGCGAGTAAAAAATAGTTTCAACTCCTATCCTCTGGGGCGTCTAGCCCAGGCAGGTGCAATCGCTGCGATTGAGGACCAAGCTCACCTTGAGCAAACCTCTGCAAAGGTAATGCAAACACGGGTAAAGCTAGTCAGTGATCTAGGCAGTCTAGGATTTGAAACATTGCCCTCAACTGCAAACTTTATTTTTACTAGCCATCCTGAGCATGCTGGTGCAAAACTCTATCAAGCATTGCGAGATCACGGCATCATCGTGCGCCACTTTAAATTGCCACGTATAGAAAATTTCTTACGTATTACGATTGGCACAGATGAACAAAGCGGCGAACTTGTCGCCGCTTTAAAAGAAATCCTAGCTTAGATTTATTTTTTCAGGCGCATTTCAGCTGCACGTGCATGGGCTTGCAAGCCCTCGCCATGAGCTAGGGTGCTAGCAACGATTCCTAAGGTTTGGGCACCAGCTTCACTCACTTCAATCATGCTAGAGCGCTTAATAAAGTCGTACACACCCAGTGGTGACGAAAAGCGGGCAGTACGGGCTGTTGGCAACACATGGTTAGGTCCAGCACAGTAATCCCCAAGCGACTCACTCGTGTAGTTACCCATGAAAATAGCACCGGCATGACGAATTTTCTCTGCCCACTTGCGTGGCTCGGTAGCGCAAATCTCCAAGTGCTCTGCGGCAATTGCATTAGCAATCTCACAGGCTTCACTCATATCCTTTACCTGAATTAATAAAGCGCGATTCGTCAAAGATGCTTCGATGACTTTAGCTCTTGGCATTTCAGGAAGCAGATTATTAATGCTAGCCTGTACTTGTTCAATAAAGCTGGCATCTGGACACAACAAAATGGACTGGGCTTGCTCATCGTGTTCTGCTTGAGAAAACAGATCCATCGCAATCCAGTCGGGATCACTCGAGCCATCGCACAGGATCAAAATTTCTGAAGGGCCGGCAATCATGTCAATACCAACAACTCCAAATACCCTGCGCTTAGCAGCAGCAACATAAGCATTGCCTGGACCAACAATCTTATCTACCGATGGAATGGTTTTAGTGCCGTAAGCCAAAGCACCAATTGCCTGGGCGCCGCCAATCGTAAAGACGCGATCTACACTCGCCAAATAAGCAGCAGCTAATACCAATGGGTTACGTGCACCATCGGGTGTTGGCACAACCATGATGACTTCCTGAACACCGGCGACTTTTGCCGGAATAGCATTCATCAAAACGGAAGAAGGGTAAGCAGCTTTACCGCCGGGAACATAAATACCAACACGATCTAATGGCGTGACTTTTTGACCTAAACGTGTACCGTCTGCCTCTTCATATTCCCAAGAGTGACAGCCTGCTTCGATCTTTTGCTGCTCGTGATAGGCTCGCACTCTTTGTGCGGCAATGTCTAATGCGCTCTTTTGCTCAACTGGTAAAGACTTATAAGCCTGCTCCAAATCTTTGCGTGAAATTTCTAGTTCAGAAACCTGATTAACATTTAAGCGGTCAAATTGTTTAGTGAAGCCTAAGACTGCTTCATCACCCTTATCCTTAACTGCTAAAAGAATCTTGGCGACAGTAGCATCAATCGCGTCATCATCAGCCATAGGCAAGGAAAGGCTAGAGAGCAAGGTTTCTTTGAAACCCACATCCTGGCTATTGAGGCGCTTGACTTTGATTTGTACAGACATTTGAGTGGGAAGTAAGGTTGCGCTTTACTTCAGCAACTCAAAAATAGGTTGCAGTTGAGCACGCTTACGCTTGTATGAAGCTTGGTTCACTACTAGGCGCGCACTGATATCAGCAATCGGTTCAACTTCAACCAAGCCATTAGCTTTAAGCGTATTACCAGTAGAAACCAAGTCCACAATCGCATCCGCTAAACCTACTAGTGGCGCCAACTCCATAGAGCCATAGAGCTGAATCGTATCAATGTGTACGCCTTTGTTAGCAAAGTGCTCACGTGCGCAATTGATATATTTCGTTGCTACCTTTAAACGAGAGCCCTGCTTAACCGCTGCAGCATAGTCAAAGCCTTCACGTACTGCAACCGACATACGGCACTTTGCAATATTGAGATCGTATGGGACATAAAGACCATCAGTCCCTTTTTCCATGAGCACATCCAAACCTGCCACACCAAAATCAGCACCCCCAAATTGCACATAGGTAGGCACATCTGAGGCGCGCACAATAATCAAGCGCACATCTGGATTTGAGGTCTCAATAATGAGTTTGCGTGACTTTTCAGGATCTTCCTTCGGCACAATGCCGATCTTAGATAAGATCTCTGCAGTTTCTTCGAAGATGCGGCCCTTAGAGAGGGCTAAAGTCAATTTCATGGACTAATTATCCATCAGGCTTACTTGATACGCTCAATCTTTGCGCCTAAAAGTGTCAATTTATGCTCCATACGGTCATAGCCACGATCTAAATGGTAGATCCGATCAACCTGAGTTTCACCTTGAGCTGCCAAGCCCGCAATGACCAAACTAGCAGAGGCACGTAAATCTGTAGCCATCACAATAGCACCCGAGAGCTTTTCAACGCCCTGTGCAATAGCGGTATTTCCTTCGATTGCGATATCAGCACCTAAGCGATTTAACTCTTGAACGTGCATAAAACGATTCTCAAAAATCGTTTCGGTAATCGTGGAACTGCCACCAGCGACTGCATTGACAGCCATCAATTGCGCCTGCATATCAGTTGGGAAGGCTGGGTACTCTGAAGTACGAAAGCTCACAGCCTTGGGACGGCCCTGCATTGAAGCCTTAATCCAATCCGAACCCACTTCCATTTGTAGGCCAGCCTCTTTCAGTTTGACCATCACCGCATCTAAAGTATCAGGGCGGCAATGCTTCACAAGCACCTCGCCACCAGCAGCAGCCACTGCGCACAAGAATGTACCCGCCTCAATGCGATCTGGAATCACTGCATGCTCAGCGCCATGCAGTTTTTCAACACCTTCAATGACTAAACGATCACTGCCAATACCAGTAATCTTTGCGCCCATCTTCACCAATAACTCGGCAAGATCACCAACTTCTGGTTCGCGTGCAGCGTTTTCTAGAATAGTTGTGCCTGATGCTAAAGTAGCGGCCATCAATAAATTCTCTGTGCCTGTTACCGTAATCATGTCAGTCAAAATTGATGCGCCTTTGAGACGATCTGTTGGCGGCTTGGTTTCTGCTTGGATATAGCCACTCTTAATCTTGATACTTGCGCCCATAGCCTTCAAACCCTTGATGTGCTGATCTACAGGGCGAGCACCAATCGCGCAACCACCAGGTAAGGAAACCTTAGCGCTATGCATTCTGGCGAGTAGGGGGCCAAGAACCAGAATAGAGGCCCGCATGGTTTTCACCATCTCATAGGTTGCTTCTGAACTCTTGATCACAGTTGCACTGAGTATTAAATGACTACGATCACTCGCATCCGGAAATGTAACGGTCACACCAATTTCCTGCAAGAGTTTGAGCATCGTGCGCACGTCCTGCAAATCTGGAACATTGCGCAATACCACTGGTTGATCGGTAAGTAAGCATGCGCAAAGAATTGGTAAGGCCGCATTTTTAGCCCCTGCGATAACTACCTCACCTCTGAGGGGTATACCGCCAACCATTCTTAATTTATCCATGAAAGGATTCCAGTAAAGACTAATGTAGTTCTATTATTAATATTTTTAGGCCACAGGATTCTGGGCAAACTCTTCAGGCGTAAATGCTTTAATCGATAAAGCATGTACTTCGGCTTTCATCCGATCGCCCATCGCGCCATAGACCAATTGATGGCGCTGTACTAAACGCTTGCCTTCAAATTCTGGGCTCACAATCGTTGCAAAAAAATGCTGGCCATCACCTTCTACCTGAATATGGGTACAGACAATTCCCTGCTTAATATAGCCCTCAATTTGCTCTGGGGTTGGAAACATCAATCTCTCCTAATAAAACTAAATCATTAATGGCGGAGCTTATAGCCCTTTTGTAATAAGCGCAAAGCAATAACTGAAACGGCAATAAAAAAACAAGTAATGATTACCAAACTGTTCCACGGGGAGGTATCAGAAATCCCGAAAAAGCCGTAACGGAACCCATCAATCATGTAAAAGAATGGGTTGAAATGTGACACAACCTGCCATGCTGGTGGCAGCGAATGAATTGAGTAGAAAACCCCTGACAACATCGTGGCAGGCATGATGACGAAGTTCTGAAAGGCAGCTAGCTGATCATACTTATCTGCCCAGATGCCAGCAATCAAACCCAAACTACCTAGAATAGCGGCGCCCAAAAAGGCAAAAATCAAAATCCATAATGGATACTCTATTGCAGGCAAGCCATACCAAGCAGTAATTAAAAACACTCCAAAGCCCACTACTACACCACGGAACACGGCTGCCAAAATATAGGCCGCATAGAACTCAAAATGGCTCAAAGGAGCAAGTAAAACAAATACTAGGTTACCCGTAACCTTGGACTGGATTAATGAGGATGAGGTATTTGCAAAGGCATTTTGCAGAACACTCATCATCACTAAGCCTGGAATTAAAAACGCCGTGTAGCTTAAGCGACCATAGACTTCTCTACCTTCAAGAACCTGGCCAAAAATCATGAGGTATAAAACAGCGGTTAATACTGGGGCAGCTACAGTCTGAAATCCCACTTTGTAAAAACGGAGTATTTCTTTACGCAACAATGTTGGAAAACCGCTGCCATACTCTAAAGGCGGCCTACTCAGTCCATGCTTCACAAAGCACCTCCGGACATGATGTTGACAAACACCTCTTCTAAATCCGTCTTACCTTCACCATCTTTTTTTACTGAACCATGACGTGCCAAAAGATTAGCAGTGGTATCCAAGGCAACAATCTTGCCTTGCTTGAGCATAGCAATGCGCTGACATAAAGCTTCGGCTTCTTCTAGGTAATGGGTAGTTAACACTATCGTGTGGCCATCTTGATTGAGTCTGCTAATGAACTGCCATAAGGACTGACGTAACTCTACATCTACGCCAGCAGTGGGTTCATCCAGAATAATGACTGGAGGTCTATGTACCAAAGCTTGAGCAACCAATACTCGACGCTTCATGCCGCCCGATAAAGAACGCATATTGCTATCTGCTTTTGATATGAGGTCAAGATTAGCCATGATCTCGTCAACCCATGCATCGTTATTGCGAATACCGAAGTAGCCAGATTGAAAACGTAAGGTTTCACGAACTGTAAAGAATGGGTCAAATACTAACTCTTGTGGAACAACGCCTAACATTCGGCGCGCTTCACGAAATGTTTTTTGCACATCAGCGCCCATAATTGCTGCATGGCCTTTATTTGGCGTAACCAAACCTGCCAAGATAGAAATCAAGGTCGTTTTGCCAGCGCCATTAGGGCCGAGTAAACCAAAGAATTCGCCTGGCTCAATACTTAAAGAAATATCATCGAGAGCCTGAAGTGCGCCGTAATTTTTGGATATATTTTTAATGGAAATTGCAGCTTGCATGCTATTACAAACCCAGCAATGCGGATACACCATAGACACTGGCTAGTACTTTCAACTTTTCAGGGGCATGCTCTACAGAAAGAGAGTGGCCATCAGCCTGCAACTTTTTTTGCCACGCCAATAGAACAGTTAATACCGTGGAATCAAAATCTGCTAAAGAAGAACAGTCAATCATTCTTAAGTTAGCTAAATTTAATAGACCTTCTTTTTCTAGCTGTAGAGCATTTTCCTGCGTAACTATCTTAGGTAAAGAAAAGGTCATCGTTAAATATCTAAATTAATCTTGCTATGAATTTGCAGGCTTGGCACTAGCCAACTGTTTGTTACGGTCTTGTAAGAACTTCACTAGACCATCAATTCCGTTTTGACTAATCTGGTTTGAGAACTGATTACGATAAGCCTCAATCAACCAAACACCCATGATGTTCATGTCGTAGACTTTCCAGCCCTTATCAGTTTTCTCAAGACGGTAATCCAAAGGCACTGGATCTCCACGACCGAGGACAACCGTTTTAACAACGACTTCCTTATCATCTGGGGCAGCACGAAGTGCCTTAAATTGCACAGTCTGATCACGTAACTGACTTAAAGCTCCAGAGTACGTGCGTATTAATAAATTTTTGAATTCAATCACTAATTGATTTTGCTGCTCAGGAGTAGCTTTTTTCCAATTGGGGCCCATTGCCATTTCAGTGGTGCGGATCATATCGGTATAAGGAACAATTTTCCTCTCAACCAACTCAACGATCTTTGGAATATTGCCTTTTTGAATATCTGGATCTGACTTTACAGAAGCCATCACATCTGTCACAACCATTTTAATTAAAGCATCTGGAGGAGTTGCTTGATCGGGTGTTTGCGCAAAAGCAGTACAGGAGATCAGGAGCAAACCTGTTACCAAGAACTGAATGATTCTTTTGAAACTTTTCATATCTAATGATCTCGCTATCTTTATCTAGATTGAGGCTCATTTTAGCCCCCTCAAGCAAACTACTTATTGGTAAGGATTCTCGTAAACCGGCATCGTAGGCTCTTCATCATCACGGCCCTCGTTAATCTGATACTGACGACGCTGAATATAAGCATCTCGCATAAAGCTGTACTTATCAATTGCGGCTCCATCCAACAAATCACCAGCTTCGTAATAGGTATTGCGAGCATTTACAACACGCAAACCTGTAATGCTGTTTCGCAAGGCTACATCTGGCAATAATCTAAACAGGTAATCGGACTCTAAGTCAGCAACAGTACCAAAAGTATCACGCACGCTACTTGGCCCAAAGAATGGCAATACTACGTATGGGCCTGCAGGTACACCCCAGACACCAAAGGTTTGACCCCAGTCTTCTTTATGCTTTTCAAGACCCCCGGGCGTTGCCAGATCCAAGAGTCCACCCAATCCCATGGTGGTATTGACCACTACCCGCATGAAATCATTGAATGCATAACTAGGCTTACCTTGCAATAGGTTATAGAGTGCTGTGTAAATATCACTGTAGTTACTAAAGAAGTTATAAATACCTTCACGCACAAATTCAGGCAAAACAAAACGATAGCCCGCAACTACTGGCTTTAGGACATAAGCATCTAATCCTTCGTTAAATTCAAAGATCGAACGATTGAACGGCTCCCATGGGTCTTGCGGTGAGCGTTCAACCCCTGCAGGTATTGAGGCACAACCTACTAGAAATGCTGTAAAACCAAGTAATGCTAGGCGCTTAAGCTTGCGCTGAAGATCGCAGGCCCACAAATTCATTTTGCTGCGCCCTTGTCTTGACCACTATCTGCTGCCTTGTTGTAAAGGAATTGGCTAATGAGATTTTCTAGAACAATAGCTGATTGAGTCTGAGTAATTTTTCCACCATTAGCCAATAAATCATCTGAGCCGCCAGCCTCAAGGCCGATATATTGCTCGCCCAATAGGCCTGAAGTCAAAATTTTGGCAGCAGAATCTGTTGGGAATTTATAAGACTCTTCAATTGTCATCACAACGGTTGCTTGATAAGTTTTATCGTCAAAAGAAATATTAGTAATACGACCAACAACTACACCGGCACTTTTTACTGGTGCACGAGGTTTTAAGCCGCCAATATTGTCAAAACGTGCAGAAATTTTATACGTCGGTGCAAATGACACCGCATTCATATTGCCAACTTTCAATGCCAGAAATAAGGCTGCCAGCAAGCCAATGGCAACAAAGATCCCTACCCAAATATCAATTGCACTTTTTCTCATAAGAGCCCCAGTTTATTCTTTCTAGTTCGAGAACATCATTGCGGTTAGCAGGAAATCTAACGCCAAAACCGATAAAGAGGAAATCACCACTGTTCGGGTGGTAGCTTGCGATACACCCTCAGGTGTAGGTTTAGCTTCATAGCCTTGGTACAGGGCAATAAACGTTACTGCTACGCCGAAAACCATACTTTTAATTAGGCCGTTACCAATATCTGAAAAGAGGTCCACACCACCCTGCATTTGCGACCAAAATGCTCCAGAATCAACGCCAATCAGGGGAACGCCGACAAAATAGCCTCCCATAACACCTACTGCGGTAAAAATCGTCGCCAAAATTGGCATAGAAATAACACCAGCCCAAAGTCGTGGAGCGATCACACGAGCTAATGGATCAACAGCCATCATTTCCATTGCACTTAACTGTTCGCCTGCCTTCATCAAACCAATTTCTGCAGTCAATGAAGTACCAGCACGGCCAGCAAATAATAAGGCGGTAATTACTGGGCCTAATTCACGGGTCAAAGAAAGGGCCACCAATAAACCTAATGCCTGCTCCGAGCCATAGCGATTTAGAGTGTAGTAACCCTGCAATCCCAGCACAAATCCGACAAATAAACCGGAGACTGAAATGATTACAAAAGAGTGATTGCCCACAAATAGAATTTGATCGATCACTAAACGAGGTCTTTTGAGCAAAAATCCTGAACGTAAAATAACTGCGGAAAACATTCTTGAAGCAAGTCCAAGACTCGTTAAATTACGGCGCACAAAAAATCCAAGGTCACCGAATAAATCGAGAAGTTTATGTATGGCAGTCATTAGATACTCAATCCAAAATCTTCTGCCAAACTCTGGCCTGGATAATGAAATGGCACAGGACCATCAGGGGCAGCATCTAAAAATTGTCTGACAAAAGGATCTGTAGAGCGACTTAATTCAGCAGGCGTACCTTGCGCTCCAATATGGCCATTAGCTATAAAGTAGACGTAATCAGCGATTTCAAAAGTCTCTTCAACATCGTGTGTCACTAGCAGGCTAGTGGCGCCAAGCGCATTGTTGAGATCGCGTATCAATCTCGCAGTAATACCCAAAGAGATTGGATCTAAACCTGCAAATGGCTCGTCGTACATGATGAGTGGAGGATCTAGAGCGATTGCTCTAGCGAGCGCAACGCGTCTTGCCATACCACCAGAAATTTGTGATGGCATTAAATCACGAGCACCTCGTAAACCCACTGCATTTAATTTCATTAGTACTAGAGAGCGCAAAAACTCTTCACTTAAATCTGTATGTTCGCGCAAGGGGAATGCGACATTTTCAAAAACACTCAAATCTGTAAACAATGCGCCAAACTGAAAGAGCATGCCCATGCGACGACGCGTTGCCATCAATTGATCGTCAGTCATCCTGCCAATGTCTTTGCCTTCAAATAAGACTTGCCCGGATTGAGCAGTAAATTGACCGCCAATTAAACGCAGAATCGTGGTTTTACCGCAGCCTGATCCACCCATTACCGCGACTACTTGGCCACGACGAAACTCCATATTAAGGCCCGACAAAATCTGCCGCTCACCAAGAGCATAGGAAAAGTCGACGTTCTTAATAGAGACAACAACTTCTTCTACAGATTGGGCGCTTGCATCCAAAGAGTTTGAGTGGACAGTGTTCATATCCCCAATATTATCGGGGTAAAACAGATGACCCCATTAAATACTCGTCTACTGCTTGAGCGCATTGGCGACCCTCACGAATTGCCCAAACTACAAGAGACTGTCCGCGACGCATATCGCCAGCAGCAAAAACCTTAGAAACATTAGTTTGATAAGCATTTTGCCCTTCCACAGTAGCTTTGGCATTGCCACGAGCATCTTTTTCAATGCCGAAAGCATTCAGAACCTGCTGTACTGGAGATACAAATCCCATAGCTAAAAGTACTAAATCTGCTTTGATCTCAAACTCGGAGTTTGGAACTTCAACCATCTTGCCGTCTTTCCACTCCAAACGAACACCAATCAGTTTTTCTACTTTGCCGTTCTTACCTTCAAAACGCTTTGTTCCCACTGACCAGTCACGATCACAGCCTTCCTCATGTGAAGAAGAGGTGCGTAGCTTAGTTGGCCAATAAGGCCATACCAAAGGTTTGTTCTCAACTTCTGGAGGCTGCGGGAGCAATTCAAACTGAGTTACTTGTTTTGCGCCATGGCGATTGGATGTGCCAACACAATCAGAGCCAGTATCGCCACCACCAATCACAACAACGTGTTTATCAGTTGCCCGGATGTCATTTTTGAAGTCACCAGCATTCTCTTTATTTTGTGGAATCAAAAATTCCAATGCATAGTGCACACCAGCCAATTCACGGCCAGGTACTGGCAAGTCACGTGGCTGTTCAGCACCGCCAGTAATGACTACAGCATCAAAATCTTTCATTAACTGCTCAGGAGAAACAGTTTTAGTGGAATAATTTTTTACTTCAGCGCCCATGGCTTCTTTGCCAACAAAAACACCGGTTTCAAATTTCACACTTTCAGCCTGCATCTGCTCGACACGACGATCAATGAGCCACTTTTCCATTTTGAAGTCAGGAATGCCATAACGCAGTAATCCACCAACACGATCATTTTTTTCAAATACGGTGACGTCATGACCAACACGCGCTAATTGTTGAGCCGCAGCCATACCAGCAGGGCCGCCGCCAACAACAGCAACTTTTTTTCCGGTCTTTGTTTTAGATGGCTGAGGCTTAACCCAACCATTCTCCCAGCCTTTATCAATAATGGCATGCTCGATAGACTTAATACCAACAGGGGCGCGATTAATTCCTAAGGTGCAAGCAGCTTCGCAAGGTGCTGGGCAAATGCGACCCGTAAACTCTGGAAAGTTATTAGTCGATTGCAAAACATCTAAAGCATTCTTCCAGTCGTTATGGAACACTAAATCATTGAAGTCAGGAATGATGTTATTGACTGGGCACCCGTTATTACAAAATGGAATGCCACAATCCATACAACGGGCGCCCTCTTTCTTGGCCTCATCATCAGTTAAAGTGATAACGAACTCTTTGTAATGATGGAGACGTTTAACGGGCGCTTCGTATGTTTCCTCGACGCGCTCAAACTCCATAAATCCAGTGACCTTACCCATATTTAATCCTTAGTATCTTTTCTTAATATCTGTATTCATTAAGCGGTAATAGTTTTGTTTTGCGCCTTGTCCCATAGCTCACCTAGAGCACGCTTGTACTCAGTTGGGAGGACTTTCACAAAACGGCTACGGGAATTTTCCCAATCAGCCAAGAGTGCTTTAGCACGCTCTGAACCGGTGTAGCGGAAATGACGCTCAATTAAGCCCTTCAAAATTTGCTCATCAGTTAAGCGCTCTCCACCATCTTTCACATCAACTGGAGCATGCCACTCAGACTGAGGCATCTTGGCGATTTGCTCTGCGGATGACAATACTTTTTCTAAAGTTGCCATACTAGTATTGCAGCGCTTAGCGAACATTCCATCTTCGTCATATACATATGCAATACCACCGCTCATACCAGCAGCAAAGTTACGTCCAGTAGTACCAAGCACCGCCACAGTTCCACCAGTCATGTATTCACAACCATGGTCACCAGTACCTTCGACAACAGTCGTAGCACCTGAATTACGCACTGCAAAGCGCTCACCAGCAACCCCATTAAAGAAGGCTTCGCCAGCAATGGCACCATATAGAACGGTATTACCAACAATAATGTTCTTGGCTGTATCGCCGCGGAACTCATGTGGAGCCCGAACTATGACACGGCCACCAGACAAACCTTTTCCGACATAGTCATTGCCATCGCCAACTAAATCTAAAGTAATGCCTCGCGCTAAGAAAGCTGCAAAACTTTGGCCAGCAGTGCCATTCAGTTGAATATGAATAGTGTCCTCAGGCAAACCAGCATGACCATAACGCTGTGCCACCTCACCAGAAAGCATTGCACCCACAGTGCGATTCACGTTTTTGACTGGCACGATGAATGAAACTTTCTCACCACGCTCTAAAGCAGGCTCACTCTTCTCGATCAAGATATTGTCAAGCGCACTTGCTAGGCCATGATCCTGTGTCAGTACTTGATAACGTGGAACATCACTTGCTACTTTTGGCTCAGCAAAAATCTTACTGAAATCCAAACCATGCACTTTCCAGTTATCAATACCTTTACGGGTATCTAATAAATCCACGCGGCCGATCAGGTCATCAAACTTGCGAATACCCAATTGCGCCATGATCTCGCGAGCCTCTTCGGCAATAAAGAAGAAGAAGTTCACAACATGCTCAGGCTTGCCAGAGAATTTCTTACGCAATTCTGGATCTTGCGTAGCAACACCCACTGGGCAAGTATTCAAATGGCACTTACGCATCATGATGCAACCTTCAACCACCAATGGCGCTGTTGCAAAACCAAATTCATCTGCGCCCAACAATGCACCGATCACAACGTCACGGCCCGTCTTCATTTGGCCATCAGCCTGAACCCGAATACGGCTGCGTAGACCATTTAGAACTAATGTTTGCTGTGTTTCAGCCAAACCGAGTTCCCATGGTGAACCAGCATGCTTAATTGAAGAAAGTGGTGAAGCGCCCGTGCCACCATCGTGGCCCGCGATCACAACGTGATCTGCTTTAGCCTTGGCAACACCAGCTGCGACAGTACCAACACCCACTTCAGATACCAACTTCACAGAAACATCTGCTTTTGGATTGACGTTCTTCAGGTCATGAATCAACTGAGCAATATCTTCAATCGAATAAATATCATGGTGTGGTGGTGGAGAAATCAAACCAACGCCAGGCACAGAGAAGCGTAACTTACCAATGTAATCAGATACTTTTCCACCTGGTAATTGACCACCTTCACCTGGCTTAGCGCCTTGTGCCATTTTGATCTGAATTTGATCTGCAGAGCGTAAGTACTCAGTGGTTACACCAAAACGACCAGAAGCAACCTGTTTAATTTTGGAGCGCAATGAATCACCATCAAGCAATGGGATATTTGCTTCCACCACATCACTACCTAATACGCTGGCAAGTGTTTCACCTTTTTTGATGGGAATGCCTTTGAGCTCATTAATGTAGCGATTAGGATCTTCACCACCTTCGCCAGTATTGGACTTACCACCAATGCGGTTCATCGCAATTGCCAAAGTAGCATGCGCTTCAGTAGAGATCGAACCCAAAGACATTGCACCCGTAGCAAAACGTTTCACAATTTCTTTGGCAGATTCGACTTCATCTAATGGAATCGCTTTTACTGGATCGATCTTGAATTCAAAAAGACCGCGCAATGTCATTTGACGTTTAGTTTGGTCATTGATGATATTGGCGTACTCTTTATACGTCTGGTAGCCCTTCTCTGCGCCAATCCGAGTGGAATGCTGTAACTTTGCAATCGTATCTGGTGTCCACATATGGTCTTCACCACGGATACGGAAGGCGTATTCACCACCAGCATCTAACATATTAGTTAACACTGGATCATTACTAAAGGCAGAAGTGTGCATGCGCAGCGCTTCTTCAGCCACTTCAAATACGCCGATACCACCAACATTTGATGGGGTGCCCTTGAAATACTGATTGATGATTTCAGGGTTCAAACCAATCGCTTCAAAAATCTGTGAGCCGGTATACGACATATAGGTAGAGATGCCCATTTTGGACATCACCTTTTGCAAGCCCTTGCCAACTGCTTTGATGTAGTTCTTAACTGCTTTTTCACCAGACAAATCACCCGATAAACCTTTAGCCATTTCTGTCAAAGTTTCCATTGCCAGATATGGGTGAACTGCTTCAGCGCCATAGCCAGCCAAGAGCGCAAAGTGATGCGTTTCACGGGCACTGCCTGTCTCAACTACGAGGCCCACGGTAGTACGCAAACCTTTTTGTACCAAATGCTGGTGAATTGCCGAGGTCACTAATAAAGCTGGAATAGCAACGTGCTTCTCGTCAATTTGACGATCACTCAGGATTAAGATGTTGTAGCCAGAACGCACTGCATCAGCTGCTTCAGCGCACAATGATGCTAAGCGCGCCTCAATACCAGCCTTGCCCCATACAGCCGGATAGCAAACATCTAGCTCATAAGAACGGAACTTACCATTAGTGTAGTGGCCAATATGACGAATCTTAGTGATGTCATCAAAATCTAAAATTGGTTGGCTAACTTCCAAGCGCATTGGAGGGTTGATGTTGTTGGTATCTAATAAGTTAGGCTTTGGCCCAATAAATGACACCAATGACATCACGATATTCTCTCGAATAGAATCAATCGGAGGATTAGTCACTTGTGCAAACAGCTGCTTAAAGTAGTTATACAAAGGCTTATTCTTATTAGAAAGAATGGCCAATGGGCTATCGTTACCCATTGAACCAATTGCCTCTTCACCATTCATGGCCATGGGAGCCATGAGGTACTTGAGATCTTCTTGGGTATACCCAAATGCCTGTTGGCGGTCTAATAATTTAGCCGTCGGACGAATAGTCATTTTTTCGTCGAGCAAGTCAGCCTTGCTTGCGTCAATTTTATCGAGCTTGACTCTTACTGCATCGATCCAACTCTTGTATGGCTTAGCTTTGGAAACAGCGTTCTTGAGCTCAACGTCATCAATGATGCGACCTTGTTCCATGTCAATCATGAACATCTTGCCAGGTTGCAAGCGCCATTTTTGAATAATCTTACTTTCCGGAACTGGTAATACACCAGCTTCGGAACCCATGATGACTAAGTCGTCATCCGTCACGTAATAACGCGCTGGACGCAAACCATTGCGATCTAAAGTTGCGCCAATTTGACGGCCGTCAGTAAATGCCATTGCCGCAGGACCATCCCAGGGCTCCATCATGGCTGCGTGATATTCATAGAAAGCACGGCGATTGTCATCCATCAATGTGTGCTGTTCCCACGCCTCAGGAATCATCATCATCATGGCTTGGGCCAATGGATAACCAGACATCACTAACAACTCTAAGCAGTTATCAAAACAAGCGGTATCTGACTGACCCGGATAAATGAGTGGCCATAATTTTTGTAAGTCATCCCCCAGAACTGGAGAACTGATTGCACCTTCGCGTGCATTAACCCAATTGACGTTACCTTTAACGGTATTAATCTCGCCATTGTGCGCAATCATGCGGTATGGATGAGCCAATTCCCAAGCAGGGAAGGTATTTGTTGAGAACCGTTGGTGCACTAAGGCTAGTGCTGATATGGTGCGGGGATCTTGTAAGTCCTGGTAATACGCGCCCACCTGATTAGCTAGCAGCAAACCCTTATAAACAATGGTTCGGGCAGACATTGAAGCAACAAAATATTCTTTACCATGCTTCAAATGTAAATCTTGAATTGCATGGCTCGCAGTTTTACGGATGACGTACAGCTTGCGCTCAAGCGCATCAGTCGTCATGATGTCGCGACCACGGCCAATAAAAATTTGACGGATGAATGGCTCTGTCATGCGCACTGTTGGAGACATTGGCAACTTCACATCGATTGGTACGTCTCTCCAACCTAAAACAACCTGGCCCTCTAAGCGCACGGTGCGCTCTAATTCTTGTTCGCAAGCTAAACGTGATGCTTGCTCTTTTGGCAAGAAAATCATGCCAACGCCGTACTCACCCAAAGGCGGCAAGATCACACCTTGTTTGGCCATTTCTTCACGGTACAAAGTATCAGGAATCTGAATCAAGATGCCGGCACCATCACCCATCAATGGGTCAGCGCCAACTGCACCTCGGTGATCCAGATTTTCCAAAATCTGCAAACCTTGGCTAACAATCTCGTGGGATTTTTTTCCCTTTATATGCGCGACAAATCCTACGCCACAAGCATCATGCTCATTTCGGGGGTCATATAAACCTTGAGCAATTGGGCGAAGATCAGAGTTGAATTGTGTAGTCATAGTATTTCCGAGGGGCGACAAAGGCCTGATTACTTTTGGAGGATCAAATATAGGTGAATACCCATACGGATGCAATATAAATAAAATGACTCTGTCCCATTTATTTATATGGTGCACCAAAATGAACTATTTAAATGGGGACAGAGTAAATGCCCTACACCTGTCAAGAAATGCCAGAAAACCTCTAAGTTACTGAATTTATTAACTTAATTTTTCTAGGGCGGCCACGATCCCGAATTTGGGTGAGCTCTGGATCATCCTTAAACAGCTTGTTCGCGTAGATATCACTAACCCAAGGCTTGGATCGAAGCAAGGATTCCGTGATTTGTTGATCCTCCCAATGGGGTGCCCCGTCTTTTACGAAGTTTGCCCAGCCCATTTGTCTTTCAAAAGGCGTATTACCTAACTCCCAAAAGTGCTGGTGGTCAACCAACCAAGACTCTACATTGCCGCCAATATGGCTTACAAAGCTAGTCCAACTGGAATCTTGGGGGCTGGATTCATAACCTGCCCTGACCGGATTTAGCTCAATATAACGTTGGCAACGTAAAAAATAATCTGGGTCAATTAAGGATGAGCGATAACGCCCCTCCCAAATAGTTCCAGATCGTTTGTGCTGTTGATTGAAATACTGCGCATAACGTCTACCCAAAGACTGCATTGTTTTAGCGAGTGAATCTTTGTTTTGCGGCGTCATCAGCAAATGCACATGGTTGGGCATTAATGCAAAGGCATGGACTGCGCAGCCAAACTGTCTTGCAGCCTCTCGCAACCAATCTAAATAAGTACGACGGTCTTCTGGATTGAAGAAAAGAGTTTCTCGATTATTGCCACGAACCATCACATGCATTACTTGACCAGGTATTACGGTGCGTGCTTGCCGAGCCATTTTGAAAGCGAACTACTGAAGTTCGCGTGGGCCACCACTACGAGAAAATTCGGGGATAAACCAATCGCCATCTACTTGTGTCACTCCACTTGGAACTTCACGTGATTCTTGTGGCGCATCTTTTAGAGCTACTGACATATAAGAGATCCACATTGGTAAAGCAAGCCCACCACCTGTTTCGCGATCACCCAAGCTTGCTGGCCTATCAAAACCGATCCAGGCAATCGCCACTATTTTGGGGTTGTAACCTGCGAACCAAGCATCATGAGATTCATTGGTAGTACCAGTTTTTCCAGCAATATCAGTACGGCCTAATTTAGCTCTAGCAGATGCAGCGGTACCAGTCTTAGTCACTTCTTGTAACAAACTATCCATTACGAAAGCAGTGCGCGCATCTAAGACACGCGTCGCTCCATCTCCAACACGAACAGGTTTAGCCTCAAACAAAACCTCTCCTTTGGAATCCACCATCTTGTCAATTAAAAAAGGGTCTACACGATAGCCGCCATTTGCAAACACACTGTAGGCTGAGGCCATCTGCAAAGGCGATACTGAACCTGCGCCCAAAGCCATCGTCAGATAAGGTGGGTGTTTTTCAGGCTCAAAACCAAACCGCTGAATATATTCCTGGGCGTATGAAGGGCCGATGGCGCGAATAACGCGAACAGAAACTAAATTCTTAGACTTTGCTAGTGCTGTACGCAAGCGCATCATGCCTTCGTATTTACCATCATAGTTCTTTGGCTCCCATGCCTGACTGCCGGTCTCCATACTACCAATTGATAGTGGCGCATCGTTTACCATAGTACTTGGTGCAAAACCTTTTTCAATGGCAGCGGCATAAATAAAAGGCTTGAAGGAGGAACCTGGCTGACGCAATGCTTGAGTCACGTGATTAAATTGATTGCGGCGGAAATCGAAGCCGCCAACGAGAGACAAAATTGCACCCGTATCTGCATTCATAGAGACAAAAGCTGCCTCGACTTGGGGTAACTGCGCTAACCTCCAAGTGCCACCATCTAACAGCAGTCTCACTACCGCGCCCGGGCGTAAACGTTTTTTTGGTTGAGTGCTATCGGTAATTGATGCAGAAGCTAATTTCATGCCATCACCTTTTAAAGTGACCGTATCGCCAGTAGCAATCATGACTTGCATTTCTTTTGGCTTCACATCAAGCACAACACCAGACTGCAAATCATCTAATTGGGGATACGCAAGCAAAGCCTCATCAATGGCACGTTGACGTTTGACGCGATCCTCAGGAAGATCTATAAAACCCTCTGGACCACGATAAGCGTGACGTAAGTCATACTCAAAAATACCGCGACGTACGGCTTTATAAGCAGCATCTTGGTCCGCTTTTAAGATCGTGGTGTAGACATCAATTCCCTGGGAGTAAATAGCCTCACCATATTGATTAAACAGTAACTGGCGGACCATCTCTGCAGGGAAGTCTGCACGCACCGCAAATTCATTTCCCAGACCACGAATGCGCAACTCCTCAATCATGGCCTTTTGGTATTCCTCGGAGGAGATATATCCAAGGTCACGCATGCGTTGCAAGATATATTCTTGACGAATCTTAGCGCGACGAAAATTACTGACGGGGTTGTAAGCTGAGGGGGCTTTAGGCAGGCCAGCTAACATCGCAGACTCTGCGATGGTGATGTCTTTTAATTCTTTACCGAAATAAATCTGGGCCGCACTCGAAAAACCATAAGCTCTTTGGCCCAAGAAAATCTGATTCATATAGATTTCAAGAATCTTATCTTTGGTTAATTGAGACTCGATTTCCCAGGCCAATAAAACTTCATAAATTTTTCGAGAGAAAGTTTTCTCATTGCTCAGGAAAAAATTTCGAGCTACCTGCATAGTGATAGTGGAGGCGCCCTGAGAAAGATGCCCCCGCAGATTCGTCAAAGTGGCCCGCAAAATCCCCACATAATCGACTCCGCCATGAGAGTAGAAACGATCATCCTCAATAGCCAAAACAGCATTGCGCATACTTTGTGGAATTTCATCCAAAGGGATAACCTTGCGGCGCTCCTCGCCAAACTCACCAATCAAAACCTTATCGGCCGTATAAATCCGCAGAGGAGTTTTTGGGTTGTAATCTGTCAAAGCCGAGATTTTCGGTAAATTGGGCTTGGCTACTAAAAATGCGTAGCCCATTAGCAGCATTACCACCAAGGCAAATACGACGCCAATAATCAACATCGCCTTCACTAAAGGATTACTAGAAGATTTTCGGGGTGAACCCGGCCCTACTCGGGAATATCGCGGGCCTTTATCGAACTGACGGGTTGGTCGCTGGTTTTGCGGCGGCTTGTCTTTTGGGGGGAGGGCCATAAGCTCAAATTATAGGATGCTTAAGTAATTTCCCTAAAAGCTCCAAAATCCTTGTTTTTGAGTTTTTAAGGCTGCCTTTGCTGACATCAGCTTCAAACTAAGCTGATGTCTATTCTTGGCCCAAACTTGAAAAATATAGGCATGCCATCACGCCATATATCCCCCCAATCTTTTGATGAAATTTTGAGTGAGCTTGGTGATGATCCAGCGATTCCTGATCCCCATGGAATTCGTAAAACCACTTCCCCAAAAAGGCCTCCCCTAGAGCCTCCAAAACTGAGTAAAGAACGAGCCCAGCTAGAGGCCTTTAGCAGTCAAAATCTTTTGCATCAACTCCAAAAATGGGGAGGAGTTTTTGCGTTTGGGGCATGTTTAATTATTATTGGTATTGCGCTTTTTATTGCCTATGAGTCTCTAAAAATAAGTTTTGAAGCTACGGTCCAAGAGTCCCAGAAGGAAATTTCTGAGCTTAAAAAAGAATTGGCCATACTGCGTACCGAATTACAAAGTGAACAAGATAATCTATATGAAGTAATCGACTCAATAGAAGTGAGTATTCACTCATTAATAAAAAATATATCAACTAAGCCAGTTTTGGCGAAGCCTCAAGCGAATCCTCATGAGGCTGAACTGCGTCGCTGGCGTTATTTGGGGGCAAGTGAAATGGGGGGTTCTCGCCAGGCATTTTTTCATACCGGGAAGAGCAATGTGATGTTTCAAAAAGGGATGCTTGTTTTGGGGGATTGGCGATTAACGCAGCTTGAGAAAGATCTCGCAACCCTAACCCATAGCCAAGGGAAAACCTTACTTATCAAACCCTCCAAAACCGAATGAAGCAAAGCCTAAAACCCACGCATCAATACATACAAAAATTTAGCCTTTATCTTGGCTTTTTATTCATTTTTTTTGTGAGCCCAATTGGCGCAAACACGTCTGCACAAAACTTAATGGAAACGCCTATTAGTTTGCAATTTACCGATATTGAAGTGTCAGAGCTTTTACAAGCTCTTGCAAAACTGGGTAACACCAACTTTTTGTTAAGTGAATCGATTAAAGGCAGGATTACAGTTGATCTCAATCACACACCATGGCAAACAGCACTTCACTCAATTCTGGCGAGCAGAGGGTTGCGGCTGGTTCGCAACGGTGATATTTACTGGATTGGGCCTCATGCGGAAATTGCTGCGTTTCAAAAGCATCGTCGTGAAGATGCGGCACTACCCTTTGGTGGCGACCACATTAACAGTCCAAGGCAAATACTCATTGAGGCCCGCATTGTAGAGGCTGATGAGCGCTTTGCCCGCGAACTAGGAGTTAAGCTGGGCTACCAAGCAAACTCTTTGGGCGATAACTCAGATAAAAAAATCTCTAGTAATTTTGATTTGAGTGGATCAGGCTTATGGGGCTTTAATCCAGCAACTGTGGCTGCAACTCTAGTCTCCCGAAACGGTAGTCGTCTTTTACAAATGGAATTGTCAGCGCTTGAATCCGATGGTCAAGGAAAAATACTTTCTAATCCGCGCATCATGACAGGGGATCAAGTGAAAGCCACTATCGAGCAAGGCACTGAACTTCCCTATCAAACTACCTCACAAAATGGCAGCAAATTGCAATTTCGGAAGGCCAATTTACGTTTAGAGGTTTTACCAAAAATTCATCCTGACGGAAAAATCTCCATGCTTGTTGGCATTAACAAGGACACTATTGGCATGAAAACAGAGCAGGGATACGCAATTGATACTAAAAGTCTGAGTTCAGAGGTCACCGTTGAAAACGGTGGAACAGCCATCATTGGGGGTATTTTCCAGACAACTGAGAGGGAGGATGAAGTCAAAATCCCTTTACTAGGAGATATTCCTCTAATTGGCCACTTATTTCGCCATAAATCTAAATTACAAGATAAAACTGAACTACTTGTCTTCCTAACTCCTACCGTTCTCGATAAACCCTAATAAAATCAAAGGGTGAACTCCCCGACAAATAATATCTTTCTCATTGGCCTCATGGGTGCTGGAAAGTCGACCGTCGGAAAAGTACTGGCCAAAAAATTAGGGCGCCGCTTTCTGGATGCTGATCATGTGATTGAAGAGCGCTGTGGTGTCAAAATTCCAGTGATCTTTGAGATGGAGGGTGAAGCAGGATTTCGCAAACGAGAAGCACAAGTCATTCGAGAAATTACAGCTGAGCACGACATTGTCTTAGCTACCGGTGGTGGCGCCATTTTATTTCCAGAAAACCGTGAAGCACTAAGGGAGCGTGGTACTGTAATTTATCTACATGCAAACCCAAATGAGCTTTGGCATCGCACTAAAGGTGGCGATGGACGTCCCTTACTTCGCAATGGTGACGCTAAAAAAATTCTGGAAAATTTCTATACCATTCGCGATCCCCTTTATCGCGAAATCGCCGATCATGTGATTGAAACTGGCAAACCCAGCGTCAATCAACTGGTCAACACCTTAATCATGCAACTTGAACTTTCTGCTTAAATACATTGGCACTATGATGAAAACACTTGAAGTTGATCTTGGCAACCGAAGCTATCCAATACATATTGGCACTGATCTGATTGATCAAGCCAGCTTATTTGAAGCTTGTGAAAAAGCAACTTCAATTTATATCGTTACTAACACTACGGTTGCTCCGCTCTATGCTGCCCGTCTGACTAAGACCCTAGAAGTATTTGGTAAACCTGTTAGAACCATCACCTTGCCAGATGGCGAGTCGTATAAAGACTGGAAAAATCTTCAGCTCATTTTTGATGATCTTTTAAAGTTTGGTGCAGATCGCCAAACGATGTTGATTGCCCTAGGTGGCGGTGTAATTGGCGATATGACAGGTTTTGCTGCGGCCAGCTTTATGCGTGGCATTCGTTTCATTCAAGTTCCGACTACCTTATTGGCTCAGGTTGACTCTTCTGTTGGTGGCAAAACTGGCATCAATCATCCTTTGGGTAAAAACATGATTGGGGCATTTCATCAACCTGTTGCTGTGGTTGCTGATCTCCACACACTGAAGACCTTGCCGCCAAGAGAGCTCTCTGCTGGCCTTGCCGAAGTGGTGAAACATGGCGCCATTGCTGATGCTAAATTTTTAGATTGGATCGAAAAAAATGCGGTGGCATTACTAGCCTGCGATACAAATGTAATGGGGCATGCAGTACTACGTTCCTGTGAAATTAAATCTGCAGTAGTTTCTGCAGACGAAAGGGAGGGCGGCATTCGTGCAACTCTGAACTTTGGCCATACCTTTGGACATGCGATAGAGGCTGGTATGGGTTACGGCGAATGGCTTCACGGCGAGGCTGTTGGCTGCGGCATGGTGATGGGCGCTGATTTATCTTGTCGTTTAAACACCATCAGCAAGGATGAGCTCGAGCGCCTCACCAGCATTATTAAATCAATGAACCTGCCTACTGCTCCCCCTAAATTTGGCGCAGAGCGCTATTTGGAACTGATGCAGGTTGATAAGAAAACAGAGGGCGGCCAAATTCGCTATGTAATCTTGGAAAAAATTGGCAAGGCTCAAATCAAGAGCGTACCCGATGCCCTCGTGATCGAAACTTTAGTGAATACTGGCGCAGCCTAAAGTTCTTAAGACTTAGTTAGAGTAATCTTGACTGCTTGGCCAGCCTGAGCGCTAGCAAACTGAGTCAAATCACTTAATAGCTCTCTACCGGTTTTGGTATCCAACCACAAAGGCGTAGCCATGGTTCCAGCCCAACGGTAGTGGTATCCACCAGACTTAGCCGCCACCCAAATTTCATGTAAGGGCGGCTGGGTATTCACCACAATCACACTTTTATCCCTAAAGCGGATATTAATAACATTGCCCCCTTGGCGCTCCACATCCAAATCTAGATCTAATTTGTCATCAGCGGCCTCCAAAGCCACTTCAATAGACTGTAATAAATTGCTACCCAGTTGATAAAACTGCCTGTCATCAATGGCTTCTACACTCAAATTATTTGGATTCATCCCAGAGTCCTGCATGCTATATTCAATCATTCGTTTTAGAGACATTCATGATAGCGATTCTCAATAGAGCCTTTGGCATTACCCTTGTAATAGCCCTTGTTGGATGTGGGGTTAGGGGTCCACTATTTATGCCAAATACGCCAAGTGTGCCGCCAGCCCCTACAGAGCCGGAACCTAAAGGCAAGCTCTATCCACCACAAACCCCTCCCAGCACAAGCAATTCATCACCGGCAAAGCAATGACAAGCAAAGCAATTCCTCTACCTAAATTATCTGGATTTACTGAGCGTGAAGGTACTTGGTATGCCGAAGAAATTCCGTTGGCAGATTTAGCAAAAGAATTTGGTACGCCACTATATGTCTATAGTAAAAAATCGCTGACCGAGGCTTACCAAGCTTATGACAAGGCTTGTATTGATAACAAAGGTAAACGTCGTGCACGCGTCCATTACGCCATGAAAGCAAATAGCAATTTAGCAGTAATTGATTGCTTCAAAAAACTTGGCGCAGGGTTCGACTTAGTGAGCGGCGGAGAATTAGCTCGCGCATTAGCAATTGGTGCCGATCCTAAAAGTCTCGTCTTCGCTGGCGTAGGTAAATCTGCCTCTGAGATCGCTGCTGCCTTAGATGTTGGGGTTAAGTGTATCAATGTTGAATCGATTGCTGAGCTTCATAATATTAATCGCGTGGCAAGCAAGCTCAACTGCCGTGCGCCGGTCTCTCTTCGCGTCAATCCTGATGTTGATGCACAAACACACCCTTATATTTCTACTGGCTTAAAAGGAAATAAATTTGGCATTGCGTATCACGAAGTTTTAAAAACATATCGTGAAGCCAGTCAACTCTCACAGATTGATGTGGTTGGTATTGATTGTCATATTGGCTCACAAATCACCACTACTGCCCCCTACTTAGATGCCTTAGATAAAGTTTTAGATTTAGTCGAGCAACTTAAGAAGGAGGGTATTGTGATTCACCATCTTGATTTAGGTGGTGGGCTCGGAATCTCCTATAGCGATGAAACCCCGCCTGATATCACCGAGTTCACGAATACTCTTTTAAACCATGTAGCAGAACGAGGCTTTGCCCATTTGGATATTGTTTTAGAGCCAGGCAGATCCTTAGTCGGCAATGCTGGCGTTCTTCTTACTACTGTTCAATACCTTAAACCCGGTACTGAGAAAAACTTTTGCATTGTTGATGCGGCTATGACAGAGCTACTACGTCCAGCCCTATACGAAGCGCATCATGGCATAGTTCCAGTACAAGCTAAAGATGCGGAGGGCTTGACTTATGATGTTGTTGGGCCAGTCTGCGAATCTGGCGATTGGTTAGGAAGAGATCGTAAACTTGCTGTGAAAGAAGGTGATCTGTTAGCAATTCTTTCGGCTGGCGCTTATGGTTTTGTCATGGCCTCTAACTACAATACTCGCCCCAAACCAGCTGAGATTATGGTTGATGAAAAAAATGCTTACGTCATACGTGCGCGTGAAAAAACTTCTGACTTATTTGCAAGTGAAACTGTTTTGCCAAAGTAATTCTCCAGAAATTGCAGTAAATAAAAACCCCGCTACATGAGCGGGGTTTTTATTTGAAGCTCAGAATAATTTCTTAATGTAAGCCCGCCATGTAATCAGAAACTGCTTTCATTTCTGCATCAGAAAGTTTGGTTGCAATAGTAGTCATTTGAATACTATTTTTACGAACACCTTCACGGAATGCAAGTAACTGTGCATTGGTGTAATCAGCCCATTGGCCACCTAAGAGCGGATATTGAGCGGCAATACCTGCACCTGTTGGGCTGTGGCATGCAGCGCAAGCTGGAACGGCTTTTGCAGCAATACCACCGCGGTAAATACTTTGACCTAATTCAATGGTTTCTTTGTTTTGCGCAACACCTTGTGAAGCCGTTTGCTTTGCTAAATAAGCTGCGATATTTTGCATATCTTGCTCAGTCAATGCTGCAGACATACCCATCATGATTGGGTTAGCACGAGTACCCTCTTTAAAATTTTTCAATTGCTTATTTGTGTATGCAGCGTGTTGTGCAGATAACTTAGGCCATGTACTAACTGCGCTTTGACCTTTAGGGCCATGGCAAGTAATACAGGCTACAACGCCACGGGAAGCATCGCCGCCGTTATAAAGAGATTCACCAGCAGCAACATCAACTTTAGGTTTGCCTGGCACTGCAGCCTTCGCTACAGCTTCAGGAGCCATCGGAGCGGCATCGGCAGCCATAGCAGCCCCAGAAATACCGATCAAAGCGAAAATAGAGAGAAATGCAAAACCAGCACGTAAACCAGTTAATTTGGAGATTTTGGAGCTTTGACGCATTATGTTTACCTTGGCAAAAATTCCTAAAAGTGTTTGGGCCCTATATTTACAACTCTTTTACCCAACACCATGAATTATTTCATGATTTTACAATAGCTTCAGGACATGTCTAAACTCTTTCAAGCCCGATTCGCCACCACAGTCAATGACACCCATTGCCTGCCTGCCACGCCTTTGCGTGAGGTGGCATTTGCTGGCCGCTCAAATGCTGGAAAATCCAGTGCTATTAACGTCCTATGTAATCAAAAAAGACTCGCTTTTGCTAGTAAAACGCCCGGTCGCACCCAGCATATCAACTACTTCGGGCTCTTCGCCAAAGATGACCTTTTAGCCTATCTGGTGGACTTACCAGGCTACGGCTATGCGGCAGTGAACCGTGAGACCAAATACCACTGGAATAGCCTCCTGAGCGACTACCTTCAGGAGCGTGAGCAGTTGGTAGGCATGGTTCTGATTGTGGATGCCCGGCGCGGCATTACCGATCTGGATGAGCAAATGATTCAGTGGTTTGTACCTACCGGCAAACCGATCCATATTTTGCTCAGCAAATGCGACAAACTCAATAAAAGTGAGTGCAAGCACGCTCTTGAGGCTGTTCGGAAGCAATTACAACAATACGATCCTGCCTTGCCAGATGGCACGGGCGATTCTAAGCAACTTACGGCACAATTATTCTCAAGCACAAAACGTATTGGTCTTGAAGAGGCAGATAATTTAGTTATTAAATGGCTATTTGAAACAGAAACCCATAAAGATGAAATCACAAGCTAACTCTTTGCTCAACTTTCCGGGGCATCGCCCTCGCCGCATGCGTCGCGATGATTGGTCACGCCGTCTGATGCAAGAAAACAGTATTTCTGCGAATGATTTAATTTACCCAGTGTTCTTACTGGAAGGCAAAGGTAAGTCTGAAGCAGTTGCTTCGATGCCTGGTGTCAATCGTATTTCATTAGACTTACTTTTTAATGTTGCCCAAGAATGTGTGGATCTTGGCATTCCTGTATTAGCTTTGTTCCCAGTGATCGATGCTGCATTAAAAACACCGGATGGTAAAGAGGCATACAACCCTAAAGGTCTAGTGCCTACAGCTGTTAGCGAGTTAAAGAAACGCTTCCCCAGCTTAGGCATCATGACTGATGTTGCACTCGATCCCTATACCAGTCATGGTCAAGACGGCGTTCTCGATGATCAAGGCCGCATACTCAATGATGAGACCAGCGTGATTTTAGTTCAGCAAGCCGTTACTCAAGCTGAGGCTGGTGTCGACATCGTTGCGCCATCAGACATGATGGATGGCCGTATCGGAAAAATTCGGGAAGCGCTTGAACAAAAGAAATTAATTCACACCCGCATCATGGCGTATTCAGCTAAATACGCCTCTGCGTTTTACGGCCCATTTAGAGATGCAGTAGGTTCATCCAAGAACCTCGGCAAAGCAGATAAAAAAACCTATCAAATGGGTTGTGCCAATGGTGACGAGGCTTTGCGGGAGGTTGCTCTTGATATCAGCGAGGGTGCAGACATGGTCATGGTCAAGCCTGGAATGCCCTATTTAGATATCGTGCGTCGCGTTAGAGAAGAATTTAATTACCCCACTTATGCCTATCAAGTGAGCGGTGAATACGCCATGCTCAAAGCTGCCGCACAGAATGGTTGGCTTGATCACGACGCCGTGATGATGGAGTCATTACTCGCATTTAAACGTGCTGGCGCAAATGGTGTGCTGACTTACTTTGCACTTGAGGCAGCACGCTTACTTAAAGCAACAAAGTAAGTCAACAAGCTATTTAGCTTGAGAAGCTTTCTTTAAGCGCTCAATAAAACGTTGAGGCGGCATATAACCAATCACACGTTGATCTGCCTGCTCTTGTGAGTCAAGATTGAAAATTAAAATGCCTGGCGGGCCATATAAACCATAGCGCTTCAGTAATGCTTGGTTGTCAGGACTATTCGCGGTCACGTCTGCCTGCAACAAAACAAATTGTTTTAATTCTTGACTAACTTCTGCATTGGCAAAAGTATTGACTTCCATCTCTTTACAGCTGATACACCAATCTGCATAGAAATCGAGTAATACTAATTTTTGGTCTCGCTTTGCTTGACTAAGTTGTGCATCAAGCTCTGCTGGTGAATGAATCACCACAAAAGATAAGTCGCCAACCGGATGAATGGTTTGTCCGTTAATGATTTTTACCGGTCCGCTTGCATCATTCTGACTAAGTAAAGGAGATGCAATCCAGGCTGCAGTCGCTATGAGCAAAACACCTAAGGTACGCTGTAACCAGACCATCCAAATACCCGTAGACGGAATCAGAATGCGTGCCTCAATAGCAATAAAGAGCAGCGGTAAACCCATGCCCAGAGCCATCACAAAAAGTAATCCAGCCCCTAAAGACATGGAGCCAGTTTGGGCAATAAATGCTAATACCCCTGCTAAGGGGGCTGTAATACAGGGACTTGCTACTAAGGTTGAGATACCGCCCAAAGCAAAGGCACCAAACACGCTACCGCCCTTCTGGCGACCAGCTAGACGGTCAACCTGCTGATGCCAGGAATGCGGCAAACGAAGCTCATACAGCCCAAATAAGCTCCCTGAGAGAGCCAATAGCAATAAAGCAAAGGCAGCTAGTGCAGCTGGGCTTTGCAGCACCCTTTGTACACTGCCACCCAGAGCTGCCATCAAGGTTCCAGCCAAGGCATAGACCAAGGCCATACCCAAAACATAAGAGAGTGCTAAAAAGCTGGCACGGCCCTTAGAAATGGTTTTGCCACCTTGGGCTCCAAAGATCACACTAGACAGAATTGGAAGCATCGGTAAAACGCAAGGCGTAAATGCCAACGCAAGACCCAAAACAAAGAAAGCTAAGAATAAATAAGTAATGGAAGTATTCGCTAAAAAGCGGCCAATCGCATTAACGTCATCTCGTTCACGCCATAAATCAACCAAACTAAATTCGGTTTTGGATGGGCTACTAATATTTTGCAATCCTTCAAGCGCTTCTGGCATCGGTGCTGCTTTAACACCAGGTCCTGCTAGCAAAAAATTTAAGGTCGTAGGTGGGTAACAAATGCCAGCCTCTGCACATCCTTGAAGACTGACTTGGGCATGAATAGGTTTGCCGGAAACGGGCTTGATATCTAATAAAACTAGCAAGGGCTGCTTATAAACCTGCAGTTTTTTCTGGAAAGTTTCGTCAAACTTTTCAATACCCGTAGGTAGTTTAGGCCTTATATTGATTAGCTTTCCAGGCTCAGTACCAATCGCAAATTGAAGAGATTCGCGGTAGATGTAATAACCCTTAGCAGGAATAAATTCAATCTCAAGCTGATTAGAATTTTCTAGCCAAGTAGCCTCTACGCGAAAGGCTTTTTCTGGTGATAAAAATTCTGGCGCTGCAAATACTTGCGTCGATAAGATCAGTAGTAGCCCAAAAATCTTTCCCAGAAAAAAATTGAATTTCATGTCTTTGAATTTACCTCAGAGCTAACCCACTGTGCATATTGCTGATCGTATTGCTCTGGTGAAAAGGCTAAAATCTCAGGAAGATCGTAGGGGTGACTTTCTTTGATGAAAGCACAGATCTCTTCCCATTGGTCGGCCATCGTTTTTGCAGACAAGAGAATCTCTTGCTCCTCGCAAATCCTCCCTTCCCAGCGATAGACTGAATAAACCCCATCATTGATCTGAACGCAGGCTGCAAGCTGCGCCTCAACCAGAGATTTGGCCAAGACTGTAGCGGCCTCCATGTTAGGCAGGCTGGTTACGACCACTAAAAGGCCATCAGCTTTTATTGGGGAGTTTTGAGGCATGCTGTATTTATAACCCGTAAATGAAAAAAGCCAGACCGAAGCCTGGCTTTTTTAACTAGCTGCGAGACTTAAGCCTCTTCAACTACAGCTGCTGTTTCATCAACCTCTGGACGATCAAGCAACTCAACCAATGCCATTGGCGCATTATCGCCATGACGGAAGCCAAACTTCAAAATACGAAGGTAGCCACCTGGACGTGTTGCATAGCGTGGACCAAGCTCTGTGAAGAGTTTAGCAACGATATCGCGATCACGTGTGCGATTAAATGCCAAGCGACGGTTTGCTAAGTTGTCTTTTTTACCTAGGGTAATCAAAGGCTCAACAACCATGCGCAATTCTTTTGCTTTTGGCAAAGTGGTTTTAATCACTTCGTGCTCCAAAAGAGAATTGGACATATTTCGCAGCATCGCCAAGCGATGTGAGGATGTTCTATTTAGTTTGCGTAAGCCGTTTCCGTGACGCATGATGCTTCCTTTCTAATTATTTCTCGAGGTTAGCTGGAGGCCAGCTTTCGAGTTTCATGCCAAGACTTAAGCCACGAGCAGCTAATACGTCTTTAATTTCATTCAAGGACTTACGACCCAAATTAGGCGTCTTCAACAATTCGTTCTCTGTACGTTGAATCAAGTCACCGATGTAGTAGATGTTCTCAGCCTTCAAGCAGTTTGCAGAGCGAACTGTGAGCTCGAGGTCATCAACTGGACGCATCAACATTGGATCAACCATTGAAGAGCGGCTTGGTGCAAGATCACCAGAAACTTCGCTGCTCTCAAGAGCTGCGAATACAACCAATTGATCAACCAAAATGCTAGCCGCTTGACGAATTGCTTCCTCAGGAGACAATACACCGTTTGTTTCGATAGTCATTACGAGACGATCGAGGTCGGTACGTTGCTCAACACGAGCAGATTCAACAGCATAGCTGACACGGCTAACTGGGCTAAATGAGGCATCCAATACGATACGACCAATAATCTTGGTAGTTTCGTCGTTGTATTGACGCACGTTGCCTGGTACATAGCCGCGGCCTTTTTCAACCTTGATCTGCATATCTAACTTGCCACCAGCAGATAAGTGAGCGATAACGTGATCTGGGTTCATGATTTCTACATCATGCGGAAGATCGATATCTTTTGCTGTAACGACGCCTGGGCCTTCTTTACGTAAATTGATAGTGACTTCATCGCGTGACTGCAACTTAAATACGATACCTTTGAGGTTCAACAAGAGATTTACTACGTCCTCCTGTACTCCGTCTAAAGTGGAGTATTCATGAACAACACCTGCAATTGCTACTTCAGTTGGAGCATAACCAACCATCGAGGACAGAAGTACACGACGTAATGCATTTCCGAGTGTGTGGCCATAGCCACGCTCGAACGGCTCCATAACAACCTTAGCTTGGTTGGCGGTAAGCGCTTCAACAGAAATAATTTTTGGCTTGAGCAAATTTGTTTGCATATTTTTTCCTTGATAGTGCCTAATTAGCGTGAATACAATTCGACGATCAAACTTTCATTAATTTCACCGCTGATTTCTTCGCGGTCAGGCACTTGCTTGAATGTTCCTTCTAGCTTTCCTGCATCAACTGAAACCCAGCTGATAGCGGTCATCTGCTGAACCAAGTTGAGTGATTCTGTAATACGCGTTTGCTTCTTCGCTTTTTCACGAATAGCAACCACATCACCGGGTTTCACCTGGATAGATGGGATATTCACTGGGCTGCCATTGAGTAAAATTGCACAATGAGAAACCAACTGACGTGCTTCTGCGCGGGTTGAACCAAAGCCCATGCGATAAACCACGTTGTCGAGGCGTGACTCAAGCAACTGGAGCAATGTTGCACCAGTATTGCCCTTGCGACGCTCAGCTTCTGCGAAGTAACGACGGAATTGGCGCTCTAATATGCCATAGATACGCTTAACCTTTTGCTTTTCACGCAATTGATTACCGTAGTCTGATGTTCTTGATCCAGACGTACGACCATGTTGACCAGGCTTAGTATCTAACTTGCACTTGTCTGACAGGGCGCGACGTGCGCTCTTTAAAAATAAGTCGGTACCTTCCCGACGTGCTAACTTGGCCTTAGGCCCTAAGTAACGTGCCACGATGCTTTCCTTTCTTTGCCGCAGTCTTGCGACCGGCGGTTAGTTCATCCTTTAAATCAGATGAACAGTGGGCTTTAAATAAAAAACTACTAAAACTTGAACTACTAACTCCTGAGCTTAGATACGACGACGCTTAGGAGGACGGCAACCATTGTGTGGAACTGGAGTAACGTCTTGAATCTCAGTGATCTTGATGCCCAAAGAGTTCAAAGCGCGTACTGCTGATTCACGACCTGGGCCTGGACCCTTGATCTGAACTTCCAAGTTCTTGATACCGCATTCAACAGCAGCTTTACCAGCAACTTCCGCGGCTACCTGAGCAGCAAAAGGTGTTGATTTACGTGAGCCTTTGAAGCCCTGGCCGCCAGAAGTTGCCCATGAAAGCGCATTTCCTTGACGATCAGTGATCGTAATGATGGTGTTGTTAAAAGAAGCGTGAACGTGCGCGATACCGTCAGCAACGTTCTTCTTAACCTTCTTACGAGTACGTTGTGAAGCAGTAGAAGCGGATTGTTGTTTTGCCATGTCAATAAACTTTCTTGATTATTTCTTCAGTTGCACGCCAGACTTACGTGGGCCCTTGCGGGTACGCGCATTAGTCTTAGTACGTTGTCCACGCACAGGCAGGCCCTTACGATGGCGCACGCCACGATAGCAACCTAAGTCCATCAAACGCTTGATGCTCATAGTTACTTCACGACGAAGATCACCTTCGGTAATGAACTTACCAACTTCATCACGCAACTTTTCCAAGTCAGCGTCAGTAAGATCTTTGATTTTTTTGGATATAGCAACACCTGTGGTTTGGCAAATTTTGCGAGCACGAGTTGTGCCAATGCCAAAAATTGCTGTCAAACCAATGACAGTGTGTTGATGATTTGGGATATTTACCCCAGCGATACGTGCCATGAGATTTCCTCTTAATTAACCAGATCAGCCTTGACGCTGCTTATGACGTGCATCTGAAGAACAGATCACACGCACAACGCGTTTGCGCTTAATGATCTTGCAATTTCTGCAAATACACTTAACGGATGCTAAAACTTTCATAACTCACCTCTTAAAATAGGTACTACTTAATCTTTACTTCGCTCGGAATATGATTCTGGCGCGAGTTAGGTCGTAAGGAGTCATCTCCACCGTTACCTTATCTCCCGGCAAAATACGGATGTAATGCATCCGCATCTTTCCAGAAATGTGCCCTAGAACCACATGTCCGTTTTCCAGCTTCACGCGAAACATCGCGTTCGGCAAATTCTCAACAATCTCACCCGCCATCTGAATTACATCGTCCTTAGACATTCAGTTAGGCACCCATATTAAAGTTGGCTTTTTTCATCAAAGAGCCATACTGCTGTTGCATCACGAATGACTGAACCTGAGCCATGAAATCCATTGCAACAACAACAATAATCAACAGCGAAGTACCGCCGAAATAAAACGGTACGTTGTACTTCAATACTAAAAATTCTGGCAACAAACAAACCAAAACCATATAAATCGCACCAGCTAATGTCAAACGCACCAAGATCTTATCGATGTAACGGGCTGTTTGATCGCCTGGGCGAATGCCTGGAACAAATGCACCACTCTTCTTAAGATTCTCAGCAGTATCTCGGCTGTTAAATACCAAAGCGGTATAGAAGAAGCAGAAGAAAATAATCGCTGCCGCATACAGAATGGTGTAAACAGGCTGACCTGGGGCTAAAGTAGCCGCTAAATCCTTAATAATTCTGCTGAACATATTGGTTGGCTCGCCTGATGTAAACCAGCCAGCAATAGTTGCAGGGAACAAAATAATTGAAGAAGCAAAAATAGGAGGAATAACACCTGCCATATTTAATTTCAATGGGAAGTAAGAAGACTGGCCGCCATAGATCTTATTACCAACTTGACGCTTAGCATAGTTCACCAAGATACGGCGCTGACCACGCTCTACAAACACCACGAAATAGGTTACCGCCACGCAAATCACAACGATTAGCAATGCAGAAATAATATTCATTGCGCCAGTACGAACTAACTCTAACAAGCTAGCCAATGCACTAGGCAAGCCAGAAACAATGCCGCCAAAAATAATAATGGAAATGCCGTTACCAAGACCACGCTCAGTAATTTGCTCACCAAGCCACATCAGGAACATCGTGCCAGTTACCAAGGTCACTACGGTATTAAGTTCAAACATTAAGCCTGGATTAACTACTAGGCCTGGCTGCGCTTGCAAAGCAACGGAAATTCCCATTGCCTGGAAGGTAGCCAATAACACAGTGCTATAGCGGGTGTACTGAGTAATCTTGCGCTGACCAGCTTGTCCTTCTTTTTTCAAAGCCTCTAAAGACGGAACAACAATGGTCATTAACTGCATGATGATCGATGCAGAGATGTAAGGCATGATTCCCAAGGCAAATACGGTAAAGCGGGATAAAGCGCCGCCAGAGAACAAGTTAAACATTCCCAAGATACCGTCTTTTTGACCTGCAAATAACTGAGCCAATTGGTCTGGATCAATACCAGGAACTGGAATATGAGCACCCAAACGAAACACGAGCAGAGCCAACACCAGGAAAATCAAGCGTTGACGTAATTCGCCAAACTTGCCTCCTGCTGATGCAGTGCCTGCGTTATTGGTAGGTGCTAATGCCATATTAAATAAAAGACCTATTAAGCTGCTTCAACCAGTTTGCCGCCAGCTGCTTCGATAGCTGCTTTAGCGCCGGCAGTAGCTGTAACGCCCTTGAGGGTTACAGCGATCTTGAGTTCACCAGTTTTAACAACCTTAACTGCATTGATTTGCTCACCAGCAAAACCGTGCGCTTTCAAAACCAACAAGTCCACTTCTGGCAAATTGATTTTTGCTAAGTCGTTCAAAGTAATTTGACCAACGTGACGACGTGTCAAAGAAACGAAACCGCGTTTTGGTAAACGACGATACATCGGCATTTGACCGCCTTCGAATCCCACCTTGTGGAAACCGCCAGAACGGGATTTTTGACCTTTATGACCACGGCCAGCAGTTTTACCAAGACCAGAACCAATGCCGCGACCAACGCGACGACGGTTTTTCTTGGAGCCCTCTGCGGGTTTGAGTGTATTGAGTTGCATATTATTCGCCTATTTACTTGCTAGTTAGCTAACAACTTTAACTAGATAAGAAACTTTATTAATCATGCCGCGGACAGCTGGAGTGTCTTCCAATTCAGAAACTGAATTGATACGACGAAGGCCTAAGCCACGTACAGTTGCACGATGACTTTCGCGTGTGCCGATCAAACTGCGTACTAATTGCAGTTTGACTTTGGAGTTAGATTTTGTCATTTGTAGATTCCTAATCTTTTAGTCTTAGCCGAGAATCTCTTCAACTGACTTACCGCGCTTAGCAGCAATCTCAGCAGGAGTACTCATCTTGCTCAAACCATCAATCGTTGCGCGAACTAAGTTGTAAGGGTTTGTAGAGCCGAGAGACTTAGCTACAACGTTAGTAACACCCATGACGTCGAAAATCGCACGCATTGGGCCACCAGCAATAATTCCGGTACCGTCTTTGGCTGGAGAAATCAAAACGCGTGATGCGCCATGTTGACCAGTAACAGTGTGCTGCAAAGTGCCCTTACGCAAGGAAACCTTAATCATCTTGCGACGAGCTTCGTCCATTGCCTTTTGAACAGCAACTGGAACTTCTTTTGATTTGCCTTTACCCATGCCGATGCGGCCATCGCCATCGCCAACTACAGTGAGTGCAGCGAAGCCAAGAATACGACCACCCTTAACCACTTTAGTTACACGATTAACAGCGATCATCTTCTCGCGAAGACCATCATCACGCTCTTCGTTTTGCATCTTAGTTTGCATTTTTGCCATGTTTTTTCCTAAACCCTATTAGAACTTCAGGCCGGCTTCACGCGCAGCTTCAGCTAAGGCCTTAATACGGCCGTGATAACGATGCCCGGAGCGATCAAAAGCAACATCAACAACGCCTGCCTTAACAGCACGCTCGGCAACTAATTTGCCAACTTGTTTTGCAGCTTCAGCGTTGCCGCCGTTTTTGATCGCTTGGCGCAAATCTTTTTCCATTGTTGAAGCAGCTGCTACAACTTTGGTTCCGCATGGGCTATAAACCTGCGCAGAAATATGTGAATTACTACGGATAACTGTTAAGCGATTTGCCAATGCTTCGGCAATGCGAATACGAGTCTGCCGAGCACGTCTTTGTCTGGATTCGTCTTTATTCATTTTCTAATCTCGCTTACTTCTTCTTAGTTTCTTTTAGATGCACAACTTCGTCGACGTAGCGAACGCCTTTGCCTTTGTATGGCTCTGGTGAACGGTATGCGCGAACTTCAGCTGCGACCTGGCCAACTTGCTGCTTGTTGAAGCCTTTAATAATGATTTCAGTTTGCGTTGGAGTCTCAGCTTTCACACCCTTTGGTAGTGTGTAAATAATGTCGTGTGAGAAACCCAACTGCAACTTCAATGTTTCGCCTTGTGCAGCAGCACGGTAACCAACGCCTACCAAGCTGAGCTTGCGCTCAAAGCCAGCAGTTACGCCAATAACCATGTTGTTAACCAAAGCACGTGCCGTACCCGACTGCGCACCAGCTTCTGGTGAGTCGTTATTGACAACGACTGTCAATACGCCATCTGCTTGTTTTAAACCAACAGAAGGGTGCAAGTTATGCGTCAAGGTACCTAATGGGCCTTTAACAATAATGTTTGCACCGTTGATGCTGATTTCAGCACCCTTAGGAACTGTAATTGGTGATTTACCTACGCGGGACATATTTCTCTCCTTAAGCTACGTAGCAAATAACTTCGCCGCCCACGCCTGTTGCACGTGCTTTACGGTCTGTCATTACGCCTTGAGGGGTTGAAATAATTGCAATGCCCAAGCCATTCATTACTTCTGGAATGTCATGACGGCCTTTATAGATACGTAGACTTGGTGTTGAAACACGGTCAATACGCTCAATAACAGGTCGACCTGCATAGTATTTAAGATCAATATGGAGCACTGGCTTAGCTGCCTCACCTTTGATTTCAAAACTTTCGATATAGCCTTCATCTTGCAACACTTTTGCGATGGCTACTTTAACTTTTGACGACGGCATCAAGACTACGGGCTTCTGCACTGCTTGCGCATTGCGGATCCGGGTCAACATGTCGGCGATTGGATCGCTGATACTCATGAGTTCTCCTAATTCTTTCGCCGCTTACCAGCTGGCCTTGGTTAAACCGGGGATTTCGCCACGGAAGGCGATTTCACGAATCTTGCTACGGGCCAAACCGAATTTACGGAATGTGCCACGTGGTCGACCGGTTAATGAACAACGATTTCTTTGACGAATCGGACTTGCGTTACGTGGAAGTGCCTGTAGTTTCAAGCGAGCTTCATAGCGCTCTTCATCGCTGCGCGATTGATCAGCAATGATCGCTTTGAGTTCAGCACGCTTGACAGCGTACTTCTCTACAGTTTTTGCGCGCTTATTCTCGCGCTCAATCAGGGATAGTTTTGCCACGTTAGCCTCTTAATTGCGGAAAGGGAATTTGAATGCTGCCAACAAAGCTTTTGCTTCTTCGTCGGTTTTAGCAGTCGTCGTAATACTGATATTGAGACCACGGAGGGCATCAATTTTGTCGTATTCGATTTCAGGGAAAATGATTTGTTCTTTAACGCCAATGTTGTAATTACCACGGCCGTCAAATGCCTTACCGGAGATGCCGCGGAAGTCACGTACGCGTGGCAATGCAACAGTAACGAAACGATCCAAGAATTCATACATGCGTTGACCGCGCAATGTCACCATGGCACCGATTGGGTAGCCTTGACGAATCTTGAAACCTGCAATCGCTTTTTTAGCCTTAGTTACAACTGGCTTTTGGCCTGCAACTTTAGTTAAATCGCCAACTGCATTTTCGATAATTTTCTTATCGTTCACTGCATCGCCCAAGCCCATATTCAGGGTTACTTTGGTGATGCGTGGAACTTGCATTGCAGACTTGTAACCAAACTTGGCAATCAAATCAGCAACAACTTTTTGTTGGTAGTGTTCTTGAAAACGTGTGCTCATAATTTCTCCGTGCCCCTTATGCGCTTAATGTTGCGCCAGTGGTTTTGAGGAAACGCTGTTTTTTACCGTCAACGAGTTTTATACCAACACGTGATGGTTTGCCGTTACCGTCAACCAAAGCCACATTAGAAATGTGAACAGGCATAGTCTTGTCAATCATGCCGCCGGTTATACCAGCAGCTGGGTTTGGCTTAACGCTCTTTTTATAAATATTTACGCCTTCGATCACTAATTTGTTCTCGAGAACGTCCGTTACAGTTCCTTGCTTGCCTTTATCGCGGCCAGTCAACAAAACTACGGAATCACCTTTACGAATTTTTTTCATATCAGCCTCTTAAATCACTTCGGGGGCGAGAGAAACGATCTTCATGAACTTTTCAGTACGCAATTCGCGTGTAACTGGTCCAAAGATACGTGTGCCAATTGGCTCTAATTTAGCGTTGAGCAAAACTGCAGCGTTTGCATCGAACTTAATCAATGAACCGTCTGGACGGCGAACGCCCTTAGCTGTTCTCACTACAACAGCGTTATAAATATCGCCTTTTTTTACACGGCCACGTGGAGCAGCTGACTTAACGCTGACTTTGATGAGATCACCAATACTGGCGTAACGACGCTTAGAGCCGCCCAATACCTTGATGCACAAAACTTCACTGGCGCCTGTGTTATCGGCGACCTGTAATCTACTTTCGGTTTGTATCATTTCTAATCCCCAACTTATTAGCCAAAGGCAAACAGTCTTGGTTCCGTCTAGGGGCTTTAACGAAGGCTAAAACCCGGAATTAATGAAAATCACTGCTTCTCCAATAAAACCAGAGAAGCCTTCTATTCTACTACGTAAAACAGGGATTTCGGAAGAATCTTCACCAAAATCCCATAAAAATACCTTAAATACCCTTTGAAGCCTCAACTAAACGGGTCACAACCCATGATTTAGTGCGCGAAATTGGCTTAGATTCAGCAATTTCAACGGTATCGCCCATCTTGTATGTGCCAGCTTCATCATGAGCGTGGTACTTCTTGGACTTGCCAACATACTTACCAATCACTGGATGCTTCACTTGACGCTCGACCAACACCGTCACAGTTTTTTGCATTTTGTCGCTAACAATACGGCCTACGAGGGTGCGGCGTAAGGGTTTAGATAATTCTGTCATATCCCTTTTTCCTTATTTCTGTGCAGTCTTTTGGGTAATAAAAGTCTTTACGCGAGCGATGTCGCGCTTAGTCTTACCCAATTGGCTGGTATTAGTGAGTTGCTGAGTGCCCTTTTGCATACGGAGCTTAAAGTTTGTCTTTAAGAGCTCTGTTAATTCTGCGTTCAAGCCAGTCAGATCTTTAGTTGCTAATTCTTTATTTTTCATAATCTCTATCCCGATCAACCTAAATGGCGAATCACGAAAGTGGTCTGTAGAGGTAATTTAGCAGCAGCAAGCTTAAAAGCTTCGCGCGCCAAAGTCTCGTCCACACCATCCATCTCGTAAAGCACTTTGCCTGGTTGAATTTCAGCTACGTAGTACTCTGGGTTACCTTTACCGTTACCCATACGTACTTCAGCAGGTTTTTGTGAAATTGGCTTATCTGGGAAAATACGAATCCAGATACGACCACCACGTTTAATGTGACGGGTCATTGCGCGACGTGCTGACTCGATTTGACGAGCAGTTAAACGACCACGGCCAACGGCCTTCAATCCAAAGTCACCAAAGGCTACAGAACTACCGCGTGTTGCCACGCCAGTATTACGTCCCTTCTGTTCCTTACGATACTTGCGACGTTTTGGTTGTAGCATGCTTACTCTCCTGACTTCTGCGTATCTGCGGCCGGTACTTCAACCTTACGCACGCGCTTGATTGCTGGCTTAGCAGCAACTAATGGCTTATCGGTTCCAGCAGCTGGTTTACGAGCAGCCGTTTTGCTTGGAGCACGACGAGTTTTCTTTTCTTCGGCAGCTGGCTCAATGGATGGAGAAGCTACTGGAGCATCAGCACCACGTCCCAATGTATCGCCTTTGTAAACCCAAACTTTTACACCAATGATGCCGTAGGTTGTTTCAGCCTCTGATGTTGCGTAATCAATGTCAGCCTTCAATGTATGAAGTGGAACACGTCCTTCACGATACCATTCGCGACGAGCAATCTCAGCACCATTCAAACGACCAGATGACATGATCTTGATCCCTTGTGCACCAAGGCGCATTGCGCTTTGCATTGCGCGCTTCATCGCACGACGGAACATAATGCGCTTCTCTAGCTGCTGAGTAATAGAGTCAGCAATCAATTGCGCATCAACTTCAGGCTTGCGAATTTCTTCAATGTTCACGTGAACTGGAACACCCATACGCTTTTGTAATTCGCGGCGGAGAACTTCAATGTCTTCGCCTTTTTTACCAATCACTACGCCTGGACGTGAACTATAAATAGTGATGCGGGCATTCTTTGCTGGACGCTCAATGATTACTTTACTTACGGACGCATTCTTTAACTTCTTCTTCAAATAGATGCGGACATCAACGTCCTCTTTGAGCATCTTTGCAAAGTCAGTGTTATTTGCATACCAACGTGATGTCCAATTCTTCGTTACCGCGAGTCGGAATCCGGTGGGATTTATCTTTTGGCCCATATCTTTCCTTAGTTACTCAAGGTCACGCTAATGTGACAAGTTTGTTTTTCAATTTGATTACCACGACCCTTAGCGCGTGCAGTGAAACGTTTCAAGGATGTTCCTTTATCAACGATGACCGCTGATATCTTGAGCTCATCAATGTCAGCGCCTTTATTGTGTTCAGCATTTGCAATCGCCGATTCAACTACTTTTTTCACAATGAAGGCAGCTTTTTTGGGGCTGAAATTCAAAATGTTTAATGCGCGAGCAATCGGCAAACCACGAATTTGGTCAGCGACCAAACGTGTCTTTTGCGCTGAAATACGGGCGCTCTTGTGAATAGCTTTAACTTCCATCATCATCCCCTTACTTCTTCACAACTTTCTTGTCAGCAGAGTGACCTTTGAAAGTACGGGTCAAGGCAAATTCGCCTAACTTATGACCCACCATGTTTTCTGATACATAAACCGGAACGTGTTGACGACCGTTATGAACAGCGATTGTCAGACCAATGAAGTCTGGAAGAATCGTTGAACGGCGTGACCAAGTTTTAATCGGCTTTTTGTCTTTGTTGGCTTGTGCGACTTCAACTTTATTTACTAAGCTGGCTTCGCAAAATGGGCCTTTTTTAGCTGAACGTGTCATATCTATTTTTCCTTAATCGCTTAGCGCTTTTGACGGCGTTGAACGATCATCGATGTTGTACGCTTATTACGACGTGTACGATAACCTTTGGTTGGAGTGCCCCATGGAGATACAGGTACCCGGCCTTCGCCAGTCTTACCTTCACCACCACCATGTGGGTGATCTACTGGGTTCATCGCCACACCGCGAACGGTTGGACGAATACCACGCCAGCGATTTGCACCAGCTTTACCAATGACGCGCAAGCTGTGCTCTTCATTACCAACTTCACCAATAGTGGCGCGGCACTCAATCAGAACGCGGCGAACTTCACCAGAGCGCAAGCGCACTTGGGCGTAAACACCCTCGCGAGCTAGCAATACTGCAGAACCACCAGCAGAACGTGCAACTTGTGCACCTTTACCTGGCAGAATTTCTACACAGTGAATAGTGCTACCAACTGGAATATTACGAATAGGCAAGTTATTACCAGATTTGATTGGCGCTTCAGAACCATTCATGATTGCTTGGCCAACAGTCATCCCTTTTGCTGCCAGGATATAACGACGCTCGCCATCAGCAAACACGATCAATGCAATATTAGCGCTGCGGTTTGGATCGTATTCCAAGCGTTCAACTTTTGCTGGAATGCCATCTTTATCGTTGCGTTTGAAATCCACAACACGATAGTGATGCTTATGACCACCACCTTTATGACGGGTAGTGATGTGACCATTATTGTTACGACCCGCTTTTTGGAATTGTGGCTCTACCAACGCTGCAAAAGGTTTACCTTTGTGCAGGTCAGGATTGACCACCTTGACCATTGAACGGCGACCTGGTGAGGTCGGTTTTGTCTTCATCAAAGGCATGATTAATTCGCCTCCGCTTCAAAGTTAATTTCTTGACCTGGCTTCAAATTCACATAGGCCTTCTTAGTATGGTCGCGACGACCTTCAAAACGGCCATAGCGCTTAGGCTTGCCCTTTTGATTCACGATTTGAACTGAGTCAACTTGTACTTTGAAGAGCAACTCAACTGCTTGTTTCACATCGCTCTTGTTTGCATCGCGAGCTACTTGGAAAACTACTTGTTCGTTTTTCTCTGCAACCATAGTGGCTTTTTCAGAGATAACAGGACCAAGCAGAACCTTCATCAGGTTGTGATCGTTTTTACGGACTTGGCTCATTTCAGCAACTCCTCAATTTTTGCGATCGCAGCTTTACTTACCAATACTTTTTTGTATTGAACCAAAGCCAATGGATCAGCATGCTGTGGCTCACAGACAGCAATCTTATGCAAGTTACGTGATGCCAAGTACAAATTCTCGCTAACCTGATCGACAATGATTAAGACTGAATCTAAGCCCATTGCCTTCACTTTGTCAGCTAATTCTTTGGTCTTAGGAGCATCCAGATTGAATTGATCAACCACATTCAAACGACCTTCACGAGCTAACTGAGACAAAATAGATCTCATACCAGCGCGGTACATTTTCTTGTTTACTTTTTGGCTGAAATTCTCTTCAGGAGAATTCGGGAATATACGACCGCCTCCGCGCCACAATGGTGAGGAGCTCATACCGGCACGGGCACGACCAGTACCTTTTTGACGCCAAGGTTTTTTGGTGGTGTGCTTAACTTGCTCACGGTCTTTTTGTGCACGGTTACCGCTACGTGCATTTGCTTGGTAAGCCACTACAACTTGGTGTACCAACGCTTCGTTATATTCGCGTTCGAATACTTCTGGTGAAGCTTGTATGCCTGCACCTAAAGTACCGTTGTCTTGGAGAAGCTTAAGTTCCATATTCGCTCTCCTTATTTCTTCTTCAACGGTGTTTTCACCGCTGGAGTAACAATAACTTTACCGCCTGGAGCGCCTGGAATAGCGCCTTTAACCATGATGAGATTACGTTCTGCATCAATGCGTGCGATAACTAAATTTTGAACAGTTTTGGTAACGTCACCAAGGTGGCCAGTCATGCGCTTACCTGGGAAAACACGACCTGGATCTTGTGCCATACCAATAGAGCCTGGTACGTTATGTGAACGTGAGTTGCCGTGAGAAGCGCGACCAGAAGCAAAGTGATAACGCTTGATGGTACCTGCGTAACCTTTACCGATAGACACGCCTTGCACATCTACTTTTTGTCCGGCAGTAAATGCAGCTTCAGCAGTAATCACTTGACCTGGAGTCATTTCTGCGATTTTTGCTGCATCTAATTGGAATTCGTTAAGCCCGTTACCAGCCATCACACCTGCTTTAGCAAAGTGACCAGCCATTGATTTAGTAACGCGAGTAGCTCTACGAGTGCCATGTGCCAACTGGATAGCATCATAGCCATCCGTTGCCTGGGTCTTGATTTGAGCGATTCTGTTATCGCTCACGTCGATTACGGTCACAGGAATTGAATCCCCTTCGTCCGTAAATAGACGGGTCATGCCGACCTTGCGGCCGATTAAGCCTAAGCTCATATTCATGCTCCACGCCGACTACGATTGGTCGGCAAAATTAATTTAAGTGATTTACAAGTAAAAGTACTTCTAAATCAATAACTTACAACGTTTTAATGCTAATAAAACCATGAAATCCGCCCAAATAATCGAGCGAAGCCTTAGATTCTATCCCGAAAGTCCCGTCTTAGCAAGCGCCCAGACAGGAAATACCACATTATTGCAACTTAATTTCGACATCCACGCCTGCTGGAAGGTCTAATTTCATCAAAGCATCTACCGTTTTCTCTGTAGGATCAACAATATCCATCAAACGGAGATGGGTACGGATCTCTAATTGGTCACGGGATGTCTTGTTCACGTGTGGTGAACGCAAGATATCAAAACGCTCAATACGGGTTGGCAAAGGTACTGGACCCTTAACAACCGCACCCGTGCGCTTAGCTGTATCAACGATTTCAGCTGCAGACTGGTCAATTAAACGATAGTCAAATGCTTTAAGGCGAATACGAATTTTTTGGTTTTGCATATTAATTCCAAAGAGCGGTGTGGTGCTGCCACGTTATACATCTAAAGAGCACGGTGACATCAGCAGCACTGATGTCACCGGTTAGCAAACCGCTAAATATTATTTACTGCTACTTCCTTAAGCCAAAATCTTTGCAACCACACCGGCGCCAACAGTACGGCCACCTTCGCGGATCGCAAAACGTAAACCTTCTTCCATCGCAATTGGCGCGATGAGTTTGACGGTAATCGTGACGTTATCACCTGGCATCACCATTTCTTTGTCTTTTGGCAACTCAATTGAACCGGTTACATCCGTAGTACGGAAGTAAAACTGGGGACGATAGTTGTTAAAGAATGGGGTATGACGACCACCTTCATCTTTACCCAAGATATACACCTCGGCTGTAAAGTGAGTGTGGGGGGTGATTGAACCAGGTTTGGCCAATACTTGGCCGCGCTCAACTTCTTCACGTTTTGTACCGCGTAACAAGATACCGACGTTATCGCCAGCTTGACCTTGGTCGAGCAATTTGCGGAACATTTCAACACCAGTACAAGTGGTTTTTAAGGTTGGCTTGATACCGATGATTTCGATCTCTTCGCCGACTTTAACGATACCGCGCTCAATACGACCGGTCACTACAGTACCGCGACCGGAGATCGAGAACACATCTTCTACTGGCATCAAGAAGGCACCGTCAATGGCGCGCTCTGGAGTAGGGATGTAAGTATCGAGTGCATCAGCTAACTTCATGATGGCTTCTTTACCCATTGGGCCTTCGTCGCCTTCAAGCGCCAATTTAGCAGAACCTTGAATGATCGGAGTGTCATCACCTGGGAAGTCATATTTAGAGAGAAGTTCACGCACTTCCATTTCAACTAACTCGAGCAATTCAGCATCATCAACCATATCGCATTTGTTTAAGAACACGATGATGTAAGGAACGCCTACTTGGCGTGCCAAGAGGATGTGCTCACGCGTTTGTGGCATTGGGCCATCAGCAGCAGAGCAAACCAAAATTGCGCCGTCCATCTGGGCAGCACCGGTAATCATGTTCTTGACGTAGTCAGCATGTCCTGGGCAATCCACGTGAGCATAGTGACGGTTCGCTGTCTCATACTCCACGTGCGCAGTATTAATCGTAATACCGCGGGCTTTTTCTTCGGGCGCAGCATCGATCTGATCGTATGCTTTTGCTTCGCCACCAAATTGCTTTGAGAGTACGGTTGCAATCGCCGCTGTCAAAGTGGTTTTACCGTGGTCAACGTGACCGATGGTGCCTACGTTTACGTGCGGTTTTGTCCGCTCAAACTTTTCTTTTGCCATTTTTGTCTGCCTTCTTTAGCTAGTCAATATTCAAAATAATGTGGATAAATTACTTCGCTTTAGCAGCCATAACTGCTTCAGCAACGTTCTTAGGTGCTTCTGTGTAATGCTTAAATTCCATGGTGTAGGTAGCGCGACCTTGGGTCAACGAGCGCAAGCCAGTTGAATAACCAAACATCTCTGCTAACGGCACTTCAGCGCGTACGATCTTACCGCCGCCTGGAATGTCATCCATGCCTTGCAAAATTCCGCGACGTGATGAGAGATCACCCATTACGTTACCCATGAAATCTTCAGGTGTTTCAACTTCAACAGCCATCATCGGCTCAAGTAATACAGGGGCTGCTTTGCGCATACCATCTTTGAACGCCATAGAGCCCGCCATCTTAAATGCGTTTTCATTAGAGTCAACATCATGGTATGAACCAAAGAACAGGGTTGCTTTGATATCCACTACTGGATAGCCAGCCAAAATACCCGAGTTCAATGTCTCACGAATACCTTTTTCTACAGCAGGGATGTATTCACGCGGCACTACACCACCTTTAATAGCATCAACGAACTCAAAACCTTTACCTGGGGCTTGTGGCTCAAGCTTCAGAACAACGTGACCGTATTGACCACGACCGCCTGATTGCTTAACAAACTTGCCTTCGATTTCTTCGCAAACTTTACGAATTGTTTCGCGGTAAGCAACCTGTGGTTTACCAACAGTTGCTTCAACACCAAATTCCCGACGCATACGGTCAACTAAAATTTCCAAGTGGAGCTCGCCCATTCCAGAAATAATCGTTTGTCCTGATTCTTCGTCAGTCTTCACGCGGAAAGATGGGTCTTCTTGTGCCAAACGATTCAAAGCAAGACCCATTTTTTCTTGGTCTGGCTTGGTCTTTGGCTCAACTGCTTGTGAGATCACCGGCTCTGGGAATACCATGCGCTCCAAAATCACAATGCTATCTGGATCACATAAGGTTTCACCGGTAGTTGCATCTTTCAGACCAACAGCTGCAGCGATATCGCCCGCATGAACTTCTTTAATTTCTTCGCGTTGGTTTGCATGCATTTGCAGCAAACGGCCAACACGCTCTTTTTTACCCTTGATCGGGTTGTAAATCGTATCGCCAGACTTCATCACGCCCGAATAAACACGGAAGAAAATGAGCTGTCCAACGAATGGGTCAGTCATGATCTTAAATGCCAATGCGGAGAATTTCTCATCATCAGCAGCTTTACGAGTAGTAGGTGTTCCATCTTCCAATTCGCAAGGAACTGGCGGAACGTCTAATGGGGATGGCAGCAATTCAATGACTGCGTCCAACATCGCCTGAACACCTTTATTTTTGAAAGCAGTTCCACACAACATTGGAACAATTTCATTAGCGATCGTACGTTGACGCAATGCGCCTTTAATTTCATCTTCGGTCAAGCTTTCGCCGCCGAGATACTTTTCCATCAATTCTTCTGAGCTCTCTGCAGCAGCTTCGAGCATTTTCTCGCGCCACTCGTCAGCAGAAGCTTGTAACTCTGCTGGAATCTCTGCGTAAGTAAACTTAGTACCCTGTGATTCCTCATCCCAATAGATAGCCTTCATCTTGACCAAATCTACAACGCCTTTGAAATTCTCTTCGGCGCCGATTGGAATTTGAATCAAGATAGGGTTTGCTTTAAGACGCATCTTCATTTGGTCATAGACCTTGAAAAAGTTTGCGCCGGTACGGTCCATCTTGTTAACAAATGCCAAACGTGGGACGTGATACTTATTTGCTTGACGCCAAACCGTTTCAGATTGTGGCTGCACGCCACCTACCGCACAGTAAACCATGCAAGCGCCATCCAAAACGCGCATTGAACGCTCAACTTCAATGGTGAAGTCTACGTGTCCTGGGGTATCAATAATGTTGATACGGTGCTCAGGCATTGTTCCTGCCATACCCTTCCAGAAAGTAGTGGTAGCAGCAGAAGTAATGGTGATACCACGCTCCTGCTCTTGCTCCATCCAGTCCATGGTAGCTGCACCATCATGTACTTCACCAATCTTGTGATTAACACCGGTGTAGAACAGAACGCGTTCTGTAGTTGTCGTTTTACCTGCGTCAATATGCGCAGAGATACCAATATTACGGTATCTTTCGATTGGGGTTTTACGTGCCACTGTTGGTGCCTTTTCTTTGCTATTTAATTAGAAGCGGAAATGTGAGAAAGCTTTATTAGCTTCTGCCATACGGTGAACTTCTTCACGCTTCTTCATTGCGCCGCCACGACCTTCAGCAGCTTCTAATAATTCATTGGCTAAACGTTGAGCCATCGATTTCTCGCCACGCTTTTTAGCAGCTTCGCGCACCCAGCGCATGGCCAAAGCGGAACGGCGGGATGGGCGAACTTCAACAGGAACCTGGTAGTTAGCACCGCCAACACGACGGCTCTTTACTTCAACCATTGGCTTAACATTGCCCATGGCTGTAGAAAAAATTTCGAGCGGCTCTTTCTTTGCTTTTTTCTCGATGTGATCAAAGGCACCGTAAACGATACGCTCTGCAACCGATTTCTTGCCGTCCAACATGAGGACGTTCATAAATTTGGCTACTTCTACATTGCCGAATTTTGGATCCGGCAAAATTTCCCGTTTGGGAACTTCACGACGACGTGGCATAACTATTCCTTCAGTTCAGTTAGGGGCGGCCCATTTGGATCACCCACTCTGGTTACCCTACTATCTAGAAAAAATTTCTAAACGGAGCAACCACTTACTTGTCTTTTAAGTCTGACAAAAAAATGACTTACTGCAAAAACTTTGTTGCTTATCTAATAAAAGATTAAGCCGCCTTCTTAGCGCGTTTAGCACCGTACTTGGAACGCGATTGCTTACGGTCTTTAACACCTTGCAAGTCAAGTGAGCCGCGAACGATGTGGTAACGCACACCTGGCAAATCCTTTACACGACCACCACGGATCAACACTACTGAGTGTTCCTGGAGGTTGTGGCCTTCGCCACCAATGTATGAAATCACTTCAAAACCATTGGTTAAGCGAACTTTAGCTACTTTACGAAGCGCAGAGTTCGGTTTTTTAGGGGTGGTTGTGTACACACGTGTACAGACGCCACGGCGCTGCGGACTGTTTTCCAGTGCAGGGCTTTTGCTTTTAACGGTCAGCCTTGATCTTGGCTTACGTATTAATTGATTAATTGTTGGCATAAAATAGCTCGGTTAGTACTTCTTTGTTGCTTTCTTCAAGAAAATCAATGACTTAGAGAATTTCTAGGTCAAAAAGACCCTCTTCTGAATCAGTAGAACTCAGCATTCTAGCTTGGCCAGCCTTTTCCGTCAACCAAATGGGGAAAAAACTGGCCATATCAGGCCAGAATGACCAAATTAGCTCGGATCAGCCTCCCCAGCAGGAGCAACGACTTCAGCCTCAATTTCTACAGGCATATTGGCCATTGCTTCCTCTTCGGCGGCAATCATTTGAGCACGATCACGCTCGAATTGCTCCCTGACCTTGCGGGCACGGCGATAAGACAAGCCGGTACCAGCAGGGATCAGACGACCAATAATGACGTTTTCCTTGAGGCCACGAAGTGTATCGGTCTTGCCCATAATGGCGGCTTCGGTCAATACACGGGTAGTTTCTTGGAAAGAAGCCGCTGAAATGAAGCTATCTGTCGACAAGGATGCCTTAGTAATACCCAGTAATACGTTCTCAAATAGAGCTGGACGCTTACCTTCAGCAATCACTAAATCGTTAGCATCATAGAGTTTTGAGCGTTCAACTTGTTCACCAGTGATGTAAGCGGTATCGCCACCATCGGTAATTTGTACGCGGCGTAACATTTGACGCACGATTACTTCAATGTGCTTGTCATTAATCTTCACGCCTTGTAAACGGTAAACATCTTGAACTTCATCAACGATGTAGATAGCTAATTCTTCAATACCTCTGAGTGTCAAGATATCGTGTGGATCGGCAGGGCCTTCCACAATCATCTCGCCCTTGTTCACAACTTGGCCGTCATGAACCAGAACTTGCTTCTCTTTAGGAATCAAGAATTCATTAGCTTCGCCGTCCATATCGGTAATCACCAAACGTTGTTTACCTTTGGTTTCTTTGCCGAAGGAGACTGTTCCAGTGACTTTCGCCAATACTGCTGCATCTTTTGGTGAACGAGCTTCGAACAATTCTGCAACACGTGGCAAACCACCAGTAATGTCGCGAGTCTTCTGTGATTCGATTGGAATGCGCGCTAATACCTCACCAACTTCAACCTTCTGGCCATCTTTAACTGTAATCAAAGCGCCAACTTGCAGGCCAATGTTTACTGGATGATCAGTGCCAGCGATCAATACTTCTTCGCCTTTAGCATCTATCAAGTTAATGAATGGACGAACACCTTTACTTGCAGCGCTACGACGTTTGCCATCAATGACCACCAAAGTGGAAAGACCGGTCACATCGTCAACCTGCTTAGCAACAGTGACGCCTTCTTCAACGTTATCAAAGCGAGCGATACCAGCATACTCAGAAATAATCGGACGTGTTAAGGGATCCCATGTCGCCAAGCTTGCGCCAGCCTTAACTGCTGCACCTTCTTTTAAGGAGAGGGTTGCACCGTAAGGCACTTTATGACGCTCGCGCTCGCGACCATTGTCATCAACGATCAAGGCTTCGCCAGAGCGTGAAATCACGATCTGCTCACCCTTCGCGTTTTTCACAACACGCATCGTGCCCGAGAACTTCAAAGCACCATTCGACTTAGCCTCAATATTGCTTGCTACTAAAGCACGTGATGCTGCGCCACCAATGTGGAAGGTGCGCATAGTCAACTGTGTGCCTGGCTCACCGATGGACTGAGCAGCAATCACACCCACTGCCTCACCAACGTTTACCAAACCACCGCGACCTAAATCACGTCCGTAGCACTTCGCGCATAAACCAAAGCGAGTTAAGCAGGACAAGACAGTGCGAACTTTAACTTCGTCGATACCCAAGGCAACAATTTGATCAACGTGGTCTTCGTCGAGCAATGTATCGTTAGGAACAATCACTTCTTGTGTATCAGGATGAACGACGTCACCGATACATACACGACCCAAGATGCGGTCACGCAATGCTTCGATAATTTCACCGCCCTCAACCAGCGCCTTCATTGTTACACCAGAAGTTGCGCCGCAATCATCTTCAATAACGACGAGGTCTTGAGTAACGTCGCACAAACGACGTGTCAGGTAACCAGAGTTTGCAGTCTTTAATGCAGTGTCAGCCAAGCCTTTACGAGCACCGTGGGTTGAAATGAAATACTGCAATACGTTCAAACCTTCGCGGAAGTTTGCAGTAATTGGGGTTTCAATGATGGAGCCATCCGGCTTAGCCATCAAACCACGCATACCGGCTAACTGACGAATCTGCGCTGCAGATCCACGAGCACCAGAATCCGCCATCATATAGATGGAGTTAAAGGATTCTTGACGCACGGTTTTACCGTGACGGTCTACTACGTCAACGTGCGACAACTCATCCATCATCGCTTTACCAACTTGGTCACCTGCGGCGCCCCAAATATCAACCACGTTGTTATAACGCTCTTGATTGGTTACAAGACCTGACATGAACTGCTTGTCATATTCCTTAACCTTGGTAGAGGCCTCAGTAATGATGCGCTCTTTAGATGTTGGGATCAGCATATCGTCGATTGCAACCGAGATACCGGCATTAGTCGCCAAGCGGAAACCAGACTGCAGGAGACGGTCAGCAAAAATGACTGTCTCGCGCAAGCCGCACTTACGGAATGAAGTATTAATCAAACGTGAGATTTCTTTTTTCTTCAAAGGCTTGTTGATTTCCTCGAAAGACATGCCTTTAGGCAAAATCTCAGACAGGATTGCACGGCCTACTGAAGTTTGATAGATCTTGGTCTTTTCAGCAAAACGGGCATCGCCTTCTGCTTTCTTATCCACGATCTCAAACTCAGTAATACGCACAGCAACACGTGAAGCTAATTCAACCTCACGGGCCTCATAAGCACGCACAACTTCAGTAATATTGGCGAAAACCATGCCTTCGCCTTTACCGTTGATCTTGTCACGTGTAGCGTAGTACAGACCTAACACCACGTCCTGAGAAGGAACAATGGATGGCTCGCCGTTAGCTGGGAACAATACGTTGTTCGACGCCAACATCAAGGTACGTGCTTCCATTTGCGCTTCGAGCGACAAAGGAACGTGAACCGCCATTTGGTCACCGTCAAAGTCAGCGTTAAATGCCGCGCAGACTAATGGGTGTAATTGGATTGCTTTACCTTCAATCAGCATTGGCTCGAAAGCCTGAATGCCAAGACGGTGTAATGTAGGCGCACGATTCAACATGATTGGGTGTTCACGAATCACTTCTTCGAGAATGTCCCAAACGATTGGAGTCTGACTCTCAACTTCTTTCTTCGCAGCCTTAATCGTGGTTGCAATTCCCAAAGTCTCAAGCTTGTTGAAAATAAATGGTTTGAATAATTCTAAGGCCATCAATTTTGGTAAGCCACACTGATGCAATTTCAAGGTAGGGCCAACCACAATGACTGAACGACCAGAGTAGTCAACGCGTTTACCCAATAAGTTTTGACGGAAACGACCGCTCTTACCTTTAATCATCTCAGCCAAGGACTTGAGAGGACGCTTGTTAGCGCCTGTCATAGCCTTACCGCGACGACCGTTGTCAAGCAATGAGTCAACCGCTTCTTGCAACATGCGTTTTTCGTTACGAACGATGATCTCTGGTGCACGCAACTCTAACAAGCGCTTCAAGCGGTTATTACGGTTGATCACACGACGATAGAGATCGTTCAAATCAGAGGTAGCAAAGCGACCGCCATCCAATGGCACCAATGGGCGCAATTCAGGTGGCAATACTGGCAATACTTCCATGATCATCCAGTCAGGCTTAATGCCTGAAGTCTGGAACGCCTCAAGCACTTTTAAGCGCTTAGCATATTTCTTGATCTTGGCATCGCTACCAGTAGCTTTTAATTCAGCACGAATAGTTTCAACTTCACGATCGATATCAATCGAACGCAAGAGATCACGAATACCCTCAGCGCCCATGATGGCGGTAAATGCACCGTCACCATACTCTTCAGTCTTAGCAATGTATTCATCTTCAGACATGATTTGAGCGCGCTTCATTGCGCCTTCAGGGGTCATGCCAGGATCAACCACGACATATGCTTCAAAGTAGAGAACGCGCTCAATATCACGCAATGTCATATCGAGAACCATACCCAAGCGGGATGGCAAGGACTTCAAGAACCAAATGTGCGCTACAGGGGCTGCCAACTCAATGTGGCCCATGCGCTCACGACGCACCTTAGCGAGGGTTACTTCAACGCCGCACTTTTCGCAAATAACGCCACGGAATTTTAAGCGCTTGTACTTGCCGCATAAGCACTCATAGTCTTTGGTTGGTCCAAAAATCTTGGCGCAGAACAAACCATCACGCTCGGGCTTAAAAGTCCGATAGTTAATAGTTTCTGGTTTGCGTACTTCACCAAAAGACCATGAGCGAATTTTCTCAGGAGAAGCGAGACCAATTTTGATGACATCAAACTGTTCTTCGCCCTGTGTTTGCTTAAATAAATCGAGCAATGCTTTCATATCAGTTGCGCTCCATGTCAATGTCAATACCCAACGAACGGATTTCTTTTACCAGCACGTTGAAGGATTCGGGCATGCCAGCATCAATCGTGTGCTCGCCCTTGACGATGTTTTCGTAAACCTTGGTACGGCCTGCGACGTCATCGGACTTCACTGTCAGCATTTCCTGCAAGACATATGAAGCACCGTATGCTTCGAGGGCCCAAACTTCCATCTCACCAAAGCGCTGACCACCAAACTGGGCTTTACCGCCTAATGGCTGTTGTGTTACTAGTGAGTAAGGTCCGGTTGAACGTGCATGCATCTTGTCGTCGACCAAATGGTGGAGCTTCAAGACGTGCATTACGCCAACAGTGACTGGACGTTCAAATTGATCACCAGTCCGGCCATCGCACAGAATCATTTGTTGACGTGAAGGAGTCATCTTTAAAGATTTAGCAACATCTTCTGGATACGCCAACTCGAGCATACGACTGATTTCTGCTTCAGTGGCACCGTCAAACACTGGGGTAGCAAATGGCAAGCCTTGGCGAAGATTCTCAGCCAATAAATTGATTTGCTCATCCGTGAAATTGTCGATGTCTTCGATACGACCTGTTTCGTTGTAAAGCTGCTTAAAGAATTTACGCAACTCAGTTTGCTTAGCATGCTCACGAACCATCTCGTCGATACGCTTACCAATACCTTGAGCTGCCCAACCTAAGTGGGTTTCCAAGATCTGGCCAACGTTCATACGGGAAGGAACGCCCAATGGGTTCAAGACGATATCTACAGGGCGTCCGTCAGCCATAAATGGCATGTCTTCTGCAGGAGCGATTTTAGAAACCACTCCCTTGTTACCGTGACGACCGGCCATCTTGTCACCAGGCTGTAAACGACGCTTAACAGCTAAGTACACCTTAACCATCTTCGTTACGCCAGGCTGCAAATCATCACCCTGGGTAAGCTTGGTACGCTTCTCTTCAAAAGCCTCGTCAAACTGTTTACGTTTCGCTTCAATGGAAGATTTAATCGCCTCAACTTGAGAAGCAATATCATCATCCGCAGGACGAATATCAAACCAATGATATTTATCTAAATCAGCAAGGTAATCCTTATCGATCTTGCTGCCTTTAGCTAATTTCTTAGGGCCACCGTTAACAGTTTTGCCAACTAATAGCTTTTCTAAACGCATGAAGGCATCACCCTCAACAATACGCAACTGATCATTTAAGTCCAAGCGATAGCGTTGCAATTCTTCCTGAATAATTGCTTGTGCACGTGCATCGCGATCAATCCCTTCACGAGTGAAGACTTGTACATCAATTACGGTACCAATCATTCCTGAAGGAACGCGCAAAGAAGTATCTTTAACATCAGATGCTTTTTCACCGAAGATCGCACGTAGTAACTTCTCTTCAGGAGTGAGAGTAGTCTCACCCTTTGGAGTTACCTTACCAACTAATACGTCGCCAGCTTCAACTTCAGCACCGATGTAGACAATGCCGCTCTCATCCAAACGGGAGAGTTGTGACTCTGCCAAATTAGAGATATCGCGAGTAATTTCTTCTGAACCCAGCTTAGTATCACGCGCAACAATCGACAACTCTTCGATATGAATAGAAGTGTAACGATCGTCAGCAACCACTTTCTCAGAGATCAAGATTGAATCTTCGAAGTTGTAACCGTTCCATGGCATAAATGCCACAGTCATATTTTGGCCCAAAGCCAATTCACCCAAATCGGTAGAAGCGCCATCAGCAACGACGTCGCCGCGTACCACACGATCGCCAACCTTCACAATTGGACGTTGGTTGATATTGGTGTTTTGGTTTGAACGGGTGTATTTGATGAGGTTGTAAATATCTACACCAACTTCACCAGCTGCAGTTTCATCATCGTTCACACGAATCACCACACGGTTCGCATCAACGTAATCCACGATACCGCCGCGGTTAGCTAATACAACAGTGCCGGAGTCAACCGCAACAATACGCTCTAAGCCCGTACCAACCAATGGCTTATCTGGACGCAAGCAAGGAACTGCTTGACGCTGCATGTTTGCACCCATCAAGGCGCGGTTCGCATCATCGTGCTCTAAAAATGGAACGAGTGAAGCAGCAGCAGAAACGATCTGGCTAGGGGCAACGTCAATAAAATTGATGCGCTCTGGGCTAACCATCATAGTCTCGCCAGCTTCACGTGCAGAAACTAACTCATCAGCCAACTTACCATTTTTATCGATCGTCGCATTAGCCTGAGCAATCACATACTTCGCTTCTTCAATCGCAGAGAGGTAAACCACTTCATCGCTTACCTTGCTATTGGCAACCTTACGGTATGGAGTCTCTAAGAAACCATGCTCATTCAAGCGTGCAAATAAAGCGAGTGAGTTGATCAAACCAATGTTTGGTCCTTCTGGAGTCTCGATTGGGCAAACACGTCCGTAGTGGGTCGGATGTACGTCGCGCACTTCAAAACCTGCGCGCTCGCGGGTCAAACCACCAGGTCCCAATGCAGAAATACGACGCTTATGCGTGATCTCTGAAAGCGGATTGGTTTGGTCCATAAACTGCGAAAGCTGTGAAGAACCGAAGAACTCACGAATCGCAGAAGAGATTGGCTTGCTGTTAATCAAGTCATGCGGCATGAGGTTTTCTGTTTCGGCTTGGCCAAGACGCTCTTTAACCGCACGCTCAACACGTGATAAACCGGCACGGAATTGGTTTTCAGCCAATTCGCCAACGCAACGTACACGACGATTACCTAAGTGATCGATATCGTCTACTTCGCCCTTACCATTCCGCAAATCAACGAGAGACTTAATGGTGTCGAGAATATCTTCATTCGACAGAACCATTGCGCCTTCCATCTCAGCACGGCCAAGACGGCTATTCACCTTCATGCGTCCTACACGAGATAAATCGTAGGTATCTTCGCTATAGAACAAGCGCTGGAACAAAGCTTCAACAGCATCTTCTGTTGGAGGCTCACCAGGTCGCATCATGCGGTAGATAGCAATACGTGCCGCCATTTGATCAGCGGTTTCATCAGTACGCAATGTCTGAGAAATATACGCGCCAGCATCTAAATCGTTGGTGTAAATAGTTTCCAATTGCTTGATACCTGCATCGCGCAATGTAGCCAAGAAATCTTCAGTGATTTCATCATTAGCGTAAGCCAAGATTTCACCAGAATCTGGATCAATAATATTGCGTGCAACCACACGGCCAACCAAATAGTCGTCGGGTACGGCGATTGTTTTTGTCTTAGCAGCTTCGAGCTCACGAATATGCTTCGCATTAATACGCTTGTCTTTTTGAATAACAACTACGCCATTCTTATCAAGCACATCAAAGTTAGCCAACTGGCCACGCAAACGCTCTGGAACAAATTCCATTGATGCGCCATTGGCGGTCAACGCAAAATGATCGAAATTGAAGAAGTTTGCAAGAATCTGTTCATTGTTTAAACCAATTGCTTTGAGCAAAATGGTGACGGGCATCTTACGACGACGGTCAACACGGAAATACAGAATATCTTTTGGATCAAACTCGAAATCGAGCCATGAACCACGGTAAGGAATGATGCGTGCTGAAAACAGCAACTTACCAGAACTATGGGTTTTGCCCTTATCGTGCTCAAAGAACACGCCTGGGGAACGGTGCAACTGAGACACGATTACACGCTCAGTACCGTTGATCACAAAAGAGCCATTTTCTGTCATGAGCGGAATTTCACCCATGTAGACTTCGCTCTCTTTTACCTCTTTCACCTTAGTAGGCGCTTCGCGATCATAAATAATCAAGCGAACTTTTGCGCGTAGGGCAGAGTGGTAGGTGTAACCACGTTGTTGACATTCTTTAACGTCAAATGGTGGCTGTGATAACTGGTAAGACACGTATTCCATACGTGCATAGCCATTGTTAGACACAATAGGGAATGCTGAAGTAAAGGCAGCTTGAAGTCCCTCTGTAAGGCGAGACATGGCTGGCTTTTCAGCCTGTAAAAATTTAGCGTAGGATTCCAGCTGCGTTGCGATCAGGTACGGAACCTGGTGGTTATTTACGCGCTTAGCAAAGCTTTTACGGACTCGCTTGCGTTCGGTGAAGCTATAGTTCATTTCATCTCCGAATTCAGCGACTGTACAAAGATTTGGCGATTGGCCACTACCAATCACTGGCGGACAACACTAAATCGATAGACTTAGTGTCCGACCAAACTTGCATTCTGCAGTCGTATCAGAAGGCAAACCCGATTTCAATCAGCAATGAAATCGGGTTTGACCACTAATGGTCAAACCCAACATAGCTAACGCTCCTTTATGAGAAGCGCTAGCCGGGTTTGTATTACTTGAGTTCTGCTTTAGCGCCAGCTTCTTCAAGCTTCTTCTTAGCCTCTTCAGCTGTCTTCTTATCAACAGCTTCTTTGATTGGCTTTGGTGCACCATCAACTAAGTCTTTAGCTTCTTTCAAACCAAGACCAGTAATTTCGCGAACAGCCTTAATTACTGAAACTTTATTTGCGCCAACTTCGAGCAAGTTCACAGTAAATTCTGTTTGCTCTTCAGCAGCAGCACCGCCACCGCCTGCACCAGCAGGACCAGCAACAGCCATCGCTGCAGCTGAAACGCCAAACTTCTCTTCGAACGCTTTAACCAAGTCGTTCAAATCCATTACAGACATGCTACCTACTGCATCAATGATTTCTTCTTTAGTAATCGCCATTTTTAGCTCCTAATACTTAAATAGTTAATCTGTCGCTTATTCAGCGGCAGGGGTTTCTTTTGCTTCTGGATCTGCGGCTGCAGGCTCTGCACTTGCTTCTAGAGCGGCTGTTTCGGTAACCGCCTCAGCAACAACTTCTGCTGGGGCTGCTACAACTTCAGCTACAGGTGCTGCAACTGGAGCGGGCGCTCCTGCTGCTTTTTGCGCTGCTACTGCGCCCAATACACGAGCCATCGCAGAAACTGGTGCCAACATCACACCTAACAACTGAGATAGCAACTCATCGCGACTTGGAATTGACGCAAGGGATTTAACGCCCGCTACGTCTAACAGCTTGCCGTTATATAAGCCAGCTTTAATGACTAGCATGTCTTGAGTCTTAGCAAAGTTCTGCAATACTTTTGCCGAAGCAATCGGATCAGCAGAGATGCCGTAAATCAAGGGGCCAACCATCGAATCGGCAAGAGGCTCAAACTGTGTGCCTTGTGCAGCACGGCGTGCCAATGTGTTCTTCAAAACGCGAAGATATACACCTTGGTCACGTGCGCTAGCACGTAGCTTTGTCAACTGCTCAACTGGAATACCACGGTATTCAGCAAGCACGACGGTTTGGGCTCCAGCCAATTGGGCGCCGACATCAGCAACAATCGCTTTTTTGTCTTCTACATTCAAAGGCACGGTTTAACTCCATAAAAACCAACTGTTTCCAGTTGGGGTTACACACCAGCGTCTGATCATTTGTTCACAAAAACTCTTGTGAAAATCTTTTCAGGGTCGCCATCTGCGCTGGCTCTTACTTTCGCAAGGATTAAGAATTCATTCTTTACAAGCAACTCATTCGCCAACGGTCTTTGATGTTCGACTCTCACTCAAAGAGCAGGAGTCGACCCAAAGTTCTTTCTTGTTACAAGCTACTTACTGAGCGGCCTGTAACGATGCTTGGTCCACACGTACGCCTGCACCCATGGTGCTGCTTACGGCAACCTTCTTTAAAAATATTCCTTTTGATGCAGGTGGCTTTGCTTTATTCAAAGCCTCAAGCAATGCGAGCAAATTTGATTTCAATGCAGTTGGCTCGAATGAACGACGGCCAATACTTGCGTGCACGATACCGGCTTTGTCCACGCGGAACTGAACTTGACCCGCTTTTGCATTCTTCACCGCAGTAGCAACGTCAGGAGTCACTGTTCCAACTTTTGGATTTGGCATCAAACCACGTGGGCCCAATACCTGACCTAAAGTGCCAACGATTTTCATTGTGTCTGGGGATGCAATCAAAACATCAAAATCAATTTTGCCGCCCTTAATTTGTTCAGCAAGTTCTTCCATGCCAACAATTTCTGCACCAGCAGCTTTAGCTTGTTCAGCCTTCTCGCCTTGGGCAAAAACTGCTACACGAACATGCTTACCTGTACCAGCTGGGAGCACTACTGCGCCTCGCACAACTTGATCGGATTTCTTAGCATCAATACCTAACTGAACAGCAACATCGATAGACTCATCGAACTTCGCAGTTGCACACTCTTTAACGAGAGTTAATGCCTCTTCTAATGAGTAGAACTTGTTACGATCAACCTTAGATTGAATCGCTTTTACGCGTTTAGATAATTTAGTCATAATTAGAGACCTTCCACAGTGATGCCCATGGAACGGGCGCTGCCAGCGATTGTTCTAACAGCTGCGTCCATATCGGCTGCTGTCAAATCTGGCATTTTTGCTTTAGCGATTTCTTCCGCTTGAGCACGTGTAATTTTTCCTACCTTATCGGTATGAGGGCGTGGCGATCCTTTTTCAAGCTTTGCAGCCTTCTTAATCAGAATCGTTGCTGGCGGAGTCTTCATCACAAAAGTGAAGCTCTTATCAGCAAATGCTGTAATCACTACTGGAATTGGAAGGCCTGGCTCCATGCTCTGAGTTTGAGCGTTGAATGCCTTACAAAATTCCATAATATTCAGACCGCGTTGACCCAATGCTGGACCTACGGGAGGTGATGGATTTGCTTTACCTGCAGGGATCTGCAGTTTGATAAAGCCAATAATCTTCTTTGCCATTTGTTGCTCCTGAAAGCGCGCCTAACCTCATTAGGAAAGACCGCTGTTGAGTAAACGCTTTGCTAGTTTTTGGCTTTCTAGCGCCGCTCCTCGGTTATTACTAACCACTTAAAACTACTGCCACGACATAACAGGACTAAGTCCTTGTTTTTACATCTTTTCTACCTGGCCGAACTCCAGCTCAACTGGGGTACCGCGGCCAAAAATTGTAACAGAAACGCGCAATCTTGACTTCTCATAATTGACTTCTTCAATATTTCCGTTGAAATCAATAAATGGGCCTTCTTTGACGCGCACGATCTCACCAACCTCAAATAGGGTCTTAGGCTTAGGCTTATCGACCCCAGCCTGCATTTGATCCATGATTTTAGCTACTTCAGCGGTAGAAATCGGGCTTGGGCGGTTACGAACACCCCCAACGAAACCGGTCACTTTTGGCGTATTTTTCACCAAATGCCAGCTTTCATCGGTCATTTCCATCTCAATCAGGACATATCCAGGGAAGAAGCGACGCTCAGTAACTGATTTTGCGCCGCCTTTGATCTCAACAACTTCCTCAGAAGGAACCAAAATACGGCCAAATTTCTCAGGCATGCCAGAACGCGCAATACGCTCCTCAAGACCTTTTTTGACGCTCTTTTCCATACCAGAATAGGCGTGAATAACATACCAGCGCATATTGCCAGTAGCTTGTGGGTTTACGGCCAACTCAGAATCGATCATTTTTCACTCACTTCCAGCCTAAAAAGGCTGAAAAAACTAGCCATTCAATCAATTTGTCTGCAATCCATAAAAACAGGGACATGATCAGAACAAAGCCAAATACGACTAGAGTCATTTGGCTTGTCTCTTTACGAGTTGGCCAAACAACCTTTTTTACTTCATACCAAGAATCTTTCGCATAGGCGATAAAGCGACGCCCATCCGGTGAAATCGCCACAATCAAAACCGCAGCAGCAATACCGCCAAACAGAACGCCCAAGCGCACCAATAAAGATTGATCAATGAGCGTGTAATAAAGCACCAACGCTGCAACGACGATTAAAGCAGCGAGTCCGGAGACCCAGCTGCTCTTTTCTTCAGAGTGACTTACAGTTTGTTGAGACATATTGCTTTCAGTTCAAATCGTGGCAGGGGCGGAGGGCATCGAACCCCCAACCTTTGGTTTTGGAGACCAACGCTCTGCCAATTGAGCTACACCCCTTTATAAAAACTCATTACTTAAAACTACTAAGCCAAAATCTTTGCAACCACACCGGCGCCAACAGTACGGCCACCTTCGCGGA
>JBAXVK010000129.1:0-1623 GCA_037129175.1 Polynucleobacter sp. | reverse complement strand
CGACCCAAAGCGGACCCTTGATTTTTATCTAAAATTTTAGAATTCAATCTGCAAGTGTTCTGCTAAGTGAGATCGCTTTTCATCGCATGATCCAACTTAAATTTAAGGCCAGTAAAATAAAGTTTCAAGATTCTATTTACCCAGAACAAAATTAATTTGTAGCCTTGCACCCCAACCGCGAGGAGTTCCAGGATACTGCAAAGTCCCAGGATAACTACTTACGTTATAGCGAGCTCCAACTCCAAAACTGATTGGCGCCCCCTCAATACGCACTACTTTGGAAACGAGGGCATTAACAGGGACATACACTCTGCGAACGTCGTAGTTATAGACGGATTCACTATCTAAGGAATAAACCCATGCATTGTCTGTCGTGTACGAAACAGTGGGCCATGCAGACAAGGTATTTACTGTGCCAGTTCCAGGGCTTGCTGGCGTGCCAGCCCCTGTCGACCCACCGACACTCCAAGATTGATGGGCATAAACCGCAATAGTCCACGGCTTAGGCATTGCAACAAATACTCCACGTATTCCAGCGCCCCATTGAGTGGGTCCAAACTCTCCACTTTGCCCGCCTGGAATCTGAAGATAAGGACCAAGCCCGTAAACTAACTTCCCATCGGTTTTAGGTGAAAAAAACGTCTCAATCTGTGTGGGACCCATTCCAGAATTATTGACCCCGTTTACATTTTGGATTTTTGAGGCGTTGACATAAACCCTAGAAAAAAAATTCCAATCCTGATTAATATCAACTTTGATTTTTGGTGACATTTGGTAGGTTTGACTAGTACCTCCTTGATTGGCGCCTAAGCCGCGATTATGGTTCCACTGAAGCGAAAACAACTGTAAATTTGAAAGTGGATTCGTTAACTCATAAGCGATATTGTCATCACTTTTTTGAATAGCTTCCTCTTTAGTTGTTTGTTGAGAAAAAGCAAAAGATGGAATAGCTGAGCATAGAGTAGCTAAGCACAAATAGATGTAGGGCGTAAAAGTCTTAAAAACTACAGCCGTAGAAATTTTATGCATAGTTTGATTAAATGGCTCTTCATGGCCGATTTGAGGCTTTGGGAGCAATTCTCACCTTCAGTCACCTCTCACCCAAAGTCGACCTTCGTAGCAAAAAATTTCTAGTTCGACTAGGCTTTACTATCACCTCTTTCCAAGCCAGCAATTAGCAACCTTCGGCTTGCTAACTTGCACGTAACAGACTTGAATGGTTGTTGAGTCATTTATTTTGAATGTATATGATCCATCTTCATCTACCATTACACCGCTTTGTAAATCAGGTGCAATAGCTCCCAAAATGACCTCTTTATAGTATACGGAAGAAATGGTACCTGAAAAGTTAACGCCTTCTTGGCGGTCAATTACCATTTTCAATGGCACTTTATTAAAGTAAATTTCCCCATCTTGTTTATTGGGAACCTGATGGTGTGCTGCTGTACCCATCACCGCAGCATTGGATGTTGCGTTCCAAGTGCCCAACATATTGGGAGTGGTCTGCGCTAATGATAGGACAGGAATAAAACCTACAACCAATAGTAGCGATTTGAATTTCATTTAACTCTCCTTAATATTGAGTTGTCATAATACCTAAGGTGGTAGTCTAGCTAGAGGCTA
>JBAXVK010000128.1:0-1634 GCA_037129175.1 Polynucleobacter sp. | reverse complement strand
CTGTAACGCGGTTGCTGGATATGACTTCACTACAGGCCTAGGCGTTCCTGCTACCTATAAGTACTAGAGCAGTTTCCTTAACAGACTTTTTAAGATTTCATTTTGCAAATGCTCCTTTTCTGATTTATTATTAGCATAAGGAGAAAATATGTATCAAAAAAATGGAGTTTTGTTTAGTAAGAGAAATCTTGGAATTTATTTATTAATAGTTGGCCTGAGCTTACTGCTTTTAGGATCTAAAGGCTACGCTTTTGCACCACCTAAGCCACAACATCATACTATTAATCCAAGCGTTTCTGCCCCAGGTGCAAACTACAATGCTAGTGACGTTGTTGGACAGCCCGACTTTATTTCCAATAACCCTGGGCTTAGTCAATCTGCACTAGATGTTAGTTGTTGCTCTATGGCAACAGCAATTGATAAAGTACATCATAGATTATTTGTTGGTGACTCTGATAACGTTAGAGTGCTCGTTTACCAGTTAAATAATAAGGATCAATTTACCGATGGGCTGCCGCACAATGCCACATATGTGCTTGGACAAACTGACTTTATTAGTAACTTATATAATTTAGATCAACATTCCGTGTCTTCAATGGGAATGGTCTATGATCCAGTCAATAACAGGTTATTTGTTGAGGACGAGCCACAAAATAGAATTCTTGTCTTTAACTTATCGTCAGGAATCTCTAATGGTATGGATGCCAGTTATGTCATAGGCCAACCAGACTTCGCAACCAATGACTCAGGGGTAACTCAGAATCAGTTTTCTCAGTTGTATGCAGGTATTGCTTATGACAACTCTAATGGCTATCTATTCGTCTATGAAGGTGAAAGGATAATGGTGTTCAATGTTAACCCTGGCAATATCTCAAATGGCATGAACGCCAGTTATGTCATAGGCCAACCAGACTTCACGACTATGAATGGTCCCTTTACTAATCAGAATTCATTCTATGCATATTACGGTGGACTTGTATTTGACAATGTCCATAAGAGACTATTTGTTACTGATGAATTCACTTTCAGAGTATTGGTATTCGATTTAAGCAGTGGAATCACTAACAACATGAACGCCAGTTATGTCCTCGGCCAATCAGGCTTCACGATAGATACCTCTCAGTATTGTATTATTTCTAGTGTTAATCCTCAAGGAATTGGCTATGATGAAAAGAACCAAGCACTATTCATCGAGGATAACAGTTGCAATAGGGTACTAATATTCGATTTAAGCAGTGGTATTACAAATAATATGAATGCATCAATGGTTCTAGGTCAACCAGATCTCACTTCTTCTAATGGATATCCAGTGTCTCAGTCTAGCATTTCTGCTGACTACTCAAATAATATTGCCTTCGATACTACTAATAACGCTTTTTACTATACCGATGGAGATAATGTAAGATCTCTAATATTCAATTTTGTTAAGATATCCCAGGACATCCTTCCTAACCCATCTCTTAATCAGGCATATTCACAGACTATTAGTACATCTAACTCACAGGGCACTGTAACATATTCCGTTTCATCAGGATCATTGCCTCCAGGACTAACTCTCAATCTAACTACTGGATTAATTTCTGGAACACCAACCACAACTGGTAGCTATACTTTCTCTATAACTGCTAAGGACG
>JBAXVK010000127.1:0-1651 GCA_037129175.1 Polynucleobacter sp. | reverse complement strand
GTATTAACTGAGTTGCATCAATGGTTGACGACAACGCGTACCAAAACAGCTAACGGCGGTACGTCTGCCAAAGCGATGGATTACACTTTACGGCGCTGGGCGAGTTTTATCCGTTATGCTGAAACTGGACATCTGCCAATTGACAATAATCCTGTTGAAAACGTCATCCGCCCCATCGCCTTAGGAAAGAAGAACTGGTTATTTGCAGGCTCAGAGCGTGCTGGTCAAAGAGCCGCCGCTATTCAGAGCTTGCTGGGCACCGCGAAACTGAATGGATTAAACCCTGAGGCTTGGCTAAAAGATACGGCTCTATGTGATTCATAGTGGGTAAGACTATATAATATCACCATGAATAGTGAAACTTTATTTAGCATGGCGTTAGGCTTGAATACACCTTGGCAAGTCAAAGACGTGACCTTTTCTACCGATGACAAGCTCCGTAGTGAACTTCATCTACGTATTGATTTTGTATCTGGCTCACGTTTCCTAGATGAGAAGGGCAATCTGTGTCCAGTCCATGATACTGTTGAGCGCCAATGGCAACACTTGAGCTTCTTTGAGCACACCTGTTATCTCCATTGTACGGTCCCACGTATTACTTCTTCGGATGGTAAAGTCCGTACTGTTGAAGTGCCGTGGGCTCGTCCAGGCAGTGGCTTTACCTTATTATTTGAAGCGTTGGCATTAGCCTTGATTGAACGGGAAATGCCGGTTAATCGTGTTGCTGAAATATTAAAGGTTAATCCACAGCGTATCTGGACTATTTTCAATCACTGGATTAGTAAAGCTAAAGCGGCAGATGACCCCAGTGCTTTAACCAAACTGGGTGTCGATGAAACATCGACTAAAAAAGGTCATCATTACGTCACCTTAGGGGTCGATTTGGATACCTCTCGTGTTATTCATGTCACTGAAGGTAAAGGCAAAGCAACGCTACATAGCATTCAACAACACCTTGAAACTAAAGGCGTTGAGAAAGAACAAGTGAAACAGATCAGCATGGATCTGTCGCCCGCTTTTATAGCTGGTGCTGCGGAGTCATTTCCTGAAGCACAGATTACCTTTGATCGGTTCCATGTCGTTAAGTTATTGAATGAAGCTATGAACCAGGTACGCATGATCGAACGTAAAGAACATGATGCCTTAAAAGGTCATAAATACACATTCTTGAAAAACCGTGTGAACTTATCCGACAAGCAAGAAGAATCACTGGCGGAAATGATTACGCTTTATCCTACACTGGGCGAAGCTTACCGATTAAAAGTGTTATTTAATGATCTTTGGGACATGCCTAATAAAGAATCGGCAGAGGCTTTTCTTCAACAATGGTGCCATGAAGTAGAAAGTGCCAAAATACCTGCCTTTATCAAGTTTGCCAAGACGGTCAGAGCCCATTGGTCTGGGATAGTTCATTTCGTCACCTCACGCATCACTAACGGCATTCTTGAAGGTATCAATTGCAAGATTCAACTGGCTAAACGTCGTGCCAGAGGCTATCGCAATATTAATAATTTCATCAATATGATTTATTTTCTTTGTGGTAAGCTAAAGTTTGATTACCCACTCTATTTCACATAGAGCCAAAGAAATTCGCTTAGTCGATGTCAACAACAAAGAATTAATTTCTCTTAATAATGATAAAGGCATTAAG
>JBAXVK010000126.1:0-1676 GCA_037129175.1 Polynucleobacter sp. | reverse complement strand
AATCAGGACGATGAGGACAGCAATCCCTATCCAGAAGATCGGCCCTCGTACTACTCTCTTGAAGTTCACCATATGACGGTACTACGAGTCGAGCATTCCCTCATACCGGCGGTTGAAATGTCCGCGCAGAGCGAACCTCATCCGCCATACACATGCGGGGCGAGGGTGCCGATACAACGCAGGTTGCGGTACCGCTGGGCGTAATCAAGGCCATACCCGACTACGAATTCATTGGGGATATCGAACCCGACATAGCGCGGATGGATTTCCACCTTCGTTGCATCCGGTTTACGCATCAACGTGAAAACCTCCACCGACGCGGGCCCGCGCGAGCTGAGGTTTCGAATCAGCCATGACAGGGTCAGGCCTGAATCGAGAATGTCCTCTACGAGGAGGACGTTACGCCCAGCGATGTCGGCGTCAAGATCCTTAAGAATGCGAACCACTCCGCTGCTCTTGGTGCCTGAGCCATAAGAGGAGACGGCCATCCAATCCATTTCGGAATTGCGTGCCAAGGATCGGGCCAGATCCGCCATCACCATCACAGCACCCTTGAGGACCCCCACCAGGAGCAGATCCTTGTCGAGATAGTCGATCTCAATCTGCGCCGCCAATTCGCCTATCCGTGTCAGAATCTGCTCCTCGGTCAGGAGTACGTGGGCTAGGTCGGGGCCGAGATCAGCAGGTTGCACGGTTTACCCCCGATGGTTGGACAGTCCGGTCAGGGTAAGCCTCCCACACTCCCGGCTCGCCCGGACACCACGCGGCAAGTGAGCCGGACCCTGCCCATGCCATTGGGTGACCAGTGAGTCGACGGTGAGGACCTGCTCCCGGCTCAGAACCGCCGCCGGGGCTCCGGCTCGGATGCACATCTGGCGGATGACACGAGTTCGCAATGCCCGATCCACCCCCGCAAGATCCTCGATACTTACCGAGCAGGCAAGCCCCTTCGTCGTCACGAGTGCGTCGAACATATCCTGACTCAGGCGATCGAGGGCATCCGCATCATCTTTGAGCATGCTTGCTGATCGGGCAAGGCCCAAAGCAAATCCTGGCCCCAGTGCATCGCTCAGCTGGCCAAGAAGGTTACGCACCCGAACCCGGGCAAATGCGGTGTTTGCATTGTGCGGGTCCTCCCAAGGCCGCTCGCCAATAGCGTCGAGCACCTCCATTGCCGACTCCCGAACGACTGCCCGTGATACACCAAGGAACGGTCGATGCCACCGACCATTTGTTGATGCCATCGCCGACAAGGCTCGAGCACCTGAGCCTCGACCCAGTCGAAGGAGCACGGTCTCGGCCTGATCCTCCAGGGTGTGTCCCAACATGATGCTCCCAGCGCCCCAGATCTCAGCCTGCTCGGCCAGCGCCTCATATCGGGCTTCGCGCGCCGCAGCCTCTATACCTAGACCAGAGGAGGTGTTGACTTTAATGGTTCGGACGATGACAGGTGCAAGGCCAAGGCGGCTGCAGACACCCATGGCCCAAGTCGCCACCTGCGCAGATCCGGCTTGCAGTTGATGGTCAATAACAACCGCGCCCGCCCGAACACCTAACCGGTTGGCGACCCACGATGTGGCCGCGGCAAGGGCAAGGGAGTCAGGCCCCCCCGAGCAGGCCACCAGGATGAGGGGTCTTGGCTTCTGGGCAGGAACATAGCTAGGGGAGGTGAGAGA
>JBAXVK010000125.1:0-1680 GCA_037129175.1 Polynucleobacter sp. | reverse complement strand
TAGTCGTCCCTGAAAAATTCAATTTCAAGCTTGAGCCCAGTGGATTGCACTGGATTTGAGTTGGTTTGCCATCAGCATTTGACGCAATGCAAGCGCAAAGTCGCTCAATCCAGTTGCCTGCAACAAGCGTAAAAAAAGGCCGATGCCCTTTTTCACGATCATGCGCAGCAGCCATCGAATGTTGTAACCCGCTGCGCAGAGAACTGCATGCACCGCATCACCGTCTGGCCCTTTGAGATGACAGCGATTCATTCTGTGGTCTGCCTTTAGGTGTCCAATGATGGGTTCGATGGCTTGCCTGCGTTTGAGTAGTTTCTTTTCTTCGTCTGTCAAAGTCTTGAACTTGCCTCTGTGCTTGATGCTGATATTTGTGTTGTCCTTGTCAACGCCCCGGTATCCCAGGTCAACATAGGCCGTCTGTGGCGCGACGTCTAAGCGCTGCATCAAAATGCTGGCCTGCTCAACTTGCTCGTTGAGCGTATGCCCGTCATACGGATTGCCTGCAAATGATCTGGCGCCCACGATCAAGTTGCCTTTGAGCGTTGTGGCCACACCGACCTTGACACCAAACTCATAGGGATTACGGCTCTTGCCCTTGCTGATGCACTCGACTTCTGGAGCGTGCCAGCTGTACAACTTGGGCGCCCTGTTGTTTGTCTTGTGGCTCTTTGTTTGAATGATCAAACGTTGGGTCTTGTTCAGAGCCTCGGTTATTGATTCCCGCACTGCCACAGTCATCGTGCTGAGTTTGCGTTGCACTTCACGCTGAAGGCGTCCAACGACCGTGCGCTGACGCTTGATGACTTTGCGCATGCGTTTGAACTGCCGTGCATGGGCGTACCGCCCAGCCTTGTAGCCAAGTCGCTGACCTTCCTTGGCGTAGGTTTGTTTGAGGGCAATGCCCTCGCTCTTGGCAAGCTCAACCAATTTAACGCGTGCTGTCTCCAGCAGCTTGCTGTCTGTGGGGTGCGCAATGGCCTTCTCTTGAACGGTCGAATCAACAATGATTCGGCAGAGCTCTTTCTTGGCGATGAGCTTCAAAGTGACGGCCACTTCGACGGTGCGGGCCAGCATCTCTTCGACGCCTTCTTCGCCAATCAATTTGCGAAACTTCACCAGTTGCGAGGGATCACAAGGCCAACGGTGTTCAAAATATTCGTTGCCAGAAAAGTATTGCCAAGACGGTGTCTCACCCCAGCGTTGAACGACATCTTCATCACTCTCATTGAAAGCGTGCTTGAGGTACAGCAGCGAGATCATCAAACGCGTGGGCAAACGAGGACGTCCAGCGTTAGAAACACCAGCCCCAGCAACAGCGACAGTCGGGCCAAACATGTCCATGTCTTCAATCTTCTTGCCGGTACGAACCTGGCGCGCAAAGCGGTGTGCCAAAGAAGCTTCAATCTCTTGCCATGGCATGCGATTAGCCAAAACTGCAAGCGGATGCCGAAGGTCGATCATTTGATCTAGGCGGTTACGAAAGAAATCATCGGTCATCAACATATCAGCCTCCAAACTCCCAGAAAACTGCACATATTGGATATCTATTTGGGAGATTTGGGTATTCGTAAATGCCCTAGAAGCTAGCATTTATGCGGGTTACAGAGGTTATTCAGGGACGACTAAAAAGCCCTCTAAGTTTTCATTTAAGTTCTATGCGCGCGTGCTCGCCACTTTCTT
>JBAXVK010000124.1:0-1687 GCA_037129175.1 Polynucleobacter sp. | reverse complement strand
GCTGATATTGCGGTCAAGAAAAAGCCTGTAGAAAAGGAGCCTCCTAAAAAAGAAGTGGTGAAGGAGACCCCAAAAACAGTCAAGCCTCCTCCGCCCAAGGAAAAAGAGGAGCCTAAAAAAGCAGAAGCCCCTAAAGCACTCTCTCCGGCAGAAATCAAAGCCAATGCTGCTGCTGAAAAGGTACGGGCCGATCAACTAGCCCGTTTACGGGCAGCTGCAGGGGCTGAGGGCGGCAGTGGTGGCACGGTCGGCAGCGGCGTAGGCGGAGGTGGCAATGCACCCCCCGGCTGGACTGACAAGGTAATTAAAAAAGTAAAGCCACTCATTGTGTTTAATGCAGAATCTGTCAGTGGCAATCCTGCAGCAGTAATACAAGTAAGCTTGGCTCCCGATGGGGCTATCTTAAACACCAGCCTTGTAAGCTCTAGTGGGAACTCAAGTTGGGATCGTGCAGTATTGCTCGCACTTTCCAGGGCAGAAAGCTTGCCAAAAGATGACAATGGCAAAATTCCCCAACGTGAAGTAAAGCTCACCTTTAAACCCAAGGACTAATGCATGTTGCAGTTGATGAAAAGAATGATTTGGAAATTGCAATTACGCAGCATGACGGTTGCTGCCCTGTTGATTGCAGTCACAGCACCAGCACTGGCTCAAATGAATATTGAAATCACCGGCGTTGGGCAATCGCTATACCCCATCGCTGTGATGCGCTTTAAAGATGAAAATAAATTACCTACTAGCGTTACTGAAATCATTCGCCAAGATTTAGCACGTAGTGGTTACTTCAAAAATACTGAAAATGGTAATGCTGTTGAAAGCGATGATGGCACGCCAAACTACAAATCATGGTCTGCGCGGGGTGCTGATGCTTTAGTCATTGGCTCCGTTGTTCAAACTGGTAATGCTCAGTTTGAAATTTATTACAAACTATTTGATATTCGTAAATCCCAAAGTTTGGGTGGCTTAAAAATAGACTCCAGTGCTGACAATCTGCGCGCTGCAGCCCACAAAATTGCTGACGACATCATCCTCAAGTTACTAGGGGAGCGCGGTGTATTCTCCACCCGCCTATCCTATGTGATTAAGGACGGCAAACGCTATCGCTTAGTCATTTCGGATGCGGATGGTCAGAATATTCGTAATGCATTGAATAGTAGCGAGCCCATTATTTCTCCATCGTGGTCACCCGATGGCAAGAAAGTAGCTTATGTCTCCTTTGAAGATCGTAAGCCAGTAGTTTATGTTCATGAGCTTGCAACTGGTCGTCGTATTTCGCTTTCGAATCAAAAGGGAAATAACAGTGCGCCAGCATGGTCACCTGACGGCAAGAAGTTAGCGATCTCACTTTCTAAAGATGGCAATACTCAAATCTATGGCATTAATGCTGATGGCACAGGTCTGAATCGCTTAACTCGTGGCAACACTATTGATACTGAGCCACAATATTCTGCTGATGGTCGTTCTATCTACTTCACGAGCGATCGTGGCGGTAATCCACAGATCTATCGCATGAGCGCTGACGGTGAACAAGCTGAAGGCGTAAAAAGAGTGACTTACAAACAAGGTTTTGTCACTTCACCGCGCATTTCTCCGGATGGAAAATATTTAGCCTACATTGCTAATATTGGTAGTGCCTATCGCCTCTATATTCTGAATTTAGCAACCGGTGATGCACAAGCATTGACTG
>JBAXVK010000123.1:0-1695 GCA_037129175.1 Polynucleobacter sp. | reverse complement strand
CGGCAACCTCTCGCATCTGCCGGAGTCGCTGATCGAGGTGATTCGCCGCGCCCTGCGCGGCGAGACTTTCGTCTCCGCCGCGGAGCGGCTCGAGGTCATGCGGTCGCGGGCACACGGGCATGTGGAAGCGGTGCATCTGGCGATGCAGCAGCTCGGGATCGAGTCACTGATCGCCTCGCGCGGCTGCGTGGAGCGGGACCGGGTCTGCGCCCTGATCGCCGCACGGGTCCTGGCACCGCACACCAAGCTTGCCACCACACGCTGGTGGCAGACCACGACGCTGGCCGAGGAGTTCGGCGTCACCGATGCCGATGCGGACGATCTCTACGCCGCCATGGACTGGCTGCTGGAGCGGCAGCCCCAGATCGAGCGCAAGCTCGCCGCCCGCCATCTGGGCGAGGGCTCACTGGCGCTCTACGACCTCTCCTCCAGCTACTTCGAGGGCAGTCACTGTCCGCTGGCCAAGATCGGCTATAGCCGGGATGGCCGCAAGAACAAGCCGCAGGTCAACTACGGCCTGCTGACCGATCGGCGCGGATGTCCGGTCTCGGTGTCGGTCTACGAAGGCAACACCGGCGATGCCAAGACGCTGATGCCGCAGGTGCACAAGCTTCGCGAGAGCTTCGGGCTCGAACGGCTCGTGCTGGTTGGCGATCGCGGGATGATCTCCCACAAGGCCATCGGCGAGCTGAAGACGCTCGAGGGCATGGACTGGATCACGGCGCTCAAGAGCGTCCAGATCCGCGCTCTGGTGGAGTCCGGTGCCGTGCAACTCGGGCTCTTCGATGAGCGCAACCTCTTTGAGCTCAGCCATCCCGATTATCCCGGCGAGCGGCTCGTCGCCTGCCGCAACTCGGAGCTGGCCAAGCTCAGGGGTCACAAGCGTCGATCGCTGCTCGATGCCACGCTGCTTGAGCTGGCCAAGATCCGCGAACGGGTCGCCGGCGGCAAGCTCACCGGTTCGGCCAGGATCGGCGTCCGGGTCGGGCGGATCGTCGACAAGTACAAGGTCGCCAAGCACTTCGAGCTGGTCATTACCGACAGCAGCCTCGACTACCGGATCCTCGACGACAAGGTTGCCGCCGAGGCCGCGCTCGATGGCATCTACATCATTCGGACCTCACTGCCCGCGAAGCAGATGTCCTCCGCAGAGGCCGTGCGCAGCTACAAGTCCCTCGCGCAGGTCGAACGCGCGTTCCGCTCCCTCAAGACCGTCGATCTCAAGATCCGACCCATCCACCACCGACTCGAGAACCGCGTCCGCGCGCACATCTTCCTGTGCATGCTCGCCTATTACGTCGAGTGGCATCTGCTCCAGGCCTGGCGGCCGATGCTCTATGCCGATGAAGACCAGATGGCCAAGACCGGGCGCGACCCGGTCGCGCCCGCCAGGCGCTCCAAGGCCGGCCTGGCCAAGGTCGCCGCGCAGCAGCAGCCCGACGGCACGCCGCTGCACAGCCTGCAAACCCTGCTCGCCGAACTCGCTACGCGCGTGCGCAATACCTGCCGCACGCCCGGTGCCACCGAGCATCCCGCAACGTTCGAGTTGCTCACCGTGCCCACGAACTTGCAGCGCGCCGCGCTCGAGCTCGTCAGCCACATCACCGTGTAGACAGAAACGTCACCCGTGAAAAATGGCTATGTCCCTGCGGGGTCAGCGGAAATCTGCTCAAGACCAGAGGTAACTTCAGGCTA
>JBAXVK010000122.1:0-1704 GCA_037129175.1 Polynucleobacter sp. | reverse complement strand
TGTAGTATAACTTTGGCCGCTCTACGCGCTGCATTTTCATCCTTTTCATATAAAAATTCATACAAGCGCTGAATATCTGCAAGTGCTCGCTCACGCCAAACTATTTTTGTTTTGGCCATGGACTTTTTTTGCCTTAAGTCAAGTCTTCGAGCCATCTAGTTACCTGTTCATTGTCAATGGCATTGCCGGTAAGTACATAGTTATCGTATTCAGCAATATCTTCGGCTTTTTCTAGCTCATATTTCTCTTCACGTTTTAGGTAGTCCTCAATAGCAGTACGCATGAGCCAATGGGGTGAGCGTTTACGCTTTTCAGCTAAAGTCCTTAAACGAACTTGAGTACTTTCATCTAATTTAATTCCTTGTGTAGTAGCCATGAAATCCTCCTGAATATATAGTATTACTTATAGCAACTTATCGCAACCTTCAATAGAAAATTCAATACTGTTTAAAATTGCGTTCCACCTAGTAATTTCGCCAATGATTAGCTTATAAATCGAACCCCTCAGGCTTGACACAATTGTACATCTAACTGTACAATAGAAATGTAATAAAAAGGATAAACTATGAGCACAAAGACTATTGACACCACAGATTTACGCAATAACCTATCGGCAACTATCGGAGCTTTAGGTAAGGATGATATCTTATTTATTAAGAGTCGTGGCAAACTTACAGGTAAAGCCATCATTGACGACGAATTACTTGAAGACCTACTCTTACTTAAGGATGAAGAATATGTTATCAACATTGCTAAGGCGCGTGATGAGATAAAACGAAGCGATATTTATACTTTTGACGAAGTTTTCGGGGATGTTCTGTAATGATTCAGTACCGCATGGTGTTTGCGGGTAGTAGCAAGAAGGATATAGGAAAGCTGGACCGTGTTACGAGGCAACGAATCGCGAGGAAGCTCCAATATTTCCTAGAACAAGAAGACCCGCTAGTTTATGCAAGGCAGTTAGCCCACTCCAATATAGGTAGCTACCGCTTTCGTGTTGGCCATTATCGTATAGTGTTTGACATAGATGGCCACACACTTCAGGTGCTTAGTATTAAGCACAGGAAAGATGTATATAAAAGCTAGAACTTTATCCCGCCCAATTATTCCTTTTACTTAAGCTCCATATTCCACCTGATGATTTCACTATCAATTTCCTTATAAATCGAACCCCTCAGGTTCACCAAAAGAGACTTTTCTGCGTAAAGGTCTTTTTTGTTGTCTTCTATGGGGCAGTTGATTGCGGGAAACTACCCTGGTTTTGATACTGCTGATTCTGTTGCTGAATTTTCTGTTGTTGTAGCTTAGCATTTTTTTGTAGTGATGGAACTGCTAGAAGAATCATTAAGAACACAACTAAGCTAATAAACATAGATATTATACCAACAATAATTGCTGCTAATGCTAATCCATGGCCTTTGCCATTAAGCTCTTTACTCTTTTTCAATCCTATAATCCCCAGTATCACGCCTATTAGTCCTAAGCCGATAATACTGAAAATTAAACCCAGTACTGCAGCGAGGTTATTTTCATTTGTAGTTGGTTGAACAGGTACACTAGAAGTTGTTGGAGAACTAGATGATACTTGCGGTTGCACGTTAGTATTATTTGGATCTACATATTGGTTTTGAGGTTGCTCTGGTTGTTGATTTTGATTTGGTTCTTGTGGATGCATATTTTTTACTTTCTTTATATATAGGATTG
>JBAXVK010000121.1:0-1722 GCA_037129175.1 Polynucleobacter sp. | reverse complement strand
TAAAATAGATTGCCAGAAGTGAACGATCTGCTAACGTCATAACGACGTCGGCGGTGTGTGCGGGTGCAGTTCTGGGTACCGCATGGCCGGTCAAGTGTATGCTCGATTATTCAATTGGGAAAGTGGCCACTGTGTTCACTGTAGATAGCACATCATCTGTCCGGTTTTTGTAGCACGTGATCTGTCCGGTTTAGGGTGCGTCCTCAAGGGAGGGCCACTATGACATGGGCACGGGTGCTACAGGAGGTGAGACAGATGCGGTTCGAGGAGCTCTATGAGCGGCGGCAGCAACGGATTTTGACGATGGCGGAGGCGGGCGAGATGCTGGGCGTGACGGAGCGGACGTTTCGCCGCTGGAGTGGCCGGTATGACGCGGAGGGGGCCGACGGGTTACAGGATCGGCGGATCGGCCGAGCCTCGGCCCGGGCCGTGCCGGTCGATGAGGCGCTGCGTATGCTGACATGGTATGAGACCCGATACACAGGCTGGACCGTCAAACATTTCCACGAGCGCTGGCAGACCGAGCATGGCGGGACGCGGTCCTATAGCTGGACCAAGAAGACGTTACAGGCGGCGGGGCAGGTGGTCCGAGCGCCCCGGCGGGGGGCCCACCGGAAGAAGCGACCGCGGAAACCGTTGCCCGGCATGATGCTCCATCAAGACGGCTCCACGCATGAGTGGGTACCGGGCTGTCAGTGGGATTTGATTGTGACGCTGGATGATGCGACCAGTACGATCTATTCCGCCTTCTTCGTTGAGGAAGAAGGGACGCTCAGCAGCTTGCGAGGCTTGCAGGAGGTCATCGAGACGCAGGGGCTCTTCAGTTCCCTCTATACCGACCGGGGGTCGCACTATTGGTTGACGGAGGAAGCGGGAGGCCGCGTCGACAAGATCCGGCTGACGCAGGTGCATCGCGCCTTGCAGCAACTGGGCGTGACGCTCATTCCCGCCTATTCACCGGAAGCGCGGGGCCGGTCGGAGCGGGCCTTCCGCACCCTGCAGGACCGATTGCCCAAAGAACTGGCGCTGGCCGGCATCACGGAGATGGCGGCGGCCAACCAGTATCTGGCCACGCAGTTTCTCCCTGCCCACAACCAGCGCTTTGCGGTGTCAGCCTCCGAAGCCGGGACCGCCTTCATCCCGTGGATCGGGACGCACCTCGCGGAGATGCTGTGTGTGCAAGAGGAGCGGGTCGTGGCCAAGGACAACACCGTGCGCTATCAGGGCCTGCATCTCCAAATCCCGCAGGATCCCCACCGGTTCCATTACGTGAAGGTCACGGTGCGGGTCCATGCCTATCCGGAGGGGACCTTGGCCGTGTTCCATGGGCCTCGGTGTCTGGCGCGCTACCACGCGGATGGCCGGCTGATCGAGACCGAGGCCGAGTCACCTCGCCGGAAGGGCCCGACCCTTCGATCGGGCGACCGTCCGATCGTTGATCCTAGGGCCACGGTGTGCGCCACAATTTCGGCGCGCGGCTGAAAAACTCGAGAGGAAGAACCGGACAGATCATGAGCTACCTACACCGGACAAGTTAACTTGCTATCTACAGTGGCCACTGTGTTCACGCGTGTCTCCATCCTCATCATCGCGTTGAGTATTTTCTGTGGGACGATACTTATTCCCCTCCTGGTGCCTGAAGAAGCGCAAGCTATCCCGGCCTTTGCCCGGAAATACAACACCAACTGTATGGACTGCCACACGGCGCCACCGGTCTTAAAC
>JBAXVK010000120.1:0-1724 GCA_037129175.1 Polynucleobacter sp. | reverse complement strand
TAGTATTTATGGATACATGGTATGACCTACCACCTCACGATTTGGACGCAAGGGAATTGCTAGCATGGGAGCATATTATTCATGTACGTGCAATTGCTAATAAAAAAATTGAAGAGTTACGTGAAAAAGGATTAGTAGGCTCTTCACTTCAGGCTGAGATTGATATCTACGCTTCAGGTGAAATTTATCAATCTTTAGAGACGCTTCATGAAGATCTTAAGTTTTCGATGATTACTTCGCGTGCAAAACTTCATGAAAGACAAGGCGAACTTCATATTGATGTCTTTGCAAGTCAACATAAAAAATGTGATCGATGCTGGCATTATCGCGAAGAAGTTGGATCTCACAATGAACACCCAGCTATTTGCAATCGATGCATCAGTAATCTTTTTGAAAAAGGTGAACTAAGGTCGCATGCGTAAATATATTCTGATTGCTTTATCGATTGTTATTTTGGATCTCATATCCAAACAATGGATATTTAATCATCTAAATTTAGGAAGCACTTTAGTGGTGAACTCGTTTCTTAATATTGTACATTTTCAAAATACGGGAGCTGCTTTTAGCTTTTTAAGTAAAGCTTCTGGCTGGCAGAGATATTTCTTTATGAGCATCTCATTGGCCGCAATTATTATCATTACCCGATTAATTCACGAGCGATTAAAACAGCCACTATTGTGTTTAGCACTTTCTTTTATTCTCGGCGGAGCGGCAGGTAACTTGTGTGACAGAAGCTATTATGGTTTTGTCATCGATTTCATTTATGTTCACTACGAAGCCTTTTACTGGCCAGCATTTAATGTAGCAGATAGTTTTATTTCGACTGGTGTCGCTTTAATTCTTTATGATGCATTTAAAAACAAAAAATCTTTATTAAGTTAATCATGCCTATGAAAAAGAAATCAATTCAATCTGAAACTGATAATCCTCTTGTTAAGATAAATTTTAGCGGGCCATTTTATGGAAAAAGATAAAATTAAAATTGACAGCGTTTCAGGTAAACTTAAATCTAATAAAGTTTAAATAAAGTCTTGCTCATGAAACAGGCTAGTCAAACATTGGCGATCCAAACTTCGGGTCGCCATTTTTATGATGTCACTCAAAAAGTTTTGGATTGGATAGATCGATCAGATTTTAAAGAAGGCTTACTAACTCTCTATGTCCAGCACACTTCAGCGAGCCTTCTTATTAACGAAAATTATGATCCCGATGTTTTAGTTGATCTGGAAAGCTTCTTTGAGCGTTTGGTGCCTGATGGGGATCCATTATTTACCCATACAGCAGAAGGCCGAGATGATATGCCAGCGCATATTAGAACTGCTCTAACGCAAACAAGTCTTTCGATACCAATTAAGCAAGGTAAAGTTGCCTTAGGCCAATGGCAGGGTATTTTTTTGTACGAACATCGTTATCAATCGCACGAGCGTCGCATCTTAATGCATGTGATTGGTGAATAAGTTATTTAATTGAAGTCCAGGCAAGGGGGTCAAAAGGTTTACTGAGTTTTCTTAATTCAAAGTAGAGACCATTTGATTCATTGCCACCTGTATTGCCTACTAAAGCAATCACATCGCCACCACGTACAATTTCACCTGTTTTTTTAATCGTCGATTGATTATTACCATATAGGCTCATATAGCCTTCGCCATGATCCACAATAATAAGATTACCAAAGCCACGAAGCCAGTCTGCAAAAATCACCCGACCAGTCGCGACGGATTTCA
>JBAXVK010000012.1:0-68675 GCA_037129175.1 Polynucleobacter sp. | reverse complement strand
TGGATTAGAAGCCCACATATGAGTTTGCATCAGCCATTTAGCAAAGAAGGTTGCACTATCTTCGTCAAGACTGGGCATCTACCTTCAGCATTCTTTGGGTCCTAGGTTTAAGTTCAGGTATGTATAGTAGTGAAATCAATGACTTAGCGAGAAATTTCTAAGTCATTTTTCTATTTTCGCTATTAAGTATTGAAGTAATCTCGATATATCTTCTAATACAACCCTAATGAACATATATATCTGTCAGTGGAGCAATGAACTGCTATTAGATTACTGCGTTTAAGTGTTAAAGGGCTCGACCTTTGTTCTCTTAAATATTTAATCTGTATTTCAATACTTCATCCTTTTTAAAAGTAATGGCTTGTGTATTATTAGGTCAATAAAAGTAAGAAAAGTCTATGAAATTGAAATCATTAGTAGTTATAGCCATGTCTATTCCCGCCATCGTATTTGTACAAACTGCATCTAGCGTAGAAGGCGTTTGAAAAGGCATCAGTCATTTATTAGGATTTATTAATAGTTTGTTCTTTGGAGAAACTCAATGTCAAATTTGACATCAATTCGGAAGATTACTGCAGGCGCAATTGGCAACACGCTTGAGTGGTACGACTTCGCTATTTATGGTTATTTTGCGACCTCAATTGGGCACATTTTTTTTCCTAAAGAGGATCCAGTTGCGCAAGTATTAGCAGCATTTGGTATTTTTGCTCTTGGCTATCTGATGCGTCCAGTTGGAGGGATTGTTATTGGCTATATTGGCGATCGAGTGAGTCGACAGGCTGCATTGACAGTCTCTATTGCCGCGATGGCAATCCCCACATTTTTAGTTGGCATCATGCCGGGCTATGATGCCATCGGCATCGCCGCACCAATTCTTTTGACTCTTTGTCGGATGATGCAAGGCCTCTCAGTAGGTGGTGAATACACCACGTCACTGATCTTTATGATTGAGAGTGGCGCCAAGAATCGTCGTGGATTAAATGGAGCCCTTGGGTGCTGTGGTGCGGTGTTAGGAATTTTGTTGGGTTCGGCGACGGGGGCCGCATTGGGTACCGTCATGTCGACCGAGAGCCTTGAGACTTGGGGGTGGCGCATACCATTTATATTGGGTTTATTCATTGGGCTTGCTGGTCTGTGGCTTCGTCGTCACACGCATACGGACCAAAAATCTGCTACGGATACGAAAAGCCCGCTTAGCGAAATATTTAAAAATCATCGTCTTATTCTTGTAAAACTTGCAGGGTTGGCCGCGTTTACTGCCATCTCGTTTTATTTATTGTTTGTCTATATTGTGAGTTGGTTAGAGTTGGCCGATAAAATAGCACCAGAAAAAGCGCTTTTTATAAATACGCTGAGTATGATTGCGTTGATCCCAATCCAGATCTTATTCGCATCTTTGTCGGACCGTATTGGACGTAAACCAATCTTAATTACAGCAACTATTGCGGCTTTGATATTTGCGTATCCTCTTTTTAGTGGCATGTATCACCACAGCACTTTAGTTATTCAACTGAGCCAACTAGGTTTTGTTGTAATTGCTGGAGCCTATTTTGGTACGATGCCAACCTTTATGGTTGAATCGTCACCGCAGCATGTTCGTACAACCGTTGTGGCTCTCGGTTATAACCTGACTTTAGGAATTGTTGGGGGGCTGACTCCAGCTGCTGCCTCTTGGATGGTGCATCGTACTCACAATGATCTTTCACCCGTTATTATGATAATGGTCGCCTCAATCATATCTTTGATTGCCATATTAAGCTTGCCCGAAACGCTTCAGAAAGAAAAATAAAGAGCTTTTGTTAATCTGAACCTCCATCTGATCTGATAAATAGTGGCACTAGTCGGAATGGCTATAGCAAGTGATCCTTATTTTAAGTAATGTTGAGTAATGAGACACCTCTTTGTTGAAGTGTGTCAGTATTCAGAAGTCTCTTATGCTGTCAAAGAAAAATATGATGATAATTGGATCAAAAATTTACAAAGGAAATGATCTTGTTGATTTTTCGCCAATTATTTGATCCTCAGTCCTCTACCTATACCTATCTTTTAGCTGATAAAAGCAGTCGAGATGCAATACTGATTGACCCTGTTTTTGAGCAAGCCCATAGAGATATGGCCTTGATTCATGAATTAAACCTTCATTTGTGTTTGGTAGCAGACACTCATGTTCATGCAGATCATGTCACTGGTTCAGGGCTATTGCGCTATCGGCTGCACTGTGAGATTGCAGTCTCCAAGCAATCCGGAGCCATGGGTGGAGATATCCAGTTTGATGATGGCGATACTCTGAAGTTTGGGAGTCGTTTTCTGAAGGTACTAGCAACACCGGGGCATACCAATGGTTGCTCCACTTTTGTGCTTGATGATGAGTCTATGGCATTTACTGGGGATTGTTTATTGATTCGAGGATGTGGTCGAACAGATTTTCAGCAGGGAAGTCCAGAAAAGATGTTTGAGTCGGTACGTGAAAAAATCTTCGCACTTCCAGATGAGTGCTTGTTATATCCTGGGCACGACTATAAAGGCGCTACTGTTTCAAGCGTAGGCGAAGAAAAACTTTATAACCCACGTTTAGGAAAAGGTATAAGCCTCAATGACTTTACTGGCTATATGAATAATTTAGGTTTGGCGCATCCAAATAAAATTGATGTAGCAGTCCGGGCTAATATGAAATGTGGCGTGATGGATAGTTCAGTGATGGATTTGGAGGAGCAGGACTGGGCTCCACTGACTTTAACTTACGCAGGATTTTGGGAGGTTCAACCTTTATGGTTGGAGGAGCATATCGCAGATGTTCAAATCATCGATGTTCGTGAACCAGATGAATATGAGGGCATCTTAGGGCATATACCAAGATCTCATTTGATGCCTTTAGGCAATTTAGTAGAGAGTAGTGCTTTACTTGATAAGTCTCGCCCAGTCGTTACCGTATGTCGTTCGGGGGCTAGGTCTACACAAGCAACCGTTCAGTTGAAAAAAGCTGGTTTTAGCAAAGTAGCGAATCTTTCAGGTGGCATGCTTCGTTGGCGAGCAGAACGACTACCAGTTCAAGCGCTTACTGAATAAATATCAAATGATTTTTTGTAACACGTCACCAAAAGCGAGTAAGAATCAATCCTATATGAATAAGATGTATCGTTTAGTGCGTATACTAAACCAGTAAGCAATGCCTGTTATGGCTACTATGGAGAATACAATTAATGACTATGCCAATAAAAAACCCTGAGGTCTTTATATCAATTGATAGAGATGCTTTAAAGATTCTTTCAGAAAAAGGAAAGCTGGACTCTAATACTAATAAAACTGTTAGTTGTACTACTATTGCTGAAGGTAAGCGATTTCGTCACTTAAGCTATATTCGCGACTTAGAAGCATATGTTGTTGATGAGCCGCGTGGTGCTCTGGGCGACGATACCGCACCCAACCCACTCGAAGCACTTCTTGCAGCCCTTGGAAGTTGTCTTGCTGTTGGTATTCAGGCAAATGTCGTCTCAAAAGGCGGGACAATCAAAGCAATACGAATTGAGCTTGAAGGTGACACTATTACTTCTGGCGTATGGGGTACCGGAAATCTTTCACCCAAGACCCTGGGTTTAAGCGCTATTCGCATTAAGGTGCACGCAGAAGCCGATGATCTAAATGAGAGTGAGCTTAGTGAACTTGTTCACCATGCTGCAAAGTGGTCCCCAGTGCTAAATACCATTCAAAATGCTGTATCAGTGAGTATTTCTGAGATTTAAAAATCTGTAAATGCTGGATCTTATTCAACTTATATGACATTGCTATTAGAACATTGAATTATTGATAGATTGGATTGAAGTTAGCAATCTAATAGAGGCGAGATAAGCCTCGCTTTAAGTACTCATTTTAGAATCAGAAGCAAGGCAGCTTTTCATTGCCTTGAGTTCAATCGCTTTAAGCCATTCTGGTTTTGATTTTGGATTCATCAATAACTCATTTACTTGCTTATTGCTTGCATTTTTGGAAATATATTCAGCCAGGCAGCTACAGTAAGGTTTAAAGTCTTCCTCAGTGAGAGATTTATTTTTAATGGATTTATGTTCCTCTAATTGTTCTTGGCTACAGTTTTTCTGAAAATTACCAGAAATCGCTTGAGCTTGGACATATCCAGATATCGCTACTAAAAAACCTACTATTAGAAACTTTAATTTCAACATTTTTTTCCTCATTTATTCATAAACTCTGCGGTAAGAGTGTGCAGCTACTCCATCTTTGAGTGCATCTCTAATTGGAATTGCTACTAAACCTATACTTTTATTTACTATTATTTTTTCTAGTGTAGATGGAGTTGGCTTTTTCAGTTTGTCATGAGCCCAATTGGGAAGATTGATAAAGCCCGCCCTGCTAATGAGCTTTACAAAAGGTTTGGACTGCAAATTACTGGGGAAGTCATCTAAAAGTTGAATGATACTTTGGGCGCGCTCACCATAGTAAAGCTCTGGAAAATAAGACTCAATCGCTTCCTGCGTTCCTTGAAGGGTATCCGGTAGATTTTGAGCGCCAAGCATCTCTCCTAAGACCTTCATTTCTTTAAAGTATTGATCCTGCTCCTGCCTGGTGAGTATTGGGTATCGATAGCTTTGGTGGGCCTCTAGAAAACTGAGGGTTTCAGTGAGATGGACCCAGGCTAATAGATGGGGATCAGTTGCAATATAAGGTTTCCCAAACTCATCGACACCATGAATCTGTTGATGAATCCTATTCACCTTATTAATAATCTCATGAGCCATTTCATGAGACCCATAAGTTGTTGCAGCAATAAAGTAGGCAGTTCTACCTAATCTTCCTTTGAGATCTTTTCTAAAGCTTGAATGATCCCAGACGCCTGCTAATGCTTGGGGATGTAGCGCTTGTAGTACCAAGGAGCTAATACCCCCAATCATCATAGAGATAAAGTCAGCATGAACTCTCCAGGCAATAGATTCAGGGCCAAAGATGCCTCGATCCCCCTTGGGAGTAAGGAATGCCACCGGGGGTCCACTACTACCCCCTACCATTTCCCGAATAGTTTTCCGAATGAGCTCATCAAGCATGGCGTCAATGCATCATTTGATTTCTTAAATCGTCATCTTCAATAATTTCTGAAATCAGATCAAGCCTGATTCTAGGATTAGTTTGTGCAAGTAAATGGTTCTTTTGAATTAAGGAGATTGGTAGAAGCTCGGCTAGACGATTTGAAACCCAACCACAATCTTCAACCTTAAATGGTTTCTTAAACGGAGCATCACCTAAAAGATCTTGGCTTTGTATCACTGAGATGATTTCATCCAATAATTTAGTTGCCTTTTGATGCTCTTGAGGAATAGGAATAAGGGGGTCTTTATCTAAAAGTTCCACTTCGCCTACCCAAAGCCCATTAGGTTCTTGAACACTTCTCAACAACTTAAAGCGCTGCGTTCCCAGCGATTTAGTCATATATAGTGCGGGCTGAATAGGATCGAAGTCTTCGATGATTGCAAGAGTGCCAATGTTTGAAAAAGTGATCAGTGAGCTTTCATTATCGGCATCTATATTTTTGATAATACTAATAACGCCAAACTCCGTTTTCTCTCGTAAGCATTGTTTGATCATGTCAAGATAGCGCGCCTCAAAAATTTTGAGGGTAATTACGCCATCTGGGAAAAGTACCGTTTCTAGGGGGAATAGCGGTATTTTATTTGGAGCAGTATTTGAATTATTCATGTATTCAATGTAATGGATTTACATCGTTTTTGCTGACTTCCAGCTAGCCCTTGAAATCCCCCTCTATTTTCGTCCGTCCTCAACACAAAATCCCATTTCCGTTTACATTATTAGCTTAATATAAGGAGATATCAATGGTAGAAAAAATTCGCATCAAACTCGCCCGCTGGATTCTAGGTAAGCATTGCCCTTGCTATCAAATGGGTCATCACAGTATGGTCGATTTTCAGCAAAGAAGTGCCGACCAGTTGGCTAAAGCCCAAGAGCGAAACAAGATTAAATAACTCTCAAGATATTCTCGGGCGCTTGATATGAGTATGAAACGTTGGCAAATGCGAAGAAATTGCGCCCTGACACCAAAGCAGCTCCTCAAGTTTTATATTGCCTTAGTCTGCCTTTCATTGCTTGTGGCAACTGGCTTCCTCTTGGCCGGAATATGGGTTATTCCTATTTTCACAGCCCTAGAATTAAGTGCAGTGACGATTGGCTTCTTGATCTACTGCAGACATGCGCTTGATTGTGAAACTATTGAAATTGATGGCAATCGGCTGATTGTTAAAAAGTTTATTAGTTATAAAGAAGCAATTTATGAATTTAATGCCCAATGGGCAAAAATAGAACCGCCTCTTAAAGATTCAAAAGTATTTTTTATTAGCCAATCTAACTTGCGAGTTGAGATTGGACAATTTATGAGGCAGGAGCAACAGCTATCTTTGATTGCCTCAGTGCGAGCCTACCTGGGATGATTAATATTTGCTTAAGCGCCATGCTATTAAGACACTCAAAGCGATCTGTACAATGAGAAATACTAGTGTGAGGCTATTTAATATTAAAAAATAGTTAGCAAAGGGTGAAAGCATCACTGGCATACCATCTAATAGAGCAGCCTCTCTCAGGTAATCCATTCGAGGTATTAGAAGAAAGCTTGTAGCAGCGATTGCTAATATTAAAGTTAGCGATGGAATTCGAATGCTTATTAGGAAAGATAGGCCTTTTTTAATAAGAACATTCGAAAGACTTAAGATTACAAATGTGCCCCCGAGAAAGTAATATGAAAGATGCTGGATCAAAAGGTGAGCAAGCATCCCTGCAGCTTGTGAGTCATAGATTAAATAATAGGAAGCAAGACAGCTAAAGGCTTGGGCAAGAACTCCTCCAGCCAAAATATAGGCTGTTAATCGCAGCAGACGACAGGCAAGAGGATGGTGGGTTTTAATAACTTCAACCATTAGCTAAATAGGGTTAAGTGGTGCGGCGCAGCATGATTTTGAATTTAGTTTCATACTATCCCTAATCTAACTTTTATGCCAAATACGCTATGGAAATCACTAAAGCCGTCAAAGTAGCACTCAACACTCTGGTTGATATTGCAAGCCATTCAAGGAATGGCCAGCTTGTATCTGTGCCAGAAATAGCGCAAAGGCTTCGCGTGTCGAATAGTCGCATAGAACTGTTATTAGGCCCTCTTAGAGATTCGGGGCTTGTGATTGGAATTAGAGGACGTTCTGGAGGCTATCAACTTTCAAAAGATCCTCGCATTATTACTATTAAAGATATCGTTTTGGCAATGAATCGCATCAAAAAAAGAAAAATAGAAGTATCAGATATTGCAAAAGAGCTCTATCAGTCACTTGAGACTTATATGATGAATTGCATCTCCAATGTGACCCTATCCTCTGCAATCAAAGACTATATTCCGCGATTTAGTGAGGTGCAAACTGCGCCTGAACGAAAGTCATATTTGCCAGCAGAGTCTAAAGCAAACGTCAAGCAAGAAAAAAAGCAAAAAGGCGAAATTCAAAAAGTAGTTCACGTACCATTTAAGAAAATTGAAGAGGTAGCACGCGGCCCAAATTCAGTCTTTGATTTTGCTAATTTTTTAGATCGTAGTCCTACTTGAAATAAAGCATGGGAGCTTGTTAGTGACATGTTTCTAAGTTAACTTTTCCTTCAAGCGAGAACTTTTGCGTGATTTTTCATAAAAGTGATTGGGCTTTGATTTAACCCATTGAATAAATCGCTGCATTTCAGGATGCTCTTGAAGGACTTTAGCAGTATTGAATTGCGTGGCTAGTTCAGTTTCTGTAAAGAGGGCATGTATTTGGCGATGACAAATTCGGTGGAGATACTCCGAAGTTTTCCCGCCCTTGGATTTAGGTATGAGGTGATGAGCATCTTTTTGAGAGTCAGGGATAGGGCGGTCGCAGATAGGGCAGACCAGATCTACCACTCTTAGGCGTGGTGTTGGTGCAATAGAAATCAGTTTCTGACGAATTTTTCCAATCATATGATTTTTCAAATATTGATGTGTTCTACAAGTTTATTCAATAAGTCATAAACTTGCATAGTGACAAAACTCTCATTAAAAACACTTTCTGAATCTGATATCTCTCGCCTGATTGAAATGGCTTGGGAAGACCGTACCCCATTTGATGCCATCGAGAAATCATTTGGTCTATCTGAGTCTCAAGTAATTCAATTAATGCGCCATGAGCTCAAACGGAATTCCTTTGAGTTATGGCGTAAACGCGTTACTGGCAGGGCAACAAAGCATATTGCTCTTCGCAGTAAGTTGGTTGATCGCGCGTATTGCCCAACGCAGTACAAAAATAAATGAACTCACCTAAACGACTAGTGCTGATTCTTGGAGATCAGCTGGATTTAAAGGGGGCTGCCCTTAGGAACTTTAATTTTAAGACCGATGTAGTGGTCATGATTGAGTCTATTCCAGAGGCCAAATATGTCTGGTCTCATAAAGCCAAGATTGCACTCTTTTTATCTGCGATGAGACATTTTGCCCAAAATCTCACAGAGCTTCATTACCCTCTTACGTATATTAAAAACTCTCCTCTATCAATAGTTGAAGCCTTGAAAGCAAAAATTATCGAAGAGGGGGTTACAGATCTAATCTGTGTTGAGCCAGGCGAATGGCGCTTAAAGCAGCAGATAGAAGAATTGGCAAGAGAGTTATCGCTCAGGCTTGAGATGCGCGAGGACGACCACTTCTATTGCTCTCATCAAGAGTTTATTGAATGGGTAGCTGATAAAAAAGAATTACGGCTAGAGTATTTTTACCGCTTAATGCGTAAGCGCCACAATATTCTGGTTGATTCCACAGGAAACCCTGAAGGAGGGCAGTGGAATTTTGATCAAGATAATCGCAAACCCTATCCTAAAAAGGGCCCTGGCATTATTGAGGCCCCAGTCTTCTTTGAGCCCGATTCACTTACTCAGGAGGTGCTTGAGTTTGTTAACGTAACTCATTCGAATCATCCTGGATCCTTAGATCAATTTCAGTGGCCGGTGACTCGAGCTCAGGCTCTAGAGGCTCTAGATTATTTTGTCGAATACCGTTTAAGAAATTTTGGAATATTTGAGGATGCAATGTGGACTGATACTCCGTTTGGTTGGCATTCTATTCTTTCGAGCTCGCTGAACTTGAAATTACTCAATCCACGTGAAGTCATTAATGCTGCATTACAGGCATGGAAAAAATACTCCTTAGACCTTTCTACGGTTGAGGGATTTATTCGTCAAATATTAGGTTGGCGAGAGTTTGTCAGAGGTATGTATTACCTAGATATGCCCAAGATGGCTCAGGATAATTATTACAATCATCAAAGATCTCTGCCCCAATGGTATTGGTCTGGTCAAACTAATATGGCCTGCATGAAAGATGCGATTGGCCAAACGCTAAAGTATGGCTATGCACATCATATTCAGCGCTTAATGGTTACTGGGAACTTTGCTTTGTTGGCAGAGATCTTGCCATCAGAAGTCTGTGATTGGTACTTGGCAATCTATGTTGATGCGATTGAGTGGGTAGAGCTGCCTAATACCGCTGGTATGGCCTTATTTGCAAATGGTGGGCGCTTTACGAGTAAGCCCTATATTGCTAGTGGAGCTTATATCAAGCGTATGAGTAATTATTGCAATTCTTGTCAGTACAAGCCAGATATTCGCTTTGGCGAAAAGGCTTGCCCTGTCACCACTTTGTATTGGAATTTCTTAATTAAACATCGCAGTCAATTTGAATCTAGTCCACGTACCAGATTGATGACTGCAAACTTGAAGAGAATCAGTGATCAGGATCAAAAATTGATTGTGGAGCACGCAGGGCATCTACTAACCCACCTTAATGATCTCTAGAGCTTGATATGCAGACTTCCTTTAAAGGTAATAAAATTTTTCTTCCAAGCAAAATCTGTATTGTCTGTAAAAAAGAAATGAGCTGGAGAAAATCGTGGGCCAAAAATTGGGAATCAGTGAAATACTGCTCAGATGCTTGTAGGAGAAAATCACCCAAGTCGCAGACTTAAAAAGGGCGTTAGTTTTTACCAAGGTAGTTTTTCACCTGAATAGGAGACAAAGCTTCCTGAATCCTCTTTCCTTAGATTTTCAATGACTCGAAACATATCTGCTACCGCATCCTGCGCAGGTCTTCCAATTTGCTCGCCACGAAATGGTTTAGAGAGCCCTGAGTTCACAGTGCCAGGATGCATTGCGACTAAGGCAGTGTTCGGTTTGGTGCGTGCCCATTCAATGGATGCTGTTTTGATCAACATATTGAGAGCAGCTTTAGAGGCTCGATAGCTATACCATCCACCAAGGCGGTTATCTTCAATGCTCCCAACTTTGGCGGAGAGAGTGACCATGATGCTATTTTTAGGATCCAGTAATTTGGAGAAGTGGCGAATGGTAAGTGCTGGACCAATGGCATTGATCTTCATCAGCTCTACTAGTTGTTCAGTATTAAGATCATCTAATCTCTTTTCAGGCATCCAATTGCTACTATGAAGTACTCCAATCGTATTGACGATGAGATTAAAAGGTCCTTTCTGAGAGAGTGCGGTGGCGCAAGATTCTATGGAATCTGGATTTTGGTAATCAATTCGATATTCTGAGTGGCGATGAATACCTATTACCTCTGAACAGGATGAGTTATTTTTAAGTAGCCCTACAAACGCTCCACCAATGGTTCCAGAGGAGCCGATGACGAGCGCAGAAAAAGGGTTTGGAAGTAGTCTCAAGGTATTTTAAATAATGTAGATTTTATTCAGTTTAGTAAATAAGTCTTAAAATTGTTTGATAGCGATGATTTGCTGACTTTGGCTGCTCAAGGGTCGCTTTATTGTCAGTGTAGATATTGCTTAAGGCGACCCCTAATAAGCGAATTAACGCTGTTTAGTCCTCGTGCAGGCAAAAAATCTAAAAATCATTTAAAGTTATTTGAATTATGCAAGCAGACCACTACACCCCCCTTCAATTTTCTGATCGAGTTGCTCTATCTTTCACCAAAGGCATGCGCTTTTTTGCTGATACCTTCTTTAAGAAACGCTATGGGCACCGAGCTGTTGTTTTAGAAACCGTTGCAGGAGTTCCAGGAATGGTTGCTGGAATGTGGACTCATTTAACAAGTTTGCGGAGTATGAAAGTTGGCTATGGGCCAAAGATTCGAATACTTTTAGCAGAAGCTGAGAATGAAAGAATGCATCTCATGACTTTTATCGAGGTTGCAAAGCCAAATATGTTTGAGCGCTACCTTGTCTTGATTGCGCAGGCTATTTTCTGGAATTTCTTTTTCATTATTTATGTATTTTTCCCAAGAACAGCTCATCGCATAGTTGGCTATTTTGAAGAAGAGGCAGTCTATTCGTATACCGAATATCTAAAAGAAATTGATGAGGGACGAACACCTAATGTGCCTGCCCCAAAGATTGCCATTGACTATTGGAAACTTGAACCTAGTGCAACCCTAAGAGATGTCGTGATCGCTGTTCGCAATGATGAGGCCCACCACCGGGATACAAATCATCAATTTGCCAGCGACTATGACAAGGTCTAATGATGAAGGCTCCAGATAAACGCTGCTGCGGCTCAGGTGTTTGCATTATTAATGATGCGGGCGAGTGCTGGTGTGGCCAAGTATGGGATGGCGAAAAAATGACGGCACCTAGTTTAAAGATGTATTCAGCTATCGATAAGAACCAAGAGCAAGAATCGGATAAACTCAATCCTGACTCGTAGAACTACAGTAGTCAAAGGGGAAGAAGATGGCACAAGAAAAAAATATTACACGTCGCAATGTATTGAAGCTGAGTGTGGGTACAGCTATTTTGAGTAGTGCAGGCGTAAGTCAGGCCCATGACAAGGGTGTGCAAACCCCCTTTAATGTTGGACAAGTCTATATTCCTATTGCTGGTGCTAGCCAAGAATTTCCTGTTCGTAGGATCTATTGTATTGGTAGAAACTATGCGGCGCATGCAAGAGAGATGGGGTCTGACCCGACGCGTGAACCCCCGTTTTTCTTTCAAAAGCCAACGGATGCCATTCAGTTTGTAGCGCCAAATAAAATCGTGGATCATCCTTACCCAAGCTTGACTAAGAATTACCACTATGAGGTGGAGTTAGTAGCGGCTTTAAATAAAGGCGGTAAGAATATTCCGGTTGAAAAAGCGCTTGATCATGTATTTGGTTATGCGCTTGGTTTAGATATGACGCGCAGAGACCTACAGCGTTTTATGGGGGATCAAAAGAAGCCCTGGGAAATCGGCAAGTCCTTTGATCACTCTGCACCTATTGGCCCCATTTTCCAGCTTGCCAATATTGGACATTTCACCAAAGGGAATATTGAGCTCTCAGTCAATGGAGTTGTAAAACAAAAAGCAGATTTGTCCCAAATGATTTGGTCAGTAGCTGAGCAAATATCTAAATTATCTGAAGCAAATGAGCTATACCCTGGAGATATTATCTACTCGGGAACTCCTGAAAATGTTGGCCCAGTCATCAAGGGTGATGTGATTCGTTGCTCGATAGATCGATTGCCAGATTTGGTCATTAAGATTGTTTAATCAAAGCACAACGCCTTAGAAGCATGAGCCACACATTACTAGTGGCCATCTAGACTCTTGTTTACAGATCATTAGCAGAGCCTCTTTCGGAAGGCGGAGATGCCTCATTCCTTAATAGGCGCCCCAAAAATGCCTCGTTTAGTTATTTGTACTAATATCTTGTTTATCACCATTTATAAAACTTTAAAAATAATTGGGGGCTTTAGTGAAGCTTAAATTCTTTATCAGGGTATTAGGATTTTTTGTCCTGTTGAGCAGCTCTTTAGTTGTACTTGCTGCTTATCCGGACAGGCCTGTAACAATTATCATCGGCTTTCCACCAGGTACTGGCACGGATACAGTCACCCGAATCATGGCTGATCGACTTTCGCAAAGACTAGGGCAGCAATTTTTAGTAGAAAACAAAGTTGGTGTGGCGGGAAGTATCGGGGCTGGCATAGCTGCCAAGGCTAAGCCTGATGGGTATACCTTATTGGTGAGCGCATCTGCACCGATGTCGATCAATCCACATATTTATAAAAACCTGAACTACAGCCCATTGACCGATTTCACGCCAATTGGCATGCTGGTATGGCTGCCTTACTTAATGGTGGTTAATCCCAATGATCCAGCTAATACTTTGCAACAATTTCTTGCCAATGCGCAAAAGAGCCCAACTCCAATTAATTACGGTTCCACTGGTAATGGCGCTACGAGTAACTTGGTCATGTCAGTACTGGCTAAGCGTGCCAATATAGAAATGACCCAGGTTCCTTATAAGGGTAGCAGTCAAGCACAAGCAGATGTGATTGGTGGACAATTGCCAGTAACCTTTGATACGCTATCTTCTAGTATTGCCATGGTACGGGCAGGGAAGTTAAAACCATTAGCAGTTGCTACTCTCAAAAGAACGGAACTTGCGCCAGAAATTCCAACGGTAGTTGAACAAGGTTTTCCGGGTTTTGAAATTGGTGCTTGGCTAGGACTTTTTGGCCCAGTAGCATTGCCACCAGCTATTCAGAAAACCTTATTAAATGAAATCAATCTGATATTGCAAGAGCCAGAAACCCGCGCAAAGTTAGCTAAAGGCGGAGCTGAAGTTCGTACTTCCGCCTCTTCTGGCGAATTCTCAGTCTTCTTAAAAAATGATTACGAAAATACTGGAAAGTTGATTCGTGATTTTGACATTAAGCCAATGGAGTAAGAGAGTGATAGATAAAGTGAATTATGTTGTCAGTGCCGCTGAGCGTCAGGCCCGCATTGATTTAGCAGCCTGCTACAGGCTAGTCGCTCATTTTGGTATGAGTGATTTGATATATAACCATATTACCGCTAGAGTTCCCGATAGCGAAGAAGAGCTTCTCTTGATTAATCCTTATGGATTGATGTACAACGAAGTCACTGCCTCTAATCTAATCACCATTAATCTAGATGGTGAAGTAGTCTATAACCCTAATCCAGATTTTGGTATTAATCAGGCTGGATATGTTATTCATAGTGCTGTGCATCGTGCCAGAGAGAACGTGAGTTGTGTGATTCACACCCACACGCGTGCTGGCATGGCTGTTTCTGCGATGGAATGCGGCTTATTGCCTATTACACAAACGGCGATGCGATTTCATGGCATTGCTTATCACGCCTATGAAAGTGTCGCGATTGATTTAGACGAGCAGTCACGCTTGGTTGCAGATTTGGGCGATCAAACTGCCATGATTTTAAGGAATCACGGCCTCCTGACGGTGGGCCCCAGCATAGCCCAAGCCTTTAATACTTTATATTGGCTAGAAATGGCATGCAAGGCTCAAGTTGATGCACTCTCTTCCGGTGTGAAATTAACAATGCCGCCAGACGAAGTCATTCAAAAGACCCATCACCTATACCAGCCTGAGGTAAGAAGACCATTTGGAGAAATGGAATGGCCTGCGATGCTGCGTATTGTAGAAAAGCTAGACCCAACTTATAAAAATTAATATATCAAGTTGCGCTAGTTATTTAGTAAACGACCTCAGCCAAAGGTTTTTGATGGATGAAGTTCTGTATATTTCGTATCACTGAATCAATTCGTCTTATATCTAGTTGATCTGTCCAGCTAGCAGTATGTGGGGTCATGATGACATTATCTAACTCATGAAATGGAAGTTCTGATGGTTGCATTTCTAAATTATCAGTACTTGCATATTGATACCAAACATCCAATAGCGCTCCGCCAATCTGATGGTTTTTGAGGGCCTGATAAATTGCCGCCTCATTAATAATAGGACCCCTAGCAACATTGATAATGACTCCAGTAGGCTTCATTTTCTGGAGTGTGACTTCATTAATTAAATCTCTGGTGCTTTCGCTCAGTGGTGCAGTAATGAGAACGTAGTCACTTTCTGCTAACAAGGCCTCTAGATGTGAGCTGTCTTTCCACCACTTCAGTCGACTATCTACCTGCGGATATCGGCTGATAGCTATAAACTGCATCCCAAAAGGAGTGGCGAGCTCAGTGACTCTCTTGGCGATATGACCAAAGCCAATAAAACCAATCGTTTTATGCTGAATCTCACTGTGCTTCATTCCCCGCACAATCGATCCACCGTATGTCCATCTACCTTGGCGTAACTCTCTATCCATGTGGCGCATATTAATGGCAAATTCCAAAATACCCAGCATGACATATTCAGCGATGGGTTCAGAGTGCTGATTCGTATTACAAACGACGCAGCCATCCGCAAGCCATTCCTTTTTTAGCCACTCCATGCCAGAAAACGGCACCTGGATTAATTGAAGTTGCTTACCGGCTGTAATGAGATCCTCAACCAGTTTTTTATCTTTGGAATAAACCAACTCTGCTGATACAACCAGAATCTGGGCTTTGGAGACGAGCTTCAGCAATTCAGATTTGGGTTGTTCGATGGTGCAGTGCTGAATTACCCAGGATTCTCCAAGAGCCTGTATCAGTGGAGCAAGAAATATTTTTCCATATTCTCCGACAATTAGAATATTTCTATCCATGATCTTCCAGTGTGATTGATAGCTTAAATATACAGCTAATTCGGCTCTCATTATTCTTTGCTCCTAGGCCTTGTTTTAAGGAGCGCTTGGGCAGGATTATGTATATTAGATATTAGCCTATACTTTAAATAAATAAGTAGCATTAATAATGCAAAAAATAAAGAAGTAAATCAATTAAAAAATAATCAATAACTAGGAGAAGTGATGAATCGTGAGAATTTTGAAAAAGGGTTAAAAACCCGTAAAGAAGTTCTTGGTGCTGAGTATGTTAAGAACTCACTCAAGAATGCCGATGATTTCAATATGCCAATGCAAGAGTTGGTGACTGAGTATTGCTGGAATGAGATTTGGAACCGTCCAGGCTTGGAGAGAAAAACGCGCAGCTTTTTGAATCTCGCAATGATTGCAGGCCTAAATCGCCCACATGAGTTAAAGCTACATGTCAGAGGAGCGATTAATAACGGTTTAACAAAAGAAGAGATTCAAGAGGTGTTTTTACAGGTTGCGATTTATTGCGGTGTCCCAGCGGCCATTGATAGTTTCCGAGTAGCTAAAGAAGTCTTTAAGGAAATGGGCATCTAATGAAGCCATCTGATACAAGGATTGCCTTTATAGGTTTAGGACTGATGGGAGTCCCCATGGCAAAGAATCTCCTAAAGGCTGGATATCAAATAGTTGGATTTGATCTGAATAAAGAAGTTGAAGCGCAGTTTTCAGGTGACAAAGGATTTCAGTTTGTATCAAGTCCTGAGCAAGCAATAGCAGACGCCAATATCACCATTTTGATGTTGCCTGATAGCTCAATCATTGATTCTGTCTTATGGGGTAAGGATGGATCTACAGGGATTGCTAGCAAGTTAAGTAAAAATAGTTATTTGATAGACATGAGTTCATCTAGCCCGATCTCATCTAAGGAAAATAATCATCAATTAGAGAAGCTAGGCATTAAGTTTGTTGATGCACCGGTATCCGGGGGAGTTAAAAAGGCGATTGATGGATCCCTAGCAATTATTGTTGGTGGCAAAAAAGAGCACTTTGATGAAGTTTATCCCTTGCTTGAATACATGGGTAAGAGCATTGTTCATGTTGGCGATGCAGGCGCAGCGCATGCAGTCAAGGCTCTGAATAATTATGTATCTGCAGCTGGATTAATTGCTGCCTCTGAGGCGCTAAATGCAGCAAATAAATTCGGCTTAGATCCTCATGTTGTAAATAAGGTATTTAATGCTTCGACTGGTCGAAATAATACAACTGAAAATAAAGTTGAAAATTTCATGCTCAATGATGCTTTTAATTCTGGCTTCTCCTTAGCTTTAATGCGTAAAGATGTGCAAATTGCACTGAGTTTTATTGAGAATATGAATTGCTATGCAAACTTAGCGAGACAGTGTGTTCTCACTGCTAAAGAAGCAGATGAGAAGTTAGGTAAAGGCGCGGACCATACCGCTATGTTCGAATATGTAAGATCTCAGGCTCTCTAATCTTGTAACGATGTGATCGGAACTTTATGAAATTCATCTACAGACTTCTTTTAATATTTAGCTGCTTTTCAGTATCTCTAGCATATGCTGTCTATCCTGAAAAGCAGCTCACTATTGTTGTGCCATATCCGCCCGGCGGCTCTACAGATGTATTAGGCCGAATTTTGGCGCAGTCCATGTCTAAAGACTTGGGTCAAGCTGTCATTGTGGAAAACACTGGTGGCGCAGGCGGCACAATCGGTGCAGCTAAAGTTGCAAAAGCGAGTCCAGATGGATATACCTTACTTTTTCATAATATGGCTCAAGCATCTGCACCAGCGCTGTATGCAAAATTACCTTATGACCCAGTTGCCGACTTTATTTCTATTGGTATGGTGACTGAGGTTCCAATGGTTCTAGTGGCAAGGAAAGATTTTCCAGCAGAATCGCTTCAGGGATTTATTGATTATGTAAAAGCAAATCCTGATAAGGTAAATTTCGCTAATGCAGGTGTTGGCGCTACATCGAACTTGTGCGAAGTGCTCATGAAATCGACACTCGGAGCGTCCTGGATCTCGGTATCTTATAAAGGAACTGGGCCAGCGCTCAATGATTTGTTAGCGGGGCAGGTGGATGTCATTTGTGATCAACCGGCAAGTACATTGCAACATATTCGTGCTGGCAGTATTAAAGCACTTGCTGTAGCCAGTAAAGAGCGCATCAGCTCTTTACCTACGACACCCACATTTAGCCAATCTGGCCTACCTGGTTTCCAATTATCCGTATGGCATGCCTTATATGCGCCCAAAGATACTCCTAAGCCAACTATAGATCGATTAACAAAGGCACTAAATAATGCACTGAAAGATCCAGGCTTAGTGCGTCGGTTCGGCGAAATGGATGCTTCAGTGGCAACTCCTGCAATAGCTAATCCTACTTATGCATCTAAATTCTTATTGACTGACATTGAGAGATGGAAAGTTGCCATGAAAAACGCTGGAGTAAAGCCTCAGTAAGATCATATTGATTTACTTAATCCAGCGAATAAAGTTTTCTTTACTCCGCCTCACTTTTTTGAGGTTTAGCAACCAATCCTCATCTGTTTTTCTGTAACCTAAGGGCAGCATGACAACGCTGCGCAAACCCTTTTCTTTTAGGTTCAAAAGAGCGTCGAGCGCTTGTGGGTCAAATCCTTCCATGGGGGTACTATCCACTTGCTCTTCAGCTGCAGCAATCAGTGCAGTACCAAGGCCGATATACACTTGTTTTGCAGCATGTGTGAAATTGATTTCTGCATCTCTTGCTGGATATACCTTGATAAGCATCTGACGATAAGCCGTGCCTACCTCACTAGTAAAGTTACGGATCTTCTCGGTCATATCAAATGCATCATTAATCCGCTCTGCGGTGTAGTTGTCCCAAGCAGCAAAGACGAGTAAATGCGAGCAATCAACGATTTGAGATTGGCCGTTCGCAATCGGCTTTATTTTTTCACGGATCTCTTTATTAGTAATCACTAACACCTCATAAGGTAGTAATCCACTAGAGCTAGCTGTCAAACGAATAGCCTCAAGAATCTGATCAACTTTATCTTGGGGTACGGCTTTTGCCGGATCCATCTTTTTAGTAGCGTAACGCCACTGTAGCTTATCAATCAAACCCATTTACATTCCCTCAGCTTGCCAAAATTAGAGTATCTATTTTAAATGGACTTGATATTTTTGGCTTATTAAGGCTGCACCCTAGAGACTTAACTTGTCTTAGGTGAGCCCCGCATTTTTTTTTGAATCTTTCTTTGCACTAGCTCAATGTGTTCTCGGAGAACAAAAACCTGATTGGTGAAACTACTAGGAATTTTTTCATCATTGAGTTTTTTCTCAACATCAAAAAGCATAAGCTCAAATTCAGTTACAGATTTATTTGAGTGATTATTAGCCAGTTGCTCTTCTATTTCTACTAGCGATTTATAGCGTTTAGATAGTTTCTTGCGAAAATACCAGTCATATGTAGTTGGGGCATATGCAAAGATTGGAGCGCCTAGCAATAACAATGGTAACAAGACTTTGATTAGGCGCTCAAGAAGGCTTGCCATTTGAAATGGTAAATATTGCTGCAAAAAAGGCTTACCTTTTTTGTAATAGACATCCGCATCCTGGCTAAGGGGTAGGTCAACATCCTTATCAGATGGGAATTCATTCTCATCGCTAATTAGCGTAGGATCATGATGAACTTCGTCTATGACGCTGAGTAGTAAGTATTGAAGTGCAGCGTCTAATTTTTTATTAGCAGCTAAATAAGCCGTTGGAGCAATGGTTAGTAGCTCAGATTGGGGCTGCTCTAATTCTAGATCGATCCCTGAAGGCGGAATCTTGATGACATGCAAATAGCGAAAGCGACGTCTAAGCGCTTCCGAGTCTTTCAAGCTTACTTCGTTGATCACGTTACTGCTAAAAAATTCACGGATTCTTTCATTCTCTGGAGGGTCCATAAAGACCGCAGCGTCTATGTCGCCTTTAGTTAAGCGTTCTGCGGCTTCTTTCATGTCCATATGCAGAATGGTTGTATTGCCCTTGTTGACGCCTTCTGCAGTGAAAAGTATTTTAGCAATGACTTCTACACCAGTGCCCTCTACCCCAGTAGCAACTTTCATACCCTTTAGCTGAGAGAGATCCGTGACAGCTTTGCTACCTTTTCTTTGAAAGACCCACAAAGGTTCATAAGAAATACTGCCAAGAGAAATTAAATCTGGAGATTCTTTTTTGGTAGTGAGCCCACCATGAGCAAGGGCAAGATCTACTTTAGCTTCATTCAGTAGAGCAAGGTTTTCTGCAGCACCTTTAGATTGAACAATTTCAAGCTCAATACCTTGTTTGGCTAAATATTTTTTATAGATTTCAGCAGTTTCATAAAAATAGCTACCAGGTTGGCCTGCTGCAATTTTGAGAGTATCCGGAAGCTTAGGAATTGTGAAATAAGTGATGAGTACTACAGCGATAAGGACCCCAATAGCCAGAGACCAAATGTATTTCGGTTTTAAGTTCAGTAGTGTTTGCATGCTTTGCCTGCTTCGTGAAAATTTAAATATATCTTATAGGAGGCGGTTAATTTTTGTCTAAGGCTTATAGTTCCGACCCGAACAGTTTTATCACTTATAAAGAGAAATCTACAGCATTTCAAGGCAAAATAGACTCAATATCTAAAAATAGGGGGGGCTAGCTTGAAACAGAATTCTAAAAATTGGACTTTGTGGGTCGGGGTATTATTAATCCTTGCCGCATGTGTTTTTGCCTATATCACTACTCAGCCAGCAGAATCTAACCTCTCATTCATCAATAAGCCTTCACACTTCGCTCGAATATTGACGCAAAATATCTAGGGCTACTGTTTCGAGAGCATTGATATGAGTGCTCTCTAGTTTGATTAAAGGAGCGCAGTGGGCATTCATAGCTTCTACCCAGCGAGTAATGCACAGACACCATTGATCTCCGGCAACCAGCCCAGGAAATTGATACTCAGGCCTGGGGGTAATGAGGTCATTACCTTTTTCAAGACTAAATTGTAAAAATTGTTCTGTCACCACAGCGCAAACTAAGTGACTACCAACATCTTCTGCATTGGTTTTGCAGCAGCCATCTCTAAAGAAGCCAGTAAGTGGCTCAAAGGAGCAGGGGATGAGGGGCTCTCCAAATACGTTTAAGGCAACTTCCTTTTGCATAGCATCTTTCAACGGTGGTGTTATCAGCTAGTTTATTCAATAAGGCTTAAACTTGCTGAGCCATGAATCCCTTAGAAAAACTGACTCTCTTTTACGATGGTGCTTGCCCTTTATGCCAAGCTGAGATTCTATTTTTATCCAGAAGAAACCAAGCTGGGCTATTAGATTTTGTGGATATCAATTCTGAGCGCTTTGATTCTGCCAAGATTGGCATTTCTTGTGACCAGGCCTTAGCAGCTATGTATGGGCAGTATGACAATGGCGTTTTAATACAGGGTGTGACTGTTTTTCCTGAGGCATACCGCAGGGCTAATCTGCCATTCTTAGCATGGATATTCTCTAGAGAATCATTGCAAGGGATCTTGCAGGTGGCTTACCGTTTCTTTGCTAAAAATCGTCATGCCATTTCTAGATTATTAGGCCCAATAGCCCTGAGCTTAGTGAAGGCTACATCCTCAAAGAGCGGGTCATGAGAATATTCAAGATCCTTTTAATTTTTTGTGCCACTATTCTTTTGCTCACGGCTAATAGTTTTGCTCGTGAAGTTAGCTATATCGATAAGATATTAAATCCTGCAATGCTTCAGGGTAGCGGTAGATTAAATTGGTGGGGCTTTCATATTTACGATGCCTCTTTTTATCGTGTAGGCGCCCCATCTTCTCCCGAGTTTGCGATTGATATTCGTTATCAAAAATCTTTTTCAGGTATTGCCATTGCTAATACCAGCGCGGAGGAGATGAAAAAAATGGGTGTTCCCGATGCACAGGTGGTGCTGTGGGGTAAGGAGCTTGCGAATATCTTTCCCAATATTGAGTCTGGCCAGACTTTGACCGCTGTCTATGCGCCAAAACAAGGAACGATTTTTTATCATGATGGCAAACGTATCGCTCAAATTGCTAGCGTAGAATTTTCAAAGGCTTTCTTTGGGATTTGGTTAGACCCTAAAACGAGCATACCAAAGTTGCGAAATGAATTACTGGGCCAAGGTTGTGCGCCACCACTTTTTAATGAGGCTTGTTAAGTGAATAAATATTTTTCTCTGAGGTTTCTCCTAATAGTAGCTAGTGCACTATTTTTACTTGCCTGTTCAGGCCCTCAGGTTCAGCAGTATGCAAATGAAAAACCTGTATTAGATCTCAGTGAGTATTTTTCAGGAACGATTGATGCATATGGAATCTTTACAGACCGTAGTGGCGAGGTAAAAAAACGATTCACAGTACTCATCAAAGCAGATTGGAAAGTGGTTGATGGCAAGAAGGTTGGTACTTTAGATGAGAGCTTTGATTATTCTGATGGGACCAAGCAAAAACGCATCTGGACTTTGACTGAACAATCACCTGGAAAATATATTGGCAGGGCAGACGATGTTGTAGGCGTTGCGCAAGGTGATTTGGCAGGCAATGCTCTGAATTGGACCTATACCCTAGCCTTGCCAGTAGACGGTACTACTTACCACGTTCAATTTAACGATTGGATGTACCTTATAAACCCTAAGGTTATGCTCAATAAGGCCAAAATGAGCAAGTTTGGCATAGAGCTTGGGGAGGTTACCCTGAGCTTTCATAAGCGCTAAGCAGACCCCCCGATTTTGTGTCACACTTTCTATGAGGTGACGTATAAGGCGCTCGTGGCGCACCTATAAAACTTTAAAACCTATGGAGACTAGTATGAACACAAAATTAAAGAAGGTAGCGATTGGTTTATCTGTAGCAGGACTTTTTACCTTGGTTGCTTGCCAATCTATGGAACAGGGCACAGGTCAAAAAGCGAGTGCGACTTTAGATTCTAGATCTGGGTCTAATACAAAAGGTGAAGTGACTTTTACCTGGCAAGGCAGCAATGTTTTAGTCAACGGAAAATTTTCTGGATTAAAGCCTAATGCGGAGCAAGGCTTCCATGTTCATGAAAAAGGGGATTGCTCTGCACCCGATGCTACTAGTGCTGGCGGCCATTTTAATCCTGATATCAAAGCCCATGGTATGCCCAATAGCGGCATGAACCATGCTGGCGATATGCCGAATATTAAATCGGATGCGAATGGCAATGCTACTTACACAGCCACAATGCATGGTTTTGCTGTCAATACAGGTCCAACAGGAGTGGTGGGTCGCTCAGTTGTAGTGCATCGCGATCCTGATGACTATAAGTCCCAGCCAGCTGGTAATTCAGGTCCCCGCATTGCTTGTGGCTTGATTAAGTAAGCTATCACTTGAGGATGCAGGGGTTTTAATGAGAATAGAAGATACCGATCCAGCTAGGCATGCTGGGATTGAATATCCAATGGAGGTTGGAGCCCCTGTATTTGCTCCTATTAAGGTAGTTGAAGAAAAAGACAAGGCAGTAAATGTTGCGCGCCAAAATGCAAAGCAAGAGTATGAGCGCATCATGGAGCAGGCAGAGGTTTTAATGAAGCAAGCACGGGCTCTGCAAGCAAGACTTGATGCTACTGAGATGGTACATAGTGCGAAATTTAGCTTTAATCCAATCCATGGAAAAATTTATCACCTCTACTTTGACAGCAGAAATGCAGTCAACCTACTCATTCAGAATGGACCAAAAGACTGGAGTTGCGGAATTCCGGATGCGTGGACTTACTCCATGGCGGTAAAAAAGTTAGGGGACAGTACTTGGGCTGTGGTTGAAGAAGATGCTCTTACTGTATGATTTTTCCTCTTTAACAATAAAAAATAAGGTATCACGTGACAAAAGCTCGAGTGGTTAGTCTTTCCGAATTAGGCAGTGCTGATGTCATTAAGGTGATTGATAAAGAATTAACTTCCCCAGGTAAAGGTGAGGTACAAATGCGTCAGACTGCCATTGGTTTTAATTTCATCGATATCTATCAGCGCTCAGGATATTACCCACTCGATCTACCTACGGGTCTTGGCCATGAGGCTGTAGGAGTGGTTGAGGCTTTAGGTGATGGTGTGGCAGGTCTCAAGGTGGGCGATCGTGTAATGTATATGAATGCTGGCATTGGGGCATATGCAAGCGCCCGTAACGTTGCTGCCGATAAGTTAGTGCCTGTGCCAAGCAATGTTTCTGATGAAGTTGCAGCAGCTGTCTTCTTTAAAGCGATGACTGCTCAGTACCTTATTCAAAAAACCTACAAAGTAAAAGCGGGTGATATTGTTTTAGTGCATGCCGCTGCTGGTGGCGTTGGCCAAATTTTGGCTGGCTGGGCAAAAGCACTTGGTGCCTTTGTTGTTGGTAGTGTTGGCTCACAAGCTAAAGTGGCTGTAGCTAAAGCGGCAGGATGTGATGCAGTAGTGGATTACTCGCAGCCAAATTGGGTTGAAGAATTCCTGAAAGCAACTGGCGGTAAAAAGGCGAATGTAGTTTATGACTCTGTTGCTAAAACGACCTTCATGGGCTCATTAGACTGCGTTGCTCCCTTTGGAACCTTGGCTTTGTTTGGTGCTGCCTCAGGACCTGCTCCTGAGATCCAGCCCGAGATTTTGAATAAGAAGGGCTGTCTGTTTTTAACAAGACCTTCTGTATTTCCTCATAATGCTACGCATGCATTGCTACAAGAGAATGCAAAGGCAGTATTTGATGCAATCGCCAAAGGTTACGTTAAGGTTCAAATTGGCGCTAAGTTTCCTTTAGAGCAAGCTGCTGATGCCCATCGTGCGGCCGAAGGCAGAAAGGTCTCTGGCGCTATTGTGATGATTCCTTAGCGGAACTAGCCATCATATTCAAACCCCGCCTGTTTATTTTCAGCTATAGTTTAGAAATCAATATAAAAAACACTTAGGAGACGGCGCATGAATAGCATTTCAATAAGAAGTTTATTTTCTGCTTTCTTAGTTTCGACAGCTTTACTATTGAGTGCTGGGCTATCTAATGCCCAGACATCAACTGCTAGTGGTGCGCAGGGTAAGACCGAAATCTTATGGCTTAGTCAGGCTGGCTTTCGGATTAAGACGCCTAATGGGAAAATTATCTTGATTGATCCTTGGATTACTGGCGGTCCTAAGACTCCACCTCAATTCAAGAATGATTTAGCTGCAATTGGTCCAGTTGATTTGTTACTGGTAACTCATGCACACGTTGATCATATTGGCGATGCTCCTGCATTGGCGAAGATGAATAATACAAAGTTATATGGCCCAGCTGATATGGTGACGCCACTCATTACTTTAGGAATCTTACCGGCTGATCTAGGACATCGGTTTAATAAGACTGGGCGCGTAACTCCTTTGCCAGGAATTAAAGTCACGGCTGTACAAGCTGAACATTCCTCTTTACTTGCCTGGAAAAACCCTGCAACTGAAAAGATGGAATCGCACCCCGCTGGCGAAGCTATGGGCTACATTATTGAGCTTGAAAATGGCTTCAAGATTTGGCATATGGGTGACACTGGCTTGTTTAGTGATATGAAATTTATCAGCGAGCATTACAAGCCAGATCTCGTAATGATTCCGATTGGTGGCAATTTCACAATGGCACCAGATGATGCTGCTTATGCATTGCGCACTTGGGTGAAACCAAAAATGGTTATCCCAATGCATTACAACTCCAATCCGATGACAAAAGGTACTTTGGCAGAGTTTCAGGAAGCTATGAAGGGAAGTAATATCAAAATTATTCCCATGACCGAAGGCGAAACTGTCCAACTCTAAGTCATCGCTGATCTTGATTAAATAGGATTTTGTGAACTCCATTTCACCTTCTATTAGAGCTCAATTAGCCCCGCACGGCGTTCTTAACGCTGCAGTTTATTTAGGCAACTTTCTCTTGGTCACTGGTAGATCTCCTACTGGCAAGCCTACTGGTATTGCGCCTGATATTTGCCGTGCTATTGCAGAGCGCTTAGGTGTCGAACTGAATTTACAGGGTTTCGAAACGCAGGATGCAGTGGTGAATTCAGCTGCCGATGGAAAATGTGGAATTGCATTAGTGGGGTCTGATCCAGCGCGCGCTAAAAGAGTTACCTTTACACCTGCTTATGTAGAGCTTGAGGCTAGCTACTTGGTTCCTGCTAATTCATCTATTGTGAATGTGTCCCAAGTAGACCAACCCGGCATACGTATCGCCTCATTTTTCAAGAGCGCTTATGATCTTTGGCTTCAGCGTAATCTGAAGCATGCTACTTTGGTACATGCAGATAGTCTCCAAGCTAGCAATGAGTTGTTTGTTAGTGAGAACTTAGATGCTCTCGCAGGACTCAAAACAGGCTTAGTGAGCGCTGCTCAAAAGATTCCGGGTGCACGTATTCTTGATGGTCAGTTCACTGGCATTCAGCAGGCAATTGCTACACAAAAATCTCATCTAGAGGCGATTGAATTTTTAAGTACTTGTGTAGAAGAGTTTATTAGCACTGGTTTAGTGACCGCTTTAATTCAACAATATCAAGTGCAGGGTTTATCTGCTGCGCCACTAATTAAAAAGCCTTGAGATATTTAATATGAGAAAAATTGTACTCACTTTTCTTGTTGGCACGACCATCTTCTTTCAGCAAGGTGCTTTTGCTCAGACTGATGCTTATCCAAATCGTCAATTGAAGATCATCTCCCCATTTGCTACAGGCGGTATAGCAGATGGTTTTTCGAGGATTATTGCTCAGGGTTTAAGCGAGACTTATGGTCAGCCTGTCATTGTTGAGAATAAGACTGGTAGTGGCGGAAATATTGGAGCTGATTTTGTAGCTAAATCTCCTGCTGATGGATATACCCTCATCATGGGCAGTATTGGTACGCATGCAGTCAATCCCTATCTTGTCAAAAGCATGCCTTATGACCCCATGAAAGATTTTGTGCCAGTAGTTTTCGTGCTGGATGCTGAGGGATTATTGGCTGTCAATCCAAATCTTCCAGTAAAAAGTGTGAGTGAGTTGATTACTTATTTAAAAGCAAATCCAGGTAAGGTTGCTTATGGCTCTGGCGGCATTGGTACTGCTAGCCATTTGGCTGGTGAACTCTTTATCCTCACAGCTAAAGTGGATATGATCCATATTCCTTATAAAGGGAATGCGTTGGCTATTACCGATTTAATTGGCGGACAAACACAAGTCATGTTTGCGACTATGCCCACCATTCTTCCGTATGTGAAAAGTGATAAATTGCGTGGCTTGGCAGTAACGGGCTCAACTAGAGATCCATCGATGCCAGACCTGCCTAGTATTAGTGAAACACTTCCTGGTTTTGACGTTAAAAATTGGATTGGCCTATTTGCACCAGCTGGGACTCCCCCAGCTATTGTGAAAAAGCTGCATGCTGAGGTTAGCAAAATCATGCAGCAAGCCTCTGTTCAGAAAAAGTTGGAGTCTGAGGGGGCTAAGTATTACGCCATGAGCCCCGAGGCTTTTGGTGCCTTTCAGAAGAAAGAATCAGTACGCTGGGGTAAGATCATTAAAACTGCCGGTATCAAACCAGAATAGGCTCAGGGCATCGTAGGACATTTCCTCTTGACTCCGCTTATAATCATCTAAGCGACTGAATTAAAAGGGATTATTCCCAAAAATCCATTTCTGCTTGTTTGACAGTCCCTAGGGGCTCTTGGACAATGCATGCGGTGGTTTGATTCAAGCCACAGCCTGACATGACAATCAATCTTTCCACGACCTCTAGTAACCCTGCCTTGGTGCTCGAAGCCCGTGGACTTCGTTGCGTTCGTGGCGAAAGAGAGTTATTTACCAATCTTCATTTGCGTGTTGCGTCTGGAAATTGTTTACACGTTCGCGGTGAAAATGGAGTTGGTAAAACGAGTCTATTGCGTCTCTTAACGGGCTTATCAAAACCAGAGTCTGGTGAAGTACTTTGGGGCGATCAATCCATTACGCTTGATCCTATTGCCTATCATCGTGAACTCTTATTTCTGGGGCATAGAGATGCTTTAAAAGAAGATCTCACTGCTTTAGAAAATCTACAAATGTATGCAGCGTTAGATAGCGTCCCTCTCTCGCAAGAAAAAGCGCTGGCTACTTTATCGCAGTTTAGTTTGCGTGGCCGCGAAAATTTACCAGTCAATTGTTTATCTGCAGGACAAAAGCGACGTATTCTCATGGCGCGCATGTTGACTCGTCAGGCCAAGCTCTGGATTTTAGATGAACCTTTTAATGCTTTAGATGTTCAGGCTGTTCATGAGTTACAGAATTTAATTACTGAACATCTTTTTGCTGGCGGTCTTGTAGTATTAACCAGTCATCAAGAGGTTAGCATTTCGAATGTGCAGGTCCTAGAGCTATGAGAGCCTTGCTTGCAATCATCCATCGGGACTTACTCTTAGTCATGCGCCGCAAGAGTGAAGTCCTGACTGCATTGTTTTTCTTTGTAGTGGTAACTAGTTTATTTCCGCTTGGCATTGGCGCTGATGCCGCCTTGCTGCGCAAAATTGCTCCCGGTGTCATTTGGGTGGCTGCTTTGCTTTCTACCTTATTGGGCTTACATCGAATGTTTGCGGCAGATTATCAGGATGGCGCTCTAGAACAGTTAGCGTTATCTCCACAACCGATGGTTTTATTAGTAGCAGGAAAAATCATTGCCCACTGGATTGTTTGTGGCCTACCTTTGGTGCTATTAGCCCCGGTGATTGGTATTCAATTTGATTTGGATGCTAGCTCCCTATATGTATTGATGGGCACTCTCTTGCTAGGAACTCCAGTACTATCCTTACTGGGTTCTATTGGTGCAGCTTTAACTCTTGGAGTTCGGGGCGGCAGTGTGTTGATGAGCTTGTTAATTTTGCCTTTGTATATTCCGGTATTAATATTTGGTGCGGGCGCTGTATACGCAAATAGTGTTGGCTTAGATACGTCCGGCCACTTTTCTTTGCTTGGCGCTTTATTGATTTTGGCTTTAGCATTTGTACCTTGGGTAAGTGCTGCAGCTGTAAAGATTGCGATTGAATGAATCAGGTAAATAATTCCTCTTTTTCTAATAACCGGTTGGTGAACTGGTTTAGCTTATCAAGCCCGAGCACCTTTTATCCAGTTGCCGGAAAACTCATTCCTGTTTTCTGGGTGCTTGCCGCTGGATTTGGTTTGGCTGGCCTATGGGTCAGCTTTTTTGTTGCTCCAGTAGACGCAGTTCAGGGCCAGGGTTATCGCATTATTTTTATCCATGTGCCTGCCTCGTGGATGTCGATGTTTCTTTACCTTGTCATGGCAGCATGGGCTGGGCTCGGTTTGGTTTTTAACACCCGCTTATCCGCGATGATGGCTCAAGCTTTGGCACCCGTAGGTGCATGGATGGCATTTCTATCTTTGTGGACTGGAGCACTTTGGGGCAAGCCCATGTGGGGAGCTTGGTGGGTTTGGGATGCGCGCCTGACTTCTGAATTAATTTTACTTTTTCTCTACTTGGGCTTTATTGCCTTACAGGCATCGATTGATAACCGTCGTCGTGCAGATAAAGCAGGCGCTATCTTGGCTTTAGTAGGAGTAGTGAATGTGCCTATTATTTATTTTTCAGTCAAATGGTGGAATACCTTGCATCAAGGCGCATCGGTTTCTTTGACAAAAGCACCTGCGATGGCGCAGACCATGCTGTGGGGAATGCTTTTGATGGCTTTGTGTTTCTGGATGTACTCCATTGCCGTCGGTTTGATGCGAGTTCGAGCAATTATTCTGGAGCGTGAAGCGCATACCGATTGGGTGAGACAATTGATCGAGGTAAAGAGTTAATGTGGAATAGTCCAGCAGAATTCTTCGCAATGGGTGGCTATGCGCTATATGTATGGGGTAGCTTTGGCGTTTGTGCCCTGGTTTTATTGCTTGAGCCTTTAGTAGTGCGCGCTCGCTTTAAGGCAATTATGCGTAGACTCAAGCAGGAGCAACTAGCTGAGCAGTTTGATAAAGAAAGTAGTCAGTGAAGCCTAGACATAAACGTGCACTATTAATTATTGCTGCTTTAGCAGTGATTGGCGCTGCTGCCTTACTGATTCTGAATGCACTTAATAGCAATATCGCTTTATATGTCACTCCTAGTGAAGTAGCTGCAGGTAAGGCACCGAAGGATCAAGCTTTTCGGATTGGCGGCATGGTGAAAGATGAATCCTTAAGGCGTGATGGCTTGACAGTGCATTTTGTAATTACTGATCTCGTCAAAGATATTCCCGTTGCGTACACAGGCATTCTTCCAGATTTATTTAAAGAAGGTAAGGGTGCTGTGATTCAGGGTCGCATGAATGCCAATGGAGAATTCATTGCCAGTGAAGTACTCGCTAAGCATGATGAGAACTACATGCCACCAGAGGCTAAGCATGCTTTAGATCAGGCCCAGAAAAATGGAAATAATAAATGATTCCTGAATTTGGGCATTACGCACTCATCCTAGCACTTTGTGTTGCCCTCATTCAAGGGGTACTTCCATTGGTGGGTGCACATCAAGGCCGTCGAGAGTGGTTGATGTTGGCAAGACCTGCTGCTCAAACTGTTTTCTTATTGCTTGCTACTGCTTTTGTAATTTTGGCTTGGTGTTTTTATAGTAATGACTTTTCTGTGCTCTATGTCGCTGAGCACTCTAATTCTCAGATGCCTGTGATGTATCGTTTAGGAGCTGTTTGGGGTGGGCATGAGGGTTCATTGCTCTTATGGGTTTTCTTATTAAGTACCTGGACCATTTTGGTTTCCCAGCTCTCTAAAGCTTTAGATGAGTTTATGGTCGCTAGAGTCATTGGTGTTTTAGGTTTAGTGATGAGTGGGCTCCTGCTGTTTATTCTCACAACCTCAAATCCATTTATGCGCTTACTGCCAGCTGCGCAAGATGGCCGGTCTTTAAATCCACTATTGCAAGATCCTGGCCTAGTGTTTCACCCACCCATGTTGTATATGGGATATGTTGGTTTCTCAGTAGCTTTTGCTTTTGCGATTGCTTCTTTGTTATCTGGAAGATTAGATGCTGCATGGGCTCGCTGGTCACGCCCTTGGACCACAGCTGCTTGGGTATTTCTGACGCTTGGAATTGCCCTGGGTTCTTGGTGGGCCTACTATGAGTTAGGTTGGGGTGGTTGGTGGTTCTGGGACCCGGTTGAGAATGCATCTTTTATACCTTGGCTAGTCGGTACTGCACTATTACATTCATTAGCAGTTACTGAAAAGCGTGGCGGCTTTAAGAGTTGGACTGTCTTGTTAGCAATTACTGCTTTTTCTTTATCTCTGCTTGGAACCTTCCTAGTGCGATCAGGTGTTCTGACATCAGTCCATGCTTTTGCTACTGATCCTAGGCGTGGTGTTTTTATCTTAATCTTTTTGGTTCTCGTGGTTGGATCCTCCCTAATGCTTTATGCATGGCGTGCGCCAAAGAGCTCTCTAGGCGGAAAATTTAACTTAAGCTCAAGAGAAACTTTTATTCTCTTGGGTAATGTCTTCTTGGTTGTTTCAGCTGGCTCAGTATTGCTTGGGACTTTGTATCCCTTACTAATTGATGCTCTTCATTTAGGAAAAATCTCTGTCGGCCCCCCTTACTTTAATAGTGTATTTGTGCCCCTCACGGCTCCTTTATTGGTATTGATGGGTATTGGTCCCTGGACTAATTGGAAAAGCTCTAATCTTCTGGCGGTAATCAAGCGCTTATGGCTTGCAGGCCTTGCTGCAGTACTTGCTGGTATCAGTATTCCTTTGATGATGGGCGAGTTCACTTGGCTAGCTGGCCTTGGCTTCTTGTTGGCTTTTTGGGTAATTGCCTCTGGTTGCTTACAGTGGATTCGTCAGGCAAAAATAGGCAAGCCAACGCGCTCATTTATTGGTATGCAATTAGCCCATATTGGCATCGCTGTATTTGTGATTGGTGTCACGATGGTTGGCGCTTATCAAGAGGAAAAAGATGTGCGCATGGCTACTGGTGAGAGTGTTTCAGTAGGCGGATATCAAATTCAGCTACAAGACGTTAATTTAGTGCCAGGACCAAACTACCAGGCAATGCGCGGGACTTTCTTATTAAGTAAGAATGGTAATCCAGAGGCAACGCTATATCCAGAGAAGCGCAATTATTTTTCATCAAGCATGCCAATGACTGAGGCTGCTATTGATGTGGGCTTAACACGAGATATCTATGTTTCTCTTGGCGAAGTATTGCCTGATAGATCATGGGCAGTGCGCGTGTATTACAAGCCCTTTGTTGATTGGATCTGGGGCGGCTGCTTGTTGATGGCGCTTGGTGGTGTATTGGCGATCTCTGATAAACGCTATCGCATCAAATTGAAAAGACAAGCTTCATGAAAGTAAAGTTTTTAATTCCTCTAGTGCTCTTTGTCGTCTTAGTTGTCTTCCTAGCGATGGGTTTAAGTCGCGATCCACAAGAAATTCCCTCACCATTAATTAATAAGCCAGCACCAGCATTTGAAATTCCACAGCTGTCAGAGACCAACCAGACTTTTTCACCTGCAAGCATGAAGGGGCAGGTTTGGATACTGAATGTCTGGGCATCTTGGTGTGTTGCTTGCCGTGAAGAGCACCCAGTACTAGTTGAGCTTGCTAGGTCAAAGGTAGCGCCTGTGATTGGTTTGGACTACAAGGATAAGCGTGAAGATGCGCTCGCTATGTTGGCCAAGCAGGGCAATCCTTATTTACTATCAGCGTTCGATGCAAATGGACGTGTTGGGATTGATTATGGTGTCTACGGTGTGCCTGAAACCTATGTGATTGATAAAGCGGGCATCATTCGCTTTAAACATATTGGCCCTATTACGATGAACATACTGAATCTAAAGATCTACCCATTGATTAGTGAGCTTCAGAAATCATGAAATCAATTTTACTAATTACTCTCTGTGTATTTAGCTTTAGTTTATCGTTTGCCAAAGATGCGGCGCCGTTGGCCGATGATCCTGTGATCGAACAGCGCTTAATTAGTATCTCCGAAGAAATGCGTTGTTTGGTTTGCCAGAATGAATCTTTGGCTGGATCACGTTCTGATTTAGCTAATGACCTTCGCCGAGAAATTCGCACTCTCATTAAAGAGGGTAAGAGTGATGATCAAATTAGAAGTTTCATGGTGGAGCGCTATGGAGATTTTGTACTCTATCGTCCACCAGTCAAACCAATTACTTGGCTACTTTGGATTGGTCCCTTTGTCATTCTTTTAATTGGTATAGCGGGTCTATTGACTTATTTGCGCCGCAGAAATAATGCGGTAACTAATATTGCATTATCGGATGATGACAACAAAAGAATTGATGCTTTACTCAATAACCAAGATGAGAAGAAAGCTCTATGACTAGTTTTCTAATTCCCGCCTTCTTATTGCTAGTTTTGGTACTCGTTCTACTGTTGCACCCATTTATTTTTCCACCAAAAGTAGAGGCAACTTCTCGTCGCCAAATGAATGCCGCTATTTATCGTGAAGAGCTCGAAAAATTAGAGGCGGAGAGGGCGGCAGGATCAACCAATAGTGCTGATTATGAAATTGCCCATGCCGAAATGCGTCAACGCCTCTTCCAGGATACGAATGAAGAGGATGATCGCTCTGTAATGGGTTCAAGCAAGATCACTGTAATTGGGCTGTGTATATTTATTACAGTACTTTCAGCGGGATTCTATTTTTCTTTGGGTGATGCCACTCGCATTGCTGAGCAACCTATGACGCAAGAGGGTGTCTCGAAAATGGTTGCTGAGTTTGCAGCAAAGATGGAAAAAGACCCGACTAATTTGCAGGGTTGGGTAATGTTAGCTCGCTCCTATCGCATCTTAGGGCGCAATGAAGAAGCTGCTAAAGCATACGAGCGAGCCGGAAATTTTATTGACTCTGATCCCCAGCTCTTGGCTGACTATGCAGATGTACTAGCCTCTAATGCCAACGGAAGTTTTGCTGGTAAACCGCAAAAGCTGATTAATCAAGCGCTTAAACTAGATCCTAATAACTTAATGGCGCTATGGCTTTCTGGAACTGCTTCTTATGCAGTGGGTAATTACAAGGCTGCAGTCCAGACTTGGGAAAAGCTGGCACAACAATTGCCACCAGGAACTGAAGACGCGCGTTCAATAGAGGCATCGATTGCTGATGCGCGTGCTAAAGGTGGCCTTTCAGCTAAAGCTAGCGTAAGCACAAAAAGTATTAGCGGCAAGATTGAGATATCGGCTGATTTAAAGTCTAAAGTGAAATCTGGCGATATTGTGATGGTGATTGCGCGCAAACCAGGTGAACGCATGCCAGTAGCAGTGCTAAAGACATCTGTCTCAGAATTTCCGATGAACTTCTCTTTAACTGATGCTTTAGCAATGAACCCAAGTGCACCACTCTCTCAATTATCCGAAGCCTCAATCGAGGTCAGAATTTCTAAAATAGGAATGGCAAAGCCAGAAGTGGGAGATTTAATTTCAGCGGTACAAATAGTCAAGGTCGGAGCCAATAATATTCGGCTAGTGATTGACCAAGTCCGTCAATAAGCCCCTCTTAGCCTCCTGGAAGGCCAATCATTTGCCTATTTTGATGTGCGGGGCATAATGCAAAAAACAAGAGAGATTTTAATGAACTCTCTCAAAAGGCAGTTGTAATTTAAAACTATTAGCTTGAGGCAAATATGATGAATAAAATTACTTACAAATATATTCTAGGCTTCATTTGTTGCTTATTTGCCTTTCAACTCATGGCTCAGCCATATCCTAATAAGCCTATTAACTTAGTCGTCCCACAAGCCGCGGGCGGAACAAATGATATTGTCGGGCGTTTAATTGCTCCAGCTTTTGGGGAGGCAATTGGCAGCTCTATCGTTGTTGAAAATCGACCTGGTGCCGGCGGTAATATTGGCACTCAGAGTGTGGCGCGTTCTGCTAAAGATGGCTATACCTTACTGCTTACTATTAATAGTGCGCAAGCTATTAACCCCTCTCTCTATAAGAATCCAGGATTTGATCCAGTAAATGATTTTGTACCGCTGTATTACATTGGTGCCACACCATATGTATTGGTTTCCCCACCAGGATCTCCATATAAAACACTAGCTGACGTTGTTACTGCAGCAAAGAAGAAGCCCGGTGAGCTTTCCTATGCTTCTGCTGGTAATGGCACTATTAGTCATCTACTTGGCGCGATGCTAAATACTAGTGCTGGTATTGAGATGCAACATATCCCTTACAAAGGTGTTGCACCTGCGATTAATGATGTCTTAGGTGGGCAGGTTCCATTGGCCTTTGCAAGTCTACCATCGGCAATTAATTACATCAAAGCGGGTAAGTTACAGGCGATTGCGATTAGTTCCGCTAAGCGTTCTAGTGTAGCCCCAGAAATCCCAACAATTGCAGAAACCTATCCAGATTGTGTGGGTGAGGTTTGGGTTGCAATCTTTGCCCCCATTGGCGTGAGTACTGATGTGATTAAGAAAAATCAAGTTGCCATGGATAAGGTTATGGGAAGGGCTGATGTCCGTGAGAAATTGATTGCTCAGGGATTGGATCTCAATCCAGTACCACCTACAAAACTAGGGGCCTTACTCAAGGAAGAGTTGCTTAAATGGGCAAAAATTGTGAAAGCATCTGGCGCTCAGCTCGATTAATACTGAGCTACTGATTACCCATAAAATAAGCTTATGAATAATGTCACACTAACACCACCACTGACGCCAGCTAAAGAGCTAGCACAGACTTTGCGTTCTCAGGGGTATGTTGTGGCATCGGCTGAAACTGTTGCTGAACTGAGCAAGGTGGGGTTGGCTAATTTGCAGAACTTAACTCAGTTTTGGGAAGGCTTACCTCGTGACCCATATTTAAAAGATGGCGGACGTTACCGTTTTCGTCGTCATGCTAGTTATGAGATTAAAGGTGAGCATCTGAATTTAGTATCCCATCGCGCACACTGGCAGTCAGTTAATTACAATGCTCTGCATGGTGGAATTGAGCGTTGGTTTGAGCCTGTTCAAGCTACTCTATTGAATGATCCAGCCTGGCAATCTCTATTGATAGGCCTTGCTCAAGTTTTGAGTAGTTTAAAGCCAGTTACTAGTTGGTTTGTTGAAGCTCACCAATTTCGGATTGATACTACTGATGGTATTGGTCGACCAACACCTGAGGGCGCACACCGTGATGGTGTGGATTTTGTAGCAGTATTTTTATTAGACCGCGTGGGTATTAAGGGTGGAGAAACCAGAATATTTGATGCTAATGGTTCAGCTGGATTACGCTTCACCTTAGCCCAACCTTGGTCTCTTTTGCTGATGAATGATGAGCAGATGATTCATGAATCTACCCCGATTCAGCCTCTAGGTAATTACGGCTACCGCGATACCCTGATTTTGACCTATAGATCCAATGGCTTTCAAGATTCTCCAAATCGTAGTCAGCAATAAATTACCCATTATTCATTGTGACTGATATTTATCGCATCGCCTGTGCTGCTGGTTTTTCTGGCGATCGCACAGATGTTGCTAAGCCACTAGTAGATGAGCTATTGAGATGTGGTGGACCAGCCTGTTTAATTTTTGAGAGTTTAGCTGAGAGAACTTTGGCGCTTGCACAACTAGAGCGTCATCAGAATCCAGATTTAGGTTATGAACCTCTCCTTTTGGAAATGCTTGAACCTATTTTGGTAGATTGCATTAAAGGTGGAATTCCTATTGTAGGAAATTTTGGCGCTGCTAATCCTGAAGGCGCTGCACGCTTCATTGCCAAACTTGCTCAAGAAAAAGGTTTGCAGAGCATTAAGATCGCTATCGTCAAGGGAGATGATGTATCTGCACCTAAGTTTCGTTCTCAGCTAGAGTCGTTCCTCTCTCCATCAGATCGAGAAACATTGACACAAAGTACTTTAGTTAGTGCAAATGTGTATTTAGGAGGTCAGGAGATTGCGCAGGCATTAAATGCTGGGGCGCAAGTCGTTGTCACCGGTCGCGTGGCAGATCCAGCTCTGACAGTAGGTCCTCTGATGGCGTATTTCAAAAAAGAATGGAGCGATTGGAATTTTGTGGGGGCTGCCACCATTGCTGGACATCTTTTAGAGTGTGGGGCTCAGATAACCGGCGGTTACTTTGCTGATCCTGGAGTAAAAGATGTCCCTAACTTAGCTCAAGTCGGATTCCCAATTATGGAATTTAATGCTCAAGGAAAAATGTGTATTACAAAGCCACCTAATACTGGTGGACTAGTGAGTCGTATGACGGTGACTGAGCAACTTTTATATGAAATTCATGATCCAGCGCAATACCTTACTCCAGACGTAGTCGCTGATATCTCTCAAGTTGAGCTACATGATACGGGAGCTGATAGAGTTGAATTAATAGGCGTGATAGGCCATCAGAAGCCAGATACTTTGAAGGCTAATATTTGTATTGATGGCGGCTGGTTATCTGAGGCTGAAATTTCTTATGCCGGGTTTCACGCATATGAGAGAGCACAACTCGCTGCACAAATTATCCGTGAGCGCTTAAGTGATTTAGTTCTTCGCATTGATTACATTGGCTCTTCAAGTGTATTTTCAAGTGATGCTGGGGAGGGCCCGCAAATTAAGTCATCAATAGGCCTTGAGGATATCCGTTTGCGAGTATCAACCGCTAATCAGGATAAGCATCAAGCCATGAGAGTATGTCGTGAAGTGACAGCACTTTATACCTGCGGCCCTGCAGGAGGGGGCGGAGTGCGAACTAGCTTGAAGCCTCGCTTGAATACCTTAGTCTGCTTTATTCCTCGAGATTTGATACACGCTTCCTATGAATTTTTTGATACCAAGGAATTGGTGTGATGGCTAAAAAAATTCCTTTATATCAACTTGCTCACGCCAGAACCGGCGATAAAGGCAATCGCTCGAATATTAGTGTGATTGCGTATCGAGCAGAAGACTTTCCCATTCTTTTGAGAGAGTTGACAGCAGAAAGGGTGAAAGATCATTTTAGTTTTCGTAAGCCTAGCGCCGTAAAGCGTTACGAACTAGAAAATCTGAAGGCCCTCAATTTTGTGATTGATGATGTTTTGGATGGCGGGGTTAATCTGTCTTTAAATCTAGATTCCCATGGCAAGAGCCTTTCATATTGGCTCTTGGCAATGGAAATTGATACGGGCTAAAGTAAATCAGTCATTACTCTGGTTGCATTCCTGCTTCTTTAATAGCTTTTGCCCATTTGACTGTTTCTAGCTTAATTTTTTGTCCGAGAGCCTCTGGGGTACCGGGCTGAGATTCAAAACCCATAGCCGAAAATTTCTCAACTAAGTCTTTGGATTTAGCAGCATCATTAATCGCCTTATTAAGTTTGATAACGGTATCTTTTGGCATTCCTGCAGGACCAAACGCTGCGAAGAAGGCGATTAATTCATAACCCTTGATACCAAGAGCCTCATTTACGGTTGGCAACTCAGGAATGGCTGGTGAGCGCTTTAGTGAAGTGACGGCTAAACCACGAATTTTGCCTGCTTGCACTTGTGGCAAAGTAACTGCAAAGTCTGCGGTGAACATATTTACTTGACCACCGATTAGATCAGTCATAGCGTTAGGGCCACTCTTATAAGAAACACCAGTCATTTTGATATCGGTCGCGCTGGCTAACATTTCTGAGGAAACACGTTGAGAGGTGCTTGCGTAAGCAAAGGTCATTTTCCCTGGATCCGCTTTTGCGAGTGAGACAAAGCCATTGAGAGATTTAGCAGGTACATCATTATTGATGGCAACGATCAGAGGTACCGAGCCAAAGTAGCCGATGGGGGTGAATGCGGTGTCTTGGTTGTAAGGAAGATTTTTTACTAAGCTTTTGAGAGCTGCATTAGTGCTGTTAGTCCCAAATAAAAGGGTGTAACCATCTGCGGGTGATTTAGCGACGACTTCAGCACCAATCATTCCATTTGCCCCGGGGCGGTTCTCAATGACGACAGGTTGACCCAAAGATTCTGTCATTTTTGCTGCGAAAGCTCGCCCGATTTGATCAGTTGCACTACCTGCTGCAAATGGCACTATGGCTCTAATTGGTTTGGAGGGGTAGTTATCAGCCATGACTAGACTGCAGGCAAAGGTGAGCAATAGTCCGGTACATACTTGGATTAAGTGACCTGAAATGGGTTTATTTTTCATGCTATCTCCATCTTGTTTCCGTTAGTGTAGCGGGTCTTTCCTCTTAGGGCGAGTAGAATGAATCCACGTTTTACTGTCACCCTATGCGCTTTCGATCGTCTGCTTATACCCCTCTTATGCTCATGGCACAAACCTGTGCTTTATTGGGCTTTGCTTGCTACGCAGTGGTGCTAACTACTTTGCAGGAAGAGTGGCATTTAACGAATTTGCAGTCTGGATTAATTGCTAGTGCATTTTTCTTTGGATATATGTTGGTCGTCCCTTTGGCCACTGCACTGACTGATCGAGTGGATGCACGTAAGGTCTATTTGATCGGCGGTCTTTCTGCTGCATCAGGTCTCTTGGGTATGGGGTTATTGGCATATAACTTTTGGACTGCTCTATTTTTTATGGCGATTAATGGTGCGGGTCTTGCTGGTACTTATATGCCTGGCCTCAAAATTTTGTCTGATCGGATTCAGTCTGGTGAGATTACCCGCCACATCGCGTTTTATACCGCCTTCTTTGGGATCGGCACAGGATTTTCATATTTATGTTCAGGCTGGATCTTAAGTGCATTTGGTTGGCATTATGTATTTGGCATTATTGCGCTTGGACCTTTGACAGCATTTTTAATTGTTTTACTTCTGATACCTCCTTTGCAGAATGAGAAGTGGAAGGGGCCAATAGAAATTCGTTTGCATGATATATTTCCATTGGGCAAATGGAAATTGGTATTGGAGGATAAAAAAGCAGCAGGCTTTATTTTTGGCTATACCGCACACTCACTAGAATTATTTGCCTCAAGAAGCTGGCTCGTAGCCTTCTTTGCATTTTGTACCGTCATGTCTGGAGAATCCTTTTTCTTGGCAGCTACTGCATTGGCTGGGATTGTCAATTTCTTCGGCGTGCCTGCTTCTATCCTAGGCAACGAGATTGCTCTGCGAGTAGGACGTCAAAAGTGGGTATGTATTGTGATGTTGACTAGTGCCGTCTTGGGTGTTGCACTAGCTTGTTCTACCGGCCAATCATGGGGGTTAATTGTTATTCTAGCAATTGGGCATGCCATTTCTATCATGGCTGACTCTGCTACATTAACCGCAGGTCTTGTGGTTAGCGCACAAGAAAATATTAAAGGTGCAGCGATGGGATTACATTCTTTAATGGGATTTGGCGGCGGTCTGCTAGGCCCTGCAATCTTTGGTTTTGTATTAGATATTTCAGGATCTCGTTCCTCACAAATTGCTTGGGTATGGGCTTATGGCGCTGTAGTGATATGGGGTGTTCTATTTGTCTTATATGAGCGTCGTAATGGTTGGGTGGGTAAAGTGGCTGGATGAGTAAGATCCTCACTTGTTATCACTGCTCGAGCACAATTGCACCAGGCGAGATAATCAATGCGGATTTAGCAGGCATAAGTCATTCTTTTTGCTGCCCTGGCTGCATGGCAATTGCACAAATAATTCATGGTGAGGGCCTGTGGGGTTTAGTTCCATGAGGTTTGGTTTATAACGTGCCTGGGTTTTGCCGGAAGCTTTATTAAAAGGCGGCTTCTGTATTTCTTAGGCAAAGAGGTTTAAGAATGTATGGCTGCTTTTATTCCAGCAAGGAGATCAGGGTAGAGACAGCCCTGTGGCAGCTTCTCAAGAAAGCCACTTCGTTGGGCCATTTCATAAGGTTGATGATCTAAGCCACAAAGGATTAATTGGACATGATGAATTTTGCAGAGATAAGCTAATTCTGCAATCGTATCCATGCCTGAGGTATCCACATAGATCACATTCTTCAGATCAAGTAGTAGCGTTTTAGAAGGCAAGTTTTTTTCAATCTGTTCGAGCAGTTTTACTGCTCCAAAAAAGATTGCGCCATAAATCCGGTAGGCATCAATCCGTCCTTGCTGGTTTTCGAGCAATGGAAAATGAGTAGCATCAGCAATTTCGCAGCGAGAAAGACTAGAGATTCTGTAGATAAAAGTAATGAAGGCTGACAGTAAGCCAACTTCAATGGCAACAGTTAAATCCACCATCACTGTTAATAGAAAAACGCTCAAGATAGTGATGCGATAAGGTATGCGGAACTGTTTGAGTTCGATAAACTTTTTCCATTCACCCATATTCCAGGCAACATACATCAAGATTGCAGCAAGACCTGCCAAAGGGATATCTTTTGCGAGAGGAGCTGCAAATAAAACAATCATCAATAAGGTAAGGGCGTGAACAATGCCAGCAATAGGGGTGCTGGCGCCACTTTCAATATTGGTCACAGTTCGTGCAATGGTCCCAGTTGCAGGCATGCCGCCAAAGAAGGGAATGATTACATTAGCAACCCCTTGAGCCATGAGCTCCTGATTGGATTCATGGCGATCATGAATTAAGCTATCTGCTATGCGGGCACAAAGAAGCGATTCAATTGCACCAAGCAAAGCAAGGGTGAGTGCTGGAATAATCATGTACTGAGCATCACCCCAGCTGATTGGGATCCACTCAAAATGGGGTAGTCCAGAAGGAATGCCGCCAAAGCGACTACCGATGGTGTCAATGGGTAGGTCTAAGAAGCTAGTGATTATTGTTGCTGCTACCATCGCAATCACCGTTCCAGGGACATGCCGCAAGTGACCTAAGTGTTTTTGAAACAATTTCCAGAAAATAATGAAGGCAATACTGCCGCATGCAACAGCAAACGCAATTGGGTTAAAGGTATTAAGAGCTTGATAGAGTACCTGAATGGCAGGAAAAAATTGCGCAGGCATCTTGTCAATACTAAGCCCCAAGAAATCCTTGAGTTGTGACAAGCCAATCAAGAAAGCAATACCATTAGTAAAGCCAATAATGACGGCGATAGGAATAAAGCGCACAAGCGTTCCCAAGCGGAATGCACCCATCAAAATCAGAAATACTCCAGACATTGCTGTGGCGAGTAATAAATTAGCAACACCATAGCGCTCAACAATGCCATACACAATCACAATGAATGCGCCTGCGGGACCACCGATTTGAACTCGACTACCCCCTAGAAGGGAGATGAGTCCACCAGCAATAATGGCAGTGAAAATACCGGCTTCTGGTTTAAGTCCGCTAGCAATAGCAAATGCCATCGCTAAAGGAAGTGCCACTATACCTACCGTGAATCCCGCTAAAACATCTTTTGTAAATAGAGTTTTGCTGTAACCCGAAAAAGAGTTGAGGATTTTAGGTTGGAAGAATATTGAGATGTTCGATGCAGATTATTTAGGAAAAACGATTGCCAACCCAATAAGCAACGCTGGAAACTATTGCGCTGACGAAACTTCCCCAAGCCATATCAACAAATGCCAGTCGCGTTGGAAAGTCTCTAACAACAGCTAGGTTGGTGAGGTCATAAGTCATATAGCAGAAGAAACCGAATAAAGCGCCATATTGCAGTGCATATATTAAGGACTGTTTTGATAGGGCTGGAATGACGACAAAAATAACTGCCCCTAATGCATAGAGTAGGTAAAAGGCCAGCCCTGCTATGAGCTTTGGTTCACTGGCCATTAAATCGCCCATTTCATCTCGATAAAGGCTTTTAGCTATGCCTAAGAGCCAAACTAAATCAATTGCAATCATGGTGATTAAAAATGAAAAGTAGATGGCAAAGTACTTGAGCAATTAAGTCCCCTTTTGAACTGTTATAGCCTAATAATAAGCATATTATGGAAAGTATAGATCAGTAGTTTAATTTAAAGGGAGTCAATATGTTTAAACATTTATTGGTACCAGTTGATGGCTCAGATATCAGCAAGAAAGCATTGAAGAAAGTAGCTGAACTTGCAAAAGCCGATGGCGCTGCTGTGACCTTGGTATATGTATCTGACTCCTTACCTCCAATGGTGTATTCCGATAGCACTATGGGCTATGGAATTACCCAAAAGGATCACCAGAAGGCTTGCGAAGTCTATGCAAAAGATGTGTTTAAAAAATCTACTACTGCACTTGGCGCAAGCAGCAAAGCAAAAACACTGCATATCTCTAATTCCAATTTATCCGAAGGTATTTTAGATGGCGCTAAAAAATCAAAAGCCGATGTGATCGTGATGGCTTCGCATAAGCGCACCGGTATCAAAGGTATGTTGCTGGGTAGTGAAACTCATGAAGTGATCGTGCATTCGAAGTTGCCAGTATTAGTGCTTGGCTGACTAAGAAATATTTCATTAGTCAAAGAAATAGGGTCCATGTGGACCCTATTTTTATTGCTAGATTAGTATTTTTTCTAAAGCCCGCGTCAATTCGCTTTAATGGGGCTTCCCAGCAAAAGAATTTCTCTGGTTAGCTGACCGCTTTCATTATTTCGCATAGACCATAAATCTAGCTGGGTCTTAAACCCATACGGATCTACATATACACCATTTTTCCTAAGTTCAAAATGCAGGTGTGGGCCGGTTGATCTTCCAGTTGATCCAACATAACCAATTTCGAAGCCACGACGAACTTCATTGCCTACTACAAGCTCAACGTTGTAGTTACTTAAGTGTGCATAGTAGGTATGATAGTTACCAGGGTGCTCCAAGATAATGAGGTTACCAAAAGCGCCGCTATAGCCGATATGAGTAACTCTGCCATTGGCTACGCTGAAGATGGGTGTGCCAGTTGGGGCGGCATAATCAATACCCATATGGGTGCGATAGCGCTGCTTGGGAGGCACTACTTGAGTGGCAGACGCATTACTACTTGGTCGCTTGCTGGAAGCGCGAACGCTACCAACACCTCGTGAAATACGGCGATAACTTAGTGGATTTGTCCAAAAGGAACGCTCTAGGGATTCCCCGTTACCAGTAAAAAATCCACCAGGGATATCGTTACGATTCACCCAGTAGGCGCTTGCAAATACCTCTTTGTTGACTGGGTCAATAATTTCAGTAGCCCAGATTTGGGCCCATCTCTCGCGATCTCCAAAGTCCACAATTAAACGAACCATGCTATTGGTATTTTCTAATGCACTATTTTCTTCTGGGTAGATCTGTTTAATAAGAGAATTTAACTCCCAAACCAACTCAACTGGCAGAACGTCCCCTACCTTGCGAGGGTCATATAAAACATCCTGCAATGGAATTCGTAATTCAGTCAGATTCTTAGATTCATTTTTTAAATAGTCTTGTTGAATTAGGAATCCTCCGAATGCAGAAGGTGTGAATGTCCATACTTCTGTCTTACTGTCTTGAAGAGGGCCATTCATAATACTGAGTGAGTCAAAGCGATTGCGACTACCGAATGCAGCGGCATAAGGAATGCAATCTCCACGCATACGATCAAAGAATGTTTTCGTCTGAGTTTTGAAAAACTCTGAAAGTTGACGGTTCTCAATGCCGACGCTAGAAGGTAAATTATCCTCATTGAAATTACGTCGTAGGCAGCCTTGAACGACTCGGTAATCCAGATTACCAGCGCTATCTAAATCCATTTCATCAGTGTCCTTACTCTGGAATAGTGAGGGATTCAGACTATTGCTTTTTGAACCCCCTCTTGCCGCATTATCTTTAAAGCCAGTAGGTTTGGTATTCCGAACAATCACCTTTTTACGGGCTTCGTTGGTTTGGGCGTTAGCTGTTGGTATAAACCCAGGCAGCAGACCAAGATAGCTAAATCCAATCAGAATGAGTGCCCCTTGTAATAGTGAGCGACAAGTTACTTTTTTGTTCACCACGTAATTATCTAATAATGTGAGATGGCGCTCGGACAATCATGTTGTAGCGCAACAAATTCAATTTAATCTTGATCTGGTGCGACTTTCAGCACTGCAAATGCGGCCTTGAGTCGCTCTTCGTAATTCTTTTTCATCATTGTTGCCTCTTCGGGGCTCCAGCTCCGAAAACCTTCACCTTTATTGATGCCAGTTTTGCCATTTTTAACCAAGTTGCTAATGCAGGCTGGTGGGGCTGTGATATTCGATAGGGAGGGATATATCAGTTCTGCAGCTAGGGTCATACCTTCCCACCCAGAAATTTCCTTTTGCGTCATTGGACCAACGGCAGCATAACGAAAGCCAAAACTATATCTCACTGCGGTATCGATATCTTCAGGGGTAGCAATTCCATCTTCTACCAAAGAGAGGGCTTCACGCATCAATGCATGCTGAATACGATTAGCCAAAAACCCTGGGATATCTTTTTTAACGAGCACTGGTTTTTTACCATGGGCTCGGTAAAGTTCGCAAACCTGATTGGCTAATACTGGATCAGAGTGTTTTCCTAAAACAACTTCCACCAGAGGCACAATATGCGCCGGCATGAAATAGTGTGTATTGAGCATGCGATGGGCAGACTTCAGATCACCAGCGATATCACTGATTGGAAAGCCCGAACTATTGCTTCCAATCGGAATATGAGATGGCACACGTTGATCGAGGTCGGCGAAGATCTCCTTTTTAAGATCTAAGCGCTCAGAAATAGTTTCGATCACTAAAGCAGTATCTTGCCAGTCATTCCAATCTGGAATACTGCCAGCAAGAAGACTTGACCCAAGGGTTTGCCATTCAGGATTAATTGAGTCGGCACATGCTTGAATTGCATTAAGGCACTTTTCAGCCTTCTCTTGGGTACGCCCAAGAATAATGGTATCGGTCCCATAGGCTAAAAACCCTGCTGCTATGCCTACACCCATGGTGCCACTTCCAATAACGATCACTTTACTCATAGTCCATCCACTGGTTAATTGCTCAATACCTTAATTATTCCCTATTCAGGCTGATACTTGGCATTTAAATTATCGATACAATCATTTCTTAAAATAAGGAATCCAGATGCCGATTATTGAATCCGTTCAGGTTGCTTCAGTAGCAGTACCTTTAGATAAAGTCACCTCATTTTCGACTCGTACCGTTTCTGAGCGCCACTATTGCTTAGTCAAGGTTCGTGGCAAGGATGGCAATGAAGGTATTGGCTTTTGTTACGTTGGCAGTGCTGGCGGTGATATTGCCAAAATTGCTGTTGAGCAATTATTGGCGCCAAAGCTGATTGGACAGAATAGTCATCGTAGCGAAGGTTTGTGGATGGAGATGTATAACGAATCCATTCTTCAGGGGCGCACCGGTGCTGTCATGCGCGGTATTTCTATTTTGGATACCGCACTGTGGGATCTCAATGCTCGCTCTGTTGGCCTACCTTTGCATCAGTACCTTGGCTCTGTAGTGGACGATCGAGTCCCTGCATATGCAAGTGGCGGCTATTATCTTGAGGGTAAAACTCCAGCCAAACTTGGCAAGGAAATGGAGTCTTATGTTCAACAAGGATTTAAAGCAGTCAAGATGAAAGTAGGGCGTTTATCACCCGCTGAAGAAGAGGCCCGAGTTAAAGCTGCTCGTAAAGCGATTGGCGATGATATTTTGCTGACTTTAGATGCCAATAATGCTTGGCGTGATTTACCAACCGCGCTAGAGTATGTTCGTCGTTTTGAAGCCTATAACCCGTACTGGATTGAAGAGCCATTTTCACCAGATGCGATTGATCTACATGCTGCTCTGGCTCGCCTAACCAAAATCAATGTTGCCACTGGCGAAATGGAGGCTGGACGCTGGCGCTTTAGGGAGTTAATTGATGCAGGTGGCGCAAGGATCCTCCAATCTGATGCCGCTGTTTGTGGTGGTATTACAGAGTGGCGCAGGATCTCAGCTTATGCAGATTTGAAGGGTGTCACGGTTTGCCCACATTGGATGCATGATTTACATGCACCCTTAGTCGCTGCTACACCGAATGCCCGTTTTGTAGAGTTCTTCCTAGATGATCAGGTACTCAATTTCCGTAGACTCATTAATAAGCAACTTACTTTTAAGAATGGTGATTTGATCTTACATAAAACACCAGGATTAGGATTTGAGTTCGACGAGGCTGCAGTGAAAAAATATGCCGGCAAAGCAGCATGGACAAAGATTGTCTAAATCTCTAATAAATTAGCATTGAATCAATAAGGGCCCACTACGGGCCCTTATTTTTGAATACTTGTACTGCTGATGGTATTAACTAAGAAGGCTTGCGACTTAATTTTAAATGAGTCAGTGTTTGCGTAATGAGCACTAAACCAAATCCAATAAAGCCAATCAGGTCAGCCTCACTGGATGGATAAGCTAAGGCAACTCCGGAGACGACCATGATGATGCGCTCAAAGATTTTAGTTTTTTCAATAAACCAGCCTTGGAGACCGCCCGCCAAACAGATAATACCAACCACTGCGGTAAATGAGATCCAGCCAATCTGCATCCAATCTGCTTGTTCTAGGGCACTGCTAGATCCCATCAAGAGTAAGCTGACACCAGACTTATCTAACACAAACATGAATGGCACCAGAATTGCTGGAGCCACATATTTCCAGGTTTGCAAAGTCGTCTTATAGGGGTTGCCTTTACAAATTGCCGCAGCTGCAAATGGAGAAAGTGCTGTTGGAGGGGATACCTCTGAGAGAACGGCGTAGTAAAAGATAAACATGTGAGCTGCAAATGCTGGCACACCTAAATTAATCAATGCTGGTGCTGCTATTACTGCGCAAATAATATATGACGCAGTTACTGGAACTGCGAGCCCCACAATCCAAACAATTAAGGCAGTGAAAATCGCGGTGAGTAATAGTGAGCCACCTGCATACTGAATCACAATGGAGCTAAATTTCAAACCAAGACCAGTCAGAGTTACGGTGCCAACAATGAGACCGGCGCCTGCACAGGTTGCGGCGATAGCCAACACACCAGTTGATCCTGAGGCAAGTGCCTTAGTCAGGTTAGAGTTGTAAAGACCTGAAAGAATAGGCTCCTTACCCTTAAACCAGGCCCAAGGAATGATTGCAGTATCTTCGCGCAACATGCTAGAGAAAGCAGATACGACGGTTGCCCAAAACACCGACATCACAGGCGAGAAGCCATACATCATGAATACCACGATAGAAATAAGGGAGAAGAAATGGAACCAGTATTTTTTAGTGAGTGACCAAGCACTTTCTGCTGTTTCGAAATGAATATTCTTCATGCCGTATTTACGTACGTCAATCTCAACCATCACGAATAAACCAAGATAGAACAGAATAGTTGGAATAGTTGCCATCAGCAACACATCTAAATAAGAGATCTTTAGAAAGTCTGCAATTAAGAATGCAGCAGCACCTAAAACTGGTGGCGAGATAATAGCACCAAGACCGCCTGCTGCTAAAAGACCGCCAGCAGCATTCTTTTCATAACCAACTTTTTCTAGCATGGGCGCGGCAACTGAACCTACGGTAACAGTAGTTGCGACACCGGAGCCAGAGGGACCGCCCATTAAAAATGAGGACAGCACAATGGTTCTGCCAACCCCTGAGGATTTGCCACCCATTGCAGCAAAGGAAAAGTCGATAAAGAATTTACCAGCACCAGTAAATTGTAAGAAGGCACCAAAGATAGTGAAAAGAATAATCAGAGTTGCAGAGACATCGACTGCAGTGCCATAGATGCCCTCAAGGCTCATATACATATAACCCACTAGGCGATCGAGATCGTAGCCTTTGTGAGTCCACGGTGCTGGCAGGTAATTGCCAAAGAAGGCATAAAGTAAAAAGAGAACGGTAACGGTTACCAAGACCATGCCATTGGTTCTTCTAACACTCTCTAAGATGAGCAGGATGAGGAAAATACCCACCATGACGTCAGTAGAGTTTGGGGCGGTGTTTCTATCCATAAATTCATCGCCACCACTCAGAATGTAATAAGCGACGGCAACTGAGCCTATAGCAAATAAAACGTCCCAAAACATCAGCTTGTTTTTAAAGCGAGCCGCAATCGGAAAGCTTAAGAACACTAAAAACAAAACTAAGGCAACGTGAATTACACGTAATTGCTGCGTTGGAACAATGGAGTAGGCAGCATAGAGATGAAATAAAGACATACCGACAGCAACCAAAGTGATGAACTTAGCCAATAGACCTTTGTAGTCATTAGAATCACCTTCCTCTTGCTTAATGAAGGCGTCTAATTTTTCTTGGGTTTCGTTGTCGATCACGTTTTGATTCATATCCCAGCCTGTCTATATTTATATTTATGTGCTGCACTAAAACAGAAGAGGTGAGATTAACTTACCCCGATATGACTTAATTTACTTTGACACCCTTTTCTTTAAGGTACTTCAATGCACCTGGATGGTAAGCAACTGGTGTTGCATTTGCTTTTTGGCTCTCTAGTTTGATATTTCTGTACTCAGCATGTGAGCGGACTAATTCAAGTTGATTGTCAAAAATAGCCTTGACGATTTTATATGCCTCTGCATCAGGCATAGAGGCGTTAACAACTAGAAGATTTGCAACTGCTGCAACGTTGTTATCTTTCGCCATACCGCTGTAAGTTTGCTTTGTAATGACAGTTGGGAAGTAAAGGTTGCCATATTTTTTGTTCATAGCAGGAACTTCAGCAGCAGTATCTACCATCACAATTTTCATACCTGGACTGTTTGCAAGATCAGTGACTGCTGCAGTTGGTAAGCCACCTACCCAGAAGAAGGCATCAATCTTGCGATCCTTTACTGCATTGACAGATTCTGCAACGCTCAAGCGCTCACGTTTTACATCTTTATCTTTATCTAGACCTGCAGCCTCGAGCAAGCGAAATGCCATCACTTCAGTTGCGCTTCCTGGGGCACCTGTACTGACACGTTTACCCTTTAAATCCTTCATGGTTTTAATGCCGGTTGATTCAACGGTGGCTACGTGCATGAGATTTGGATACAGTATTAGTAAGGCCCTTAAATCTACTGGCTTGTCTTTAAATTTGTCGTCACCTACTGATGCATCTTTAGCGGCATCTGCCATTGAGAAAGCAACATAAGGTTTACCAGTGCCAATGAGTTTTAAGTTATCTACAGAACCACCAGTAACTTCAGCCGTTGCTGACATGCCTGGCACTTTGTTGGATAGCATGGCAGCAAGACCACCACCCATTGGGTAATACACACCACCAGTACCACCAGTTGCGATAGAAATATTCTGTGCTTGTGCACTTGCCCACAAAAAGCTGAGAGAAAGCACAATGACTTTAAGTAGTTTCATTTTGTCTCCTAATAATTTAGTAATGGATGGAATTAAAGACCCGGCATGCTGAAATTGATTGCTTTGAGTTCGTTCAATAATTTAGCCTGTTGAGCGGCATTCAATTGCATGAGTGGTGGGCGCACTCTTAACCATTCGGGATCTTTGCTGAAATGGGCAACAGCAGTTTTCATCCCAGCAATCATTTGGTACTTCGCAAAAATACTGCGTACCCGATCTAGATCTGCTTGGCGCTCATCGGCATCAGACTCTCTCCAGTGCGTCGCTACATCAGCAATCGCTTTTGGATTGACGTTTGCAGTTGCAGAAATACAGCCAACGCCACCAGCTCGTAAGGTACGCATCAGGAATGTTTCACTGCCTGCATAGACACGGAAGCCCGAGTTAGCTAATAGCTTAATGACAGATTCTGTATATTCCCAATCACCAGAGCTATCTTTCATACCAACTACCGTTTTTGGGTACTCTTTTATTAAGCGTTCTAGTAATGAAAGACTTAAATTGATTTTGGTGACAGGGGGTATGTTGTAAATATAAATTTGTAATGCCGAGTTACCCATCCTTTGAATGACTTCAGAAAAGTAGGCAAACAGACCATCATCGGTAATATCTTTGTAGTAGAAGGGTGGCAACATCAATACGCCCGCACATTTATGGCTCACAGCATGGGCGGTCATCCGATATGTGCTTTCGACAGAAGTTGAGCCAGTACCGGGCATCATATGCCCTGGGTTTAAACCGCCTTCAATCAGCGCAGTAAGCGTATTCATCTTTTGTGTGGCAGACATCGAATTTGCTTCGGAGTTGGTTCCAAAGATTGCCTGACCAACGCCATTTGCTTCTAGCCATTTACATTGCTTGAGCAATTTTTGTGCGTCTGGAGTGCTATCTGCTTTGAACGGTGTTAATACTGGAGATAACACTGCAGGTAGGGTGGATGGAATTAAAGAAATGGTCATGCTGACTCCGTTTTAATTAGACACTTCTGATAGAAGTGGTTGTTGTGCAAAAAAAGCTTCTAAATTATCTACAGCTAAATTGGTCATGGCTATCCGTGTTTCTGTGGTGGCACTACCAATATGAGGCGTTAGTAAAACATTATCTAACCTTAAGAAGGCTGGATTGGGATTTGGTTCATTTTCAAATACGTCTAAAGCAGCGCCAGCAATCTTTTTATGTTGCAGTGCATATAAAAGTGCCTCCTCATCAACTACACTGCCACGGGCAATGTTGATTAAAAAAGCTGCGGGTCCCAAGGCCTCTAAAACCTTCGCATTGACCATCTTGTCCGTATCTGGAGTGGCAGGGCAGGCTAAAAAGAGAACGTCACTATTTCGGGCTAAATCTTTGAGCTCTCCATAGTAGGTGTAGGGCACCTGTTTTGGGCTCGGGCCGCTATAGGCAATCTCAACCTTAAAAGGCTCAAGACGTTTGGCTAAATCCTGGCCAATACGGCCCATACCCACAATACCAACAGTCTTTCCAGCTAGAGTGGTCGCTAACTTGAAAGGGGCTTTTGACCAGGCGCCGCTTTTGACAAAGGCCTCGGATTCAGGAATACGGCGCAATATTCCCAGCATCATGCCAATAGCCAGTTCACAAACTGCATCATTGAGAACGCCTGGGGTATTGCTCGCTTTAATGCCATGCTCTTTAAGGTATGGCAGGGGTAGATTGTCATAACCAACCCCGCAGGTGGCAACCATGCGAATACTGGGTATTTGCTTCACTAGAGCCTCGGGTAACTTGGTATTAGAGCGCAGCAAGATGGCCTGAAAGTGTCCAGCAGGCGCAGGAGCTTGAGGGTCTGAATGGTAAGTGGGGGTAAAGCGTCGATCGATTTCTGCCTGCATTAGTTCAGGGAAATGGCCTACCTGTAGCACCGAATTGACGGGGATCATGTCTCACTATGTTTTATATTGAATAATGACCCCCATTGTATGTGGATTTTTAGGTAAAAGTCTGTCCCTTTAGGAGAATATGTAATGTTGTTTACCCCAGCTGAAACCAAGGTGGTAATTGTCGGCGGTGGCACGATGGGTGCGGACGTTGCCGCAGTTTGTGCTCGCGGCGGGTGCGCTGTACAGGTGGTTGAGCCCACTACTGAGCGCAGAGCCTTATTGCCGGATTACTTTGTCAATACCATGACTGAACTCGGTTATGAAAACCGCATTCACCTATTGAGTGTGGCGAGCTCTCTTGAAGAGGTGGATTGGTCTGATATTGATTTGGTGATTGAGTGTGTACCAGAGCGCCTAGACATCAAACAAGAATTATTTGCAAAGCTAGAAAAATACGCAAAGCCTGAGACGGTATTAGCTAGCAACAGTACTAGTTTTCCTATTAGTGAAATTGCCGAAGGATTAAAAACGGCTGCTCGGATGATCGGTTTACATTTCTTTATGCCTGCTCATTTGGTGCCCTGTGTAGAAGTGGTTTATGGAGCGAAGACTTCTCCATTGGTGGGTGAAAGTTTGACAAGGTTGATGACTGCATGCGGCATGGTTCCAGTGGTTGTTAAAAAAGATTTGCCTGGTTTCTTGGCTAATCGTTTACAACATGCTTTATCACGCGAAGCTTTTTCAATGGTTGATGAAGGTGTTTGTAGTCTGGAAGATATCGATAAAGCAGTGCGTTTTGGTTTTGGCTTTCGTTATATTGCGGCTGGACCTGCGATGCAACGAGATCATGCAGGGCTTGATATCCATGCTGCCGGTGGCACCAAAATTTATCCTACCTTGAATAACTCACCCACTATTGCTAAGTGCGTGAGTGAGCGGGTAGCTAGTGGAAAGTTCGGTATGAAGACTGGCGAGGGATTTTTTCCATGGACCGCAGAAACAATCAAGGCAGAACGTGAGCGCTATCAAGAGGCTTTACGCGCTGGATTGAAAATTATCCAAAAAGACTTGCCGCAGATCAAATAAAAGCATTTTTTTTGCCTTATCCTTAAGATATGAAGATAATCATTCGTGTTTGGGATTTACCGATTCGCGTATTTCACTGGCTATTGGTGCTCTGCATTGTTGGTAGCTTAGTTAGCGCCAATCTTGGCAACAATGCTGTTGAGTGGCATGCTTACTTTGGATACAGCGTATTGATCTTGCTGATCTTCCGCATTCTTTGGGGATTTGTAGGTTCCACGCACGCCCGTTTCACATCCTTCTTTCCCAATCGTGAAAAGATACTAAACTACCTTCAAGGTAATGCACCGCGCGTGCTGGGACACAACCCATTAGGGGCTCTATCTGTATTTGCTCTTCTTTTAGTTCTGAGTGTGCAGGTCCTCACTGGGTTATTCGTGGATGACGAAATCACCTTCCAGGGGCCATTAGCGAAATATATATCGAACTCACTTGTATCAATCCTCTCCGAAATTCACGAGGGCAATCAAGTGGTGATTTACACTTTAATTACTATCCATATTGCCGCAATCATTTATTACAAGAAATTTAAAGGTGAAGATCTTATTACACCAATGATTCGTGGCGATAAAGAAATCGACCCAGGTCAGAAAGCAAGTTACTTGCCTTCTGACCTGGGTCGTGCATCCAAAGATGGAGCCTTACAGCGGGGTATAGCTCTGTTGCTCTTAAGCCTGGTTGCAGTAGTGGTCGGTTACTTGATTACTTCTTCTTAAAGTCATCATGGCAATTCTTGCAACTTGCCCCTGTAGCAGCAAAAGCTTTCTTAATATTTTCTAAGTCGCCTGACTGGGCAGCTTTATTGAGATCTGCCGCAGCTAGTTGCATCTTTTCAGAAGCAGCTTTGAATTTAGCATTATTTGACCAAATATCAGATTCGGCTTTACCACCTTCAGTGCCAGGTCCAAATGCTTGCCATGGCAAGGTAGATATCATGGCAACGACGGCTGCGTTCTTAATCACTTCCTCTTTGTTGTAAGGTGCTTCACCTTTCACTACTGCACCAATTTTCCCAAAGGAATTACCCATCACAGTAAAAGCACTCTGACGATACTTAATTGCATCTTCTGGTTTTTGGAATTGAGCGAATGCAAAGCCTGCGCTAATTGCCAGGACTGTTGCGGTGCTGGCTAAAACAATCTTTTGTAATTTCATCAAATTTCTCCATCTGTCTAAGGATTACTTGGAAGCAGAATATCCCAGAATAAAGTTTCTTGCTTAGTCTAAAAAATCATCTTCAAAGGAGTCATGAGTAGATTAATGATTCCCAAGAAAAAGCTACTTAAAGGCTCCATCCACAGGCTGCCGATGATTCCAGTAAAAATGAGGCCCAGAACAATGAAAAATCCCCAAGGCTCTAATCTTCCAAGGGCGATAGATTCGCGGGCTGGTAGTAGGCTAGAGAGGATGCGCCCACCATCTAAGGGTGGCAGTGGGAACAAGTTAAATACTAAGAGCCCAATATTCCACATCACACCTGCTTTTGCCATTGAAGTGAGGAAGGGTTCTTGAACACCAAAACCTAGTAAGAGGACCCAGAATATTGCCCAAATCATTGCCTGAATGAAATTAGATCCGGGGCCGGCTAAAGCTACCCAGATGGAATCTATTCTGGGGTTACGTAAGCGCCCAAAGTTTACTGGCACTGGTTTGGCATATCCCACTAAAAAGGGTGATCCCGTCAATATCAGCACCAGTGGAATCAAGATAGTGCCCACGGGATCAATATGTTTAGCGGGGTTTAAACTTACCCTACCCAGCATATAGGCTGTGTTGTCGCCAAACTTGCGGGCAGCGTAGCCATGGGCTGCCTCATGAATCGTGATGGCAAAAATGAGGGGAATCGCATTAATGGCGACGGCTTGGATAGAATAGTCAGTAATCATGGCAATATGATATCTATAGGAGCTAAAAGTGACTGACGATAAGAAAACAGACCCAAAAAACCCGGCCAAGCCAGTAGTAGCTAAGCCACCAGCCAGGCCACCGGCACCCAAAGGCCCATCCGGACCAGGTGGAAGGCCTCAAGCTGGCTTTGGTGGTGGAAAAGGCATGATGCGTAAGGCTGGCCGCGGGCGATAGTGGATAATCACCCCACTTACTAATGTATTTACAAAGGATTTAGTGTGAACGAATGGCATAAGGAATCTAAAGCAGAAATCAACAAAAAGATCATTACTTTGGTTGTAATGTTGGCCGCAGCGACTAGCTTGGCTATCTTATTTGCCTTAGTTGCTGCTCATACTGGTTACGTATTCGGTTAAACAGTACTTATGACTAGCCATCGCCAACCTGCAGTATTTGCTGGCCATGGTAGTCCGATGTATGCCCTTGAGCCCAACCGTTTTACAGCGGCATGGACCGCTCTTGGTAAATCATTCAAACGCCCAGACGCGATCTTAGCGATCTCAGCACATTGGGTAACCCGAGGTGTCTGGGTTACTGCAATGCCTAAACCCAAAACCATTCATGACTTTGGTGGCTTTCCGCAAGCGCTCTTTGAAATTGAGTATCCAGCGCTCGGCAGTCCTGCCCTCGCTGACCGCGTTCAAGAATTACTCAACGTTCCCATCGTGATGGAAGAGAATGAGTGGGGTATTGATCATGGTGCCTGGTCAGTCCTGAAATATATGTATCCCCATGCTGATGTACCTGTTGTGCAATTGAGTTTAGATGGTTCAAAGTCAGCCCGCGAGCATTACGAGTTAGCCAAACAATTGCGCCCTTTGCGCGATGAAAATATTCTGGTTCTGGCCAGCGGCAATATAGTGCATAACTTGCGAACCATCCATTGGCAAGCGGGGGCTGAACCCTACTCTTGGGCAAAGGAGTTTAATAACTTCTTTATTTCAGAAATTTGCGCCAATCATCATGAGACTTTGATTGATTGGGAAAAATATGGTGAGGCTGCCCATATGTCTATCCCAACTGCAGAGCATTACTGGCCTGCTTTGTACGCTTTAGCTTTACAAGAAGAGGGCGAGCATGCGAAAGTCTACACAGACGGCATAGAGATGAGTTCTATCAGCATGCTTGGTTTTTCAATTCAATAAATACTAACTATGTGGCCATCCATTTTTGTAATTTTCCTAGGTGCCGGATTTGGCGCTATTCTAAGAGCAGGATTTAATTTCTTAGCTGCAGGCACAGCATCAATGGTACCCCTGGGAACCTTATTTGCCAATTTAGTGGGCGGTTATCTGGTTGGTATTGCCATCACATTTTTTGGCAACAATCCCAACATCTCTCCCGAGTGGAAACTGTTTGTAATTACGGGTTTTCTTGGTGGCTTAACCACCTTCTCTAGTTTTTCTGCAGAGGTAGTTAGCCTCATACAGAATGGAGAACACACTTGGGCCTTAGGCACAGCCTTACTTCACTTGCTTGGCTCGCTAGCTTTAACCTTCCTAGGCATTCTGACTTATCAAGCTCTGAAGTAAATATTCAATCAATTTACTCTGGCTTGATGTTGGCTGTCTTAACCACAGCACTCCACTTTGCAGATTCCGCCTTAACTAGTGCAGCAAAATCTGCTGGACTACCTCCACCAATTTCATTTCCTTGTGAAAGCATGAGTTCTCGTAATGTTGGATCTTGAAGGACTTCATTAGCTGCAGCATTCAATTTATCAATAATTGCTTTAGGCGTTCCTTTGGGCGCGATCAGTCCCTGCCAATTCAATACCTCAACCTTTGGATAGCCAATTTCAGAAAAACTCGGAATATTAGGAAGAAGTGGGGAGCGTTTTTTACTCGTAATTGCAATGGCGCGGAGTTTTTCAGCTTTGATACTCGGCATGGCTGAGTACATTTGGTCAAACATCATGGTGACATTGCCGGCCATCAGATCTGTTAAACCTGCAGAGCCACTCTTGTAAGGAACATGAATCATCTCGATCCCAGCATTTTGCTCAAAGAGTTCAGCGGAGAGTTGATGGCTGCCTCCAATTCCTCCAGATGAGAAAGTGAGGGCGCCTGGTTTTGCTTTAGCTGCCGCCACAATTTCTGGCACAGTTTTATAGGGCGAGCTGGGATTTACTACTAGAACTAATGGACCCTTTTCAATTAATACAATTGGGGTAATATCTGTTTCTGGGTCGTAACGTAAGTTACCAAAGAGGGTTTTGTTTACAGCCATTGGCGCAAAGTTGCCCATGCCAATGGTATAGCCATCCGGTGCAGCCCGAGAAATAAATTCTGTGCCGATATTACCGCCAGCGCCAGGTTTGTTTTCCACAATGATGGGCTGTTTTAGGATCACGCTCATCTTTAGGGCAATCTGTCGGCTGCGGGAGTCGGCGCCTCCGCCTGCACCATAGGGCACGATAAAGTTAATAGGCTTACTGGGGTAATTGCTTTGCGCAAAAGAGGTGGGGGAGATGATCGTCCCAAGACAGAGTGCACAAATAAAAAGTCTTTGAATGAATTGCATACTCATCCCCCAATCTAAATTTAAATAAATCCTAAGACGCCTAAGGCTCCACCAATTGCGATGAGATAAAGCGGATGCCAACGCGTCAAAAGGGTAATGGCGATTGTGCCTAGCGTCAATATGTATGCAGCTAGACTGTGATTGATATGTAAAGCAATCTCCCATGCAGAAGAGAGTACTAAGCCAATCGCTAAGGCAGCTGCAGAATACTGAATCACTTGCTTACTCATAGGATTTTTCATGCCCATGATGAAACGCTGTAAGAAGTAAATCAGAATAGATGATGGCCAGGCGATTGCAAATGTAGCAAGTAGGGCTCCAACAACACCATCAATATGCCAACCGATTAGGGTGATGGTCATAAAGTTGGGCCCCGGTGCAGCCTGGGCTATTGCAAAGTAGTCAGAAAATGTCTGGACATCAATCCAATGCTCTTGATTAACGGCAAGATTAAACAAGACGGGTAATAGGGCGTTTACACCACCAAAGGCAACGAGGGAAAAAGCCGATAGTTTTAAGAAGAGGCTCAGCAGAATACTCATAGCGCCTGAGCCTTTTTTCTCGCTAAGAAGATTGCTATTGGGGCAACAAGCAGGACAACGTAGCCTAATCCCAGATGAAAAACTGTGGCGGCAATAATGGTGAGAGCTACGACTATAAACATTGCGGGGTAGCGGAGTTCATCGCGCATCATCTTAAAGCCAGTTGAAGCAATTAAGCCAACCCCCACTGCTGAAATGCCGCGAAGCATTCCCTTAACGGATTCGAGATAACTATAGTGCTCATATAGAAGCGCTAAACATAATACGATTGCAATGGGGCCTAATGATAAACCAAGGGTTGCTGCCAATGCACCCCTTGCGCCACCAAATCGAGAGCCTACGCAAACTGCTAGATTCATAACATTTGGACCCGGAACAATTTGGCAGATTCCTAGAATTGCGCTAAATTCTTCCGAAGTCAAAATTTTGTCACGCTCCACCAGGGTGCGTCTGGCCCAGGGTAGGACACCACCAAAACCAGACATTCCAATCTTGCTAAAACTGATGAAGAGTTGTTTAGGTGTGAGTGTTTGCAAAATGACTAAGGCCTATTGTGGTTTAAATGGATGTGGTGCTGGTTTGTTATCTAACCAAGCTTCCAAAGTTTCTGTGATGCCTTTAGAGAAAGCTGCAAAAATAGGTTCAGCAATAAAACCGAGATGGGGTGTGACTAAAAGATTGGGTGTGTTACGGAGAACATCATTTTCGGGGAGTGGCTCGATATCAAACACGTCTACTGCAGCTTGCCCAGGTCTTCCTGCAGTGAGTGCTTTTTGTAGATCATTCATATTGATCAAGGCAGAGCGTGAAGTGTTTACTAAAATAGAGTCTGGACGCATTAAGGCTAATTGATCTGCACTAATTAGTCCTTTAGTCCCAGGGCCTGCTACGAGGTGCATGGTGACAATCTTAGAGGTTTTTAGTAACTCTTCCATGCTTACCGATTTAGCATTCTCAGCAGCAGCCCGTTCTGGTGTCATGCGAGGGCTCCAAGTAACTACTTCCATACCAAATGCTGCACCTACACGAGCCACGCGACTACCAATGGCACCAAGACCTAAGACGCCCAAGCGCTCTCCAGAGAGCATTGGTAGCACGGAGAGTTGATCACGCCAACCACCAGATGCAATGAGCTTATTTTCTTCAATCAGACGCTTAGATGCTCCCAGAATTAAAGCCCAGGTGAGTTCTGCAGTAGTTTCTTTAGAGGGGCCGCCAGGTGAGCATGCCATCGGGATATTGCGCGCTACTAGAGCGGAGGCTTCAAGCGTACCATTGCGCTCCCCAGTGAACATCAAAAACTTCAGCTTTGGTAAGCGTGCAATCATGGCCTCATTAAAAGGCGCACGATCGCGCACGATAGCAATCGCATCGGCATCCTTAACAGCTTCATACAGAGCTTCATCACGTAAAGGCTTGTGATGAAAGGTAAGATTTGCACTTTGCTCTAACTTATCCCAGTTCGAGAAACGACGCAAAGCCTGTTCGTAATCTCCGAGGATGACAATGTTTGGTAATGAAGCCATATCAAATACTTTCTAATGAATTAGTCTGGAGTACAAAGACTCAGAATTTTCTTGAGATCAGATGCTTGTCCCAATTTCCAGAGAGCAGAAATCAGTTGGATAGTCTTTTCTTTGCCAATCACGGGCTCAGTAAGGTTTGTGAACTTCTGCTCTAAATGAGTATCTGTCATTGGGTTCTCTACGGAGCCAATCGCATTCTTCACAAAGATGTGAACTTCTTTGCCATTCTTAAGAAAGGCCTTGACATCTACAGAGGCTTCGCTAATAGAAGTGTCGGTAGTAGCATTGACCTTGGCACGTAAGGCGACAACATCAGCACGATTGACAATGTCGTCTGCATATTCACCTTCACCGGCTTGACCAAAGATCAAACCAACAGCGCAACCGTGGTAAACGCTGAACTTACCCTCTAGACCATCCTTAGGGGTTTTCTTGCCAGTGAGTTCTAAAACGAGTGGGTGAGCACGTAATTCAATACGCTCTACATCTTCTGCCTTTACACCTTGTGCACGTAATTGCGCGCAAGCATCAATTGCTGGATGAATCACAATCCCGCATGCAAAAGGTTTGTAAGTGTTTAATGAAATCTCAAATGATTTGCCTAATGCGCGATCAATTTCTGACCAGTCACATTTAGTAGAAACAGTCTGCATATAGCCACGACCTGCTTCTAATGCTTTTGGACTAGCAGTAAAACCATGTTTAGCTAAGAGTGCTGAGAGTTGACCTGCACGTGCAGCTCCTCCTGGATGAAAGGGTTTAGTCATCGTGCCAAACTGTTCGCGCATACCAACTGGCTGGGAAGCTGCAATACCCAAAGCCATAGTGGTTTTCTGAAGATCAAGACCCATTAGACGTGAACAGGCGGCCGCAGAACCTAGCATGCCAGTAGAGCCAGTGATGTGCCAACCACGATGGTAGTGATCTGGATACATTGCATTTCCAACACGGCATGCAACATCAATACCCAAGACAAGAGAGTCAATGATTTGACGACCACTGACATTAGTGTGTTCGCCTAATGCCAAAATGGCTGAAGCCACTGGACCTGCCGGATGAATCACGGTCTTGAGGTGAGTGTCATCAAAGTCAAAGGTATGTGAGCTGATACCATTAATCAGCGCAGCACCACCCATGTCAACTTTGTCCTTGCGCCCTAAGATGCTGGCTTGTGGAGCTGGCTGAAATTCTCGAATGGCTGCTAAGGAAGACTCCACACTCTCATGGTTAGCGGCACCAATAGCACAACCTAGCCAATTTAAGAAAGTGCGATGCGCCTCATGATCTACCTCAGGCGTCCAGCCTTGACTGGGATGTGAAGTAACAAACTCCGCCAGAATTTTAGTAACTGGTGGCGCATTGAGATCGGCTGCAGCGGCAATAGCTTGAGACATATGAATTCCTGTTAATAATATTAAGTTGTTAGGGATGGATTTATTTAGTCAATTTCAATATGACGATCTTTAGCTACTTTGGCCCAGCGTGCAATATCTTCTTTGATGTAGTTACTAAATTGGGGCGGCGTCATTGGCATGAGTGTCATAGCTTCACTTGTCATTTTTTCGGAGAAGTCGGGTAAGGCGAGTACCTGATTGAGTTCTGTATTTAATTTTGCAACGATTGCAGGCGGTAAGTTAGCGGGGCCAACTACGCCATACCATTGTTGACCATCAAAACCGCTGTAACCCAATTCTTTAAAGGTAGGGATAGTGGGTACTGCTGTACTTCTTTTAGCTCCGGTAATAGCAAGGCCGCGAACTCGATTGGAGTTGATATAAGGCAAAGCAGCAAATAGGGTAGGGAGCATTGCTTGAGTTTGGCCAGCCAGCAAGTCTGTATAAGCAGGGCCAACGCCGCGATAGGGCACATGCACCATGAATATGCCAGCAGCTAATTTCAACTGCTCCATACCGAGATGAGTAAGGGTACCAGGACCTGCTGAGCCATAACTCAGTTTGGAGGGATTCTTTTTGGCGTAATTAATGAATTCTTTAAAGTTTTTAATCGGCAGTTCTTCATTGATGATTAACACGTTTGGTGTAGCGCCAATCATGCCAATGGGTGTGAAATCTTTGATGGCATCGTAGGGGAGTTTACGAACTGCAGGGTTGGTGCCATGAGTGCCTACGTAAGCAACCATTAGTGTGTAGCCATCAGCTGGAGCTTTTGCAACTGCTTGGGAGGCAATAGAGCCACCCCCACCACCCATATTCTCAACTACGACTGTTTGCCCCAGGGAGCGCGAGAGTTTTTCGGCGACAGCTCTGGCAATATTATCTAGACCTCCACCAGCAGCAACAGGCGCTATGAGCTTGATGGGTTTGACGGGGTAGCTGGTGGCAGCGCTTTGCGCTTGAACCCCTAAGCTGATAGCTAGAGCAGTAAAAGTGACAATAAAGGATAAAAAAATCGGTGTTGGCCGATTGCTGGTTTTAGACATGTATCAAGTCCAGATTATTGTGACGTATTAGGATAGTTTTACGTAGTAAGTTTACTATTGATGACAAATCTATTTTGATTAAGGAAATATTATGATTCTGGAACATTGCGACATAGAAATTGACCCAGCCAAGCAGAAAGAGTTCGAAGAGGCTATTTTGCGGGGTGTGGATACAGTGATCTCAAAGGCCATTGGTTTTAAGGGCTACAAGGTAAACCACAGTTTAGAAACCCCATCCCGCTATTTATTACTGATTTACTGGGACACTCTAGAGAACCATACAGTCGATTTTCGGGGATCTGCAGCCTTTGCCGATTGGCGTGCCATTGTTGGATCTTTCTTCGCAAAGCCACCCCATGTGGAGCATATGACTTTGGTTGGCAAGTCAACCTAAATGACTTAGCCTGCTTTAAGTTTTTTTCGGATAGATTGCTCGATTGGGATGGAATCTAGAGTGGGTTCAAGAGCTTCGCGCTCATCAAAGACAAAGCAGCTACCCTTGTAGTGTGCTGAGCCAACTTCTTCAAAATATTTAAGAATGCCACCTTCTAATTGATAGCTATGCTCCATACCAATCTCACGCATATAAAGCCCTGATTTTTCACAACGAATACCGCCAGTACAAAAACTCACTAAAGTTTTATCTGTAAGTGCTTCTTTATGCTTCGTAATTGCTTTTGGAAACTCGGTGAACTTTTCAATATTGAAGTGAAGAGCGTTTTCAAAGGTGCCGTATTCAACTTCAAATGCATTGCGAGTGTCTATCATGACTACAGGGCGACCTAAGTCATCGGTGCCACGATCAAGCCATTCTTGTAGCTTCTTGGGTTTAATGAAATTTGCACGACCTTCTTCAGGACGAATCGCAGGATGATTCATGCGAATGATTTCATTTTTGAGTTTAATCAACATCTTTTTAAACGGCTGATCTTCTGACCAGCTTTCTTTTACTTGGAGAGCTTGAAAGCGAGGATCTATACGCAACCAATCGAGAAAGCCGTGCAGCTCCATTTCTGCGCCAGCGAGAAACAGATTGATACCTTCGCCAGTGAGTACAATGGTGCCTTTAAGCCCTCGGCCATTACATTCATTCAGCATTTTGGTGCGCAAGTCTGGAAGACCATCAAGGCTGACGAATAAATATGCGGCAATATTTAGAATCAACTTCATTTTTTCTCTCTTCAAGCGACCCCTGCATTATCGAGCAAATAGGTCTTGGGAGTGGTAATCTTGAGGTCTTATTTAAAGGAGGCAATCCATGCTTTATCTAGCCAAAATGGCAAAAAGTGCCCTATTTGTATGCCTAGTCACCTTGGGGCTTGGCAGCTTGGCAGTGGCACAAACTGCTGGGGTTGGAACTTGGCCGACCCAAAAACCGATTCGTTTGATTGCAGTATTCCCGCCTGGCGGGTCAGTGGATCAAGTGGCTCGTGTTCTCGCACCTGTCTTGCAATCAGAATTAAAGCAAAACGTCATTGTTGAAAATATTGGTGGTGCATCTGGTGTGATTGGTACCTCTGCAATGACAAGGGCTGATGCTGATGGTTATACCTTTGCGGTAGTGTTTGATACCCATGGTGTTAATCCAAGCCTCAAAGATAAACTTCCCTATGACACTATTAAAGATATTGCACCAGTCATTCTGGTGGGTACCTCACCAATGGTGTTGGTAGCAAGCAAGAACTCAGGCATCACCAGTTTCAAACAACTTACAGAAATGTCTAAGGCGGGTAAACAATTTAGTTATGGCTCAATTGGTATTGGCAGCTTAGGCCACTTAGCAATGGCGCGTCTTGCCAAGCAAGCAGGCTTTGATTGGAATCACATTCCGTATCGTGGCGGCGGTCCCTTAATGCAAGATGCTCTTGGTGGGCAGGTGCAGTTAGCGATTGGTTCAGAGTTTTTAGTGAAGCCTCACATTGAGAGTGGCAGCTTAATTCCTTTAGTAATTACAACGACCAAAAGAGTCCCAGGCTTACCTAATGTGCCAACAGTTGCTGAAAGTGGCTTTCCTGGATTTAGTGCGCCAGCTTGGTGGGCAGTCTTAGCGCCAGGTAAAACTCCGCCAGCAATTGTGGATGCGATGAATAAGGCTTTGAATAAAGCTTTGAAAACTCCAGTAGTTGCTGAGAAATTTAAATCCCAAGGAATTGAAATTGTTGGGGGCTCTTCGGAAACTGCGCGTGACTTCATTGGCAAGCAAATTGGTATTTGGGGTAAGTTCGTAATCGAGAACAATATTAAAGAGGCTAGCCAATAGAAAGCGCCTATGTCCGAACGTTTAATTCCCTATCAACCAATGGATTTAGCCGAGCCAGCTGAGCTGGTTGCAGCAATTCGTAAAAGACGTGGTGGTCAGTTTATTAACCTAGATCGCATGCTTTTACATAGCGTACCGGTCGCTGAGGGCTGGAATCATTTCATCGGTGAAATTCGCAATAACCTTTCTTTAGATCCGAAGTTACGTGAGCTAGCAATGTGTGGTGTAGCAGTACTCAATGGGGCTGAGTATGAATTCTTTCACCATGCCCCTCCTTTTAAAAAAGCAGGCGGCACTGAAGATCAAGTACAAGGACTCCGATTGATTGGTCAAGTTAACTTCCCCAGAAGTCTTTTTACCCAGACGGAAAATGATGCAGCTGATTTAACATTCCAGATGACTCGTAGTATTAAAGTGGATTCTGAATTAATGAAGCGCTTGCAAAAAGAATTGGGAAGCACTGATGCAGTGGAGTTAGTGACAGTAATTGCTGCTTACAACATGGTGTCTCGTTTCTTGATTGCTCTGGACGTTAACCCAGAAGATCATGCTCCGGCTTGATGATTTAATGATTCAGTGGAGCGAAGGCGAGCAATCTTATTCTGCAAAGTGGCATTCAGAAAACGGCATTGCGCCGCATAAAAAGATCCAAGTCGCTGATGACACCCTAACGGCTGATATTGCCTATCGCCTAGCTTGTGAAGGTATGGCGATGCTTTATCAGGGCGACTTTCAGAATGCTAGGCAACTCTTACAGGCTTTGGTGAGAAGGGTTGATAAGCCCTCCAAGAAATCCAACAGAGCTGACAGAGTGGTAAAGGAAAAAACAAAAAGTCCTTTAGATACGTTTAATCTTTACCGCTTGGCGCAATCCCAAAGGGCGCGTATTTTGGGGATGGTGTTAATTCCCATTAACGCTGATCACAGTATTTCATTAAGGCGCGCGCCAGATGTTGCAATGGCTTGTCTTGAGGCCTACGGAGAGCAAGCCGAGCCTTATGTCATATCTCTCAGGGAGTTGCTGGGGGTCATTAGCGCTCATGAGTGGCGCAAAAAAGGTGTACCCATTTTGGTAAGAGATGATGAAGAGATTCGTATTCATCCACACTATGGGGTGTTCTCTCCAATCCGAGGGGAGTATATTGAGCTCGTTCTCAAAGCGCCATTACCTATTACCCTTCAGAAAAACTCCATTGCATTTGATATTGGCGTTGGTACAGGCGTACTATCAGTAGTATTGGCAATACGTGAAATCAAAAAGATTATTGCAACAGATCAAGATGATCGTGCTATCACATGCGCCAAGGAAAATATCGCGCGCTTAGGTCTTTCCTCACAAATAGCAATCCTCAAAACTAATTTATTCCCAGCAGAAAAAGCTGCACTGATTGTTTGTAATCCTCCATGGTTGCCAGCAAGACCCAGCTCTTCACTTGAGCATGCTGTGTATGACCCCGAGAGTCATATGCTAAAAGGCTTTCTAACTAAATTAAAAGATCATTTATTACCCGGGGGTGAAGGATGGCTCATTCTTTCTGATTTGGCCGAGCATCTAGGATTACGAACTAGAGAAGAGTTACTGTCTTGGATTGAGGATGCTGGCTTAAAAGTCATCGCACGTTTAGATACCAAACCACAGCATCAAAAGGTATTTGATAAAACAAATGCGCTGCATGCTGCAAGATCTAAAGAGACTACATCACTTTGGCGTTTGGCTGAAAAGTAGTACCATATTAAATAGCCCTACAAGCCCCGCCCCCATTGGGATCATGGTTGTTAATCCATTACATCAACCTTAAAATATTTGAGAGCTACAGTGCATTGCTGAAAATCCTGTCAGTAAGTGAGCTTGATTACTACCCATTTATATTTTAAGGAAGTCATTTGCTCTGGAGCGCCTTACCTAGAAATGCATTGCTGATTTTAGGCGTATTAATTTCTCATTTATTAGTGTTACTGGCACTTTTATCGGGACCTCCTGTAGGCGTAAATTCATCAATACCAGTGGCTCTGATGGTCAATCTATTGGGTGAAAGGACGCCCTTATCTTCCCGTAAAAAATCATCTAACCCGCCTTTAGTGAATACATCCTCAAATGCTAAAAGTAACAGTTCAATTCCTACTCATGAATCTGATGTGCTGGGTGGTCGCAAGGATCATAGCCATTCGGTAAATGGTGCAGCTAGACCTCTTATGCATAGCCCTAAACCCCATTACCCACTGGCAAGCAAGCAACTGCGGGAGCAGGGTTTGGTGATTGTGAGGTTATGCGTGAACGAGCAGGGCATTGTGGATCAGGTCGGCCTTACTCAGAGTTCAGGTTTTCAAGGTTTGGATCATTCAGCTCTCAAAGCCTTGGCATTATGGAGATTTGTTCCCCTGAAGTCGCCTGCAATCGACATTGCCTCTCAGTGCTTTCAGACTCCTGTTCAATTTAGCTTAGAGGGTTAGGGCTTGAGCGAGAAAAATAATTCAAATCAAGGGTTGGCTAAAGCTCAATCCCCCCATCATTTACCTAAGACTATTTCTAGTGAAGCTCTATTAGGGCACATGAAGCAAATTTTTATTCTGCATGATGGGAATTCATATCAATTACGCATCACTAAATTAGGAAAACTCATTCTGACAAAGTAAGACGTCAATCAGTTACTAGCCAGCAAGAGCATTTTCATATGCAGATAGCCAGCGATTTTTTGTTTTTATCACTGGAGATAGTATATGAAGCATCAAGATGTTTTTCGTCCTAAAAATAAGCTGGCCTGGCTTTCATCGATTGCATTATTGTTTGGCAATTCTTTTTCGGTTTTAGTAAAAGCCCAAGATATTGAGTTACCCAGAATTGATATTGTTGGACGAGAGGAGAGTGCCATTAGTAAAATTCCAGGAACAGTTGATGTTATCAACCGAAAGAGGATGGAGGAGTTACAACCTCAGTCACTCCAAGATGTATTAAAGACAATTCCTGGCGTGAATATTCGTGGAGATGAAGGTGGTTTAGGATCCATTCCAAATATTGGTATTCGTGGCTTAAACCCAGGCCGTAGCTCAAAGGTGTTATTGCTAGAGGATGGCGCTCCAATACAACCAAGCCTCTTCATTTCTAATGCATCTTATTACAGTCCACCGGTTGAGCGTATTGGTGGAATTGAGGTTTTAAAGGGCGCATCAGGGCTAAAATATGGGCCATCTAATATTGGTGGGGTAGTGAATTACCTCAGCAAAACACCATCCCAAGGATTTAAGTTAACCGGTAAGCTTGGTAACTATGGGTATCGCTTGGCAGAGATTGAGGCAGGAGGGAAATCATCTTCCAATGGTGCCATCGGAGGAATTAACCTGATTCAATCTGAGTCCGATGGGTATCAGGATAATAGTTTCAAGATGTATGACATCTTAATGAAGGGCGGAATGAAGATTGCGCAGAATCAGTGGTTAAGTCTGAAATATACTCATTACGATAACAATATCAATACCTCCTATGTGGGGCTGCGTCCCAATCAATACATTAATCACTCAAGAGATAATCCAGCGCCTAATGATCGCTTCATTACCCAAAGAAATGCAGTAGATATTAATCATGCTATCGAAATTGATGCAGATACCAAAATCAATACCTTGATGTATTGGAGTAAGTTATCCCGCAACTACTGGCGACAAAGCATTGTTAATCGCACACAAGATGCCACAGTTTTCAAACCCTGCAATCAGGGTTCAGATTGTCAGGTTGGCCGTAATCGTGAATTTCAAATGTTGGGTTTTGATTCTCGGGTAAGCCATGCTTATAAAGCCTTGGGGATTTCTAACGAAGCAGAGTTTGGCATTCGTTTGCATACTGAGTCTCAAATTAATCAACTAGAGACCTCTAAAACCCTAGCCTATTCGGGACGAATTTCTGCGCATGAAGAAAACAAGGCCAACTCTATGGCGGTATATGGGCAAAATCGTTTCTTGCTGAGCAAGGACTTTGCTCTCATTCCAGGAGTGCGAGTTGAAAGCTATAACCAGACTCGATCAAATGTGCTTACTGGTACATCTGGGAGTGCTAAGAATGTAGAAACAATCCCACAAATTGGTGCCACTTGGCAAGTAATACCTCAGGCACAACTATATGGCAGCGTTTACAAAGGTTTTGCACCAGCCCAATTGACAACTGCGATTGACGATAAAGGGGTTGATCAGCAGTTGGCGCCTGAACGCTCGACCAATATGGAATTGGGCTTACGCGGAAAATCAGGTGCTTTTTCATATGATTCTGCAGTTTTTAGTATGAACTTCAGCAATCAAATAGTGAACCAGAGCTTAGCGGCGGGAATTTCTAAGGCCAATGGAGGGAAAAGCTTACATCAGGGCGCTGAGTTAGCTCTTGGATATATGCTTGGCCATGGTTGGGGTATTAACGGCAATGCTACCTATATTCCAGTAGCAAAATTTGTCGGCACGAACTCCTTAGGGCGGGATGGAAACCGTATCCCTTATACGCCTAAATTGACTTCAAACTTAGGTGTTAGCTATGAAAAGAATGGTTTCAATACTTTAGTGAGCCTAACCTATGTATCTAATCAATATGCTGATTCAGCAAACACAGTTGTTGAAAATGCCATTGGAACTTTAGGTGAAATACCTGCATTTGCAACTGTTAATTGGAGTGCTAACTATGCTATCAATAAAGATTGGAAAGTGTTTGGAGTAATTAATAATCTCTTTGATAAGAGCTATATTGCTAGTCGAAGTCCAGATGGAATATTTGCAGGTGCACCTCTTAATTTTCAAGCTGGGATGAGTTATCAATTTAATTAATGCGCATGATTAAATGATTCTTTAATGAAAGAAAAACGCCACCCTAGTGGGTGGCGTTCGACTGTTACATACTTCAAAATGGTGGAGTCGGCGGGAATCGAACCCGCGTCCGCAAATCCTCCACAACAAGTT
>JBAXVK010000119.1:0-1741 GCA_037129175.1 Polynucleobacter sp. | reverse complement strand
TTATTCCATCTGGATTTTTAGAGGCGGCAAAAGGAATCGATGCACCTCGCATTGCATTGATTATTGGCAATAGTAAATATCCCGATAGCCCACTTACCAATCCCTTTAACGATGCCAATGCAATGGGCAAGGAGCTCAAGGTACTGGGTTTTGATACTCAGGTACTTTTAGATTCGAACCTAAAAGATTTGGCATCAGCAATACAAGCTTACAGCGGACGAATTGCCAAGTCTAAAGCGGTCGGGCTTTTTTACTATGCTGGGCACGGAGTTCAGCTGGCTTGGAGAAATTATTTAATTCCTGTTGACGCAAATATTGATCGTGTAGATGACATACCGAAACAGACATTCGAGCTAAACAATATGCTGTTGGCTCTTAACAAAGCCCAAAACCCTATGAACATCATTATTCTTGATGCTTGTCGTGATAATCCTTTTGGTAAAAAATTGCCAACTGAGCAGAAGGGCTTAAGTCAATTTGATGCTCCAAATAACTCACTCTTATGTTATGCAACAGCGCCTGGTAACGTAGCAAGCGATGGTGCGGGCGCCAATGGCTTGTTTACAGAAAACCTCCTTCGTGAGATGCGTGATCCTGAAGCAAAGATTGAAGACGTATTTAAACGAGTACGCTTGAAGGTAAGGCTTGCTTCAAAGGGGCAACAAATTCCTTGGGAAAGCACATCACTTGAAGAGGATTTCTACTTCAATGCTAAAGGCTTGAATCCTCAAGATATTGAGGCGGCCATAGGGAGTTCCAAATGAGCAGTCAAGAGGCTTTCAAGCAAGAGCTTGATTTATGGGAATCTGCCAGTAAGAGTAATAATCCAAAATTAACTATTAATTATTTAGAAAAATATCCAAGCGGTGTATATAGTGAGTTAGCTGAAGCTCGACTTGATGTTCTATTGGCGAAAGCCGGCGAAAAGAAAATCCAAGTCAAGGATCCAGCAGGTAATCCGTTTTCAAATGGGACGATCTCTGGAGTGATGAGATATTCGATGGGGGCAACATATTCATTTGTGAGAAAAGATTTACTGACGGAGATACAAAATAATGCCTATATAGAAAAGGTAACCAAAGTTTCTGAAAATGAGGTCACTTTTAATAATGGTTGGCGTGTTATTGACTTAATGGGGAATGATTTGGTATCTCCAAACGAGCGCTTCCTAACACCCGCACAATTTTTCCCTATTCATTACTCACTGGGACATAAGTGGATAACGCGCTATGAGTGGAAAAGAGGGGATGGCGCAGACTCAAGAGTGGAAATGGAATTTAAAGTTATTACCCGCGAAAAAATAGAAACCCCCGCAGGTAAATTTAATGCTTTTGTTGTTGAGGGCATGGGGTATGTAGAAGGCGGTAGTAAATTCGAAATAAAATATTGGCTTGACCCAGAAATCTGTAATCGCCCCATTCGATTTGATAGGATTTCTAGAAATAGAAGACAGGGCAAGATAAATTCCGCAAATCGTGATGAACTCATATTGTTTCAACAAGCAATATCCTAAAATTAATCCACAACTTTTTATCGTCTAGTTCATTTCTAGTAAATATTTCGCTTGCATTCCAATTTGTCGGTTTACCCGACAAATTCCATCGCAGACCATTCGACCGCTTGTAGATGCTAGGCAATGTCCACCCAATTCCACCCCGAACCATGGTTCTTGGTGTCGATGCCACACCAAAAGCCAACACCTTAATGACATTGTTTTTATTGTTGTTTAGCCTCATTTTTA
>JBAXVK010000118.1:0-1787 GCA_037129175.1 Polynucleobacter sp. | reverse complement strand
CCACTTTGTCCTCCGGGAGGCCCAAATCCGCCACCTGTACCACCTGGGCCGCATTCGGGTGGGCAAGGAGGTGCTTTTGAGCTATTACTTGATTGTTGCTGTTGTGGTGGTGGTTGCTGTGCTTCTGCCACATTTCCAATAAAGGCAATTAAGAAGCAGAAGAAAAGGCTATGAACCTTAAACCCTGAAAGCTTGTGAGTTTTATTGTTAGATGAAAGTTGTTTCATATAAAACTATTTCAAATCAATTAAGGTTGGGTAGGGTGTAATCACCAGTAGTACGCAACATTTGAATCAAAGCTTTGACGTGATTAGTTTGTGCATCTATCCAGTCAACTTCGCGCTCACGCTGTTGAACTATATTTTTACTAGTGCGGCTTTGGTCTTTCAAGCCTTCATTTCTATATGCACGCACCTCTTCAAGTCTTGTTTTTGCTGAGTTGTAAAGCATTAGTGATTGGTTAGCTTCAATCAAAGCACGAGATTTGGCATCGTTTAGAAATAATTCCGTTTGAATTTTGTTGTTGTTGGCTTGAACCAATGGGCCGTCATACAAGTTAGCGACTGGTATTGGAATTGACAATGAAAATCCATACGTAGCGGATTTGTTGTATTGCGTAGTCGAATAAAGATAAGAATTGGTGTGGTTGTACCAAAGGCTTGGCGACAAATCAACACGCCTATTTTTTTCGGTCAAATTGAGATTTGCTTGAGCCACTTTTAATGCGGCTTCGAGAGAAACTATGTCATTGCGTCTAGCCAAAGCAGTTGCAGAGTAGTCTGCAGGCTTGAATTCTCGTGCGGGGACATCGAGAGATCCTCTTGGATCAAACAACTGTGATACCCCTTGCCCCACAAATGCATTCATGCCCATAGAGAAATACTTAAAGTCATTGGCAATAGTTTTTTGAATTGCAGCGTGGTTTTCAATCGCGGCTGCTGCTTCTTTGTCGTTGACCGCTTGAATTTTTTCGTTGGCACTCTGGAGCGCTTGCCAAATAAGTTTCAAACGAAGCGAGTCTATGAAAGCAAATGTTGAGTCGCCTTCTATAGCTTTGACAGAGACTTGCGCATCAAGCTTAGTTCTCGAAACCTCAACTGCCGCATAGTCCTTGCGTGCCTGTTGTTTTCCAGGAGCCTCAATAGTTCCCGAGAATGAATAGGTATTTGATTGGGGGCTGTAAGTTTCTGAGGGCTTAGAAGCGTAGAAAGAACCACGACTCACAGTAAAAGAAGGGTTGATGTTGGCTGCCCCCATCGACTCTTCCATGGCCACAGAACTCTCAACAGCTAGCTTTTTAGTGTTTAAAAAAGCATTGGACTGCTGAACTTGCGATAAGAAGTCGCGTAGTGTGATTGGTTTTAAAGTCGCGCCTTCAACTTTCAAGGTGGCGGTAGTTTGGGCATATGAAGCGGCCAACATAAAGCAACACGAGGCGAAGACAAGATTTCTCAAGAGAGGCTTGGAAATGGAGGGAGAGGTGTTGGTGAGCAATTTAATTTTCAGTCAAGGTTAATTCTTCAAGAGTTATTAGCAGACCCTAATTAATCTAACATTATTAAATGCGTTAAGTGTGAAAAATAACCAAGGGTTTACCACACCAAATTATGAATGAAAAAATGTAACTAAATCTTTTAAATGCTAGAAAAAAGTAATATTTGATATTTGAGAACAATTGTCACGCCTCCTGCCTCCAATCACGCTTCGCAGAATCCAGCTTTTTGAGCCGCTGCCCTCTACTTGAAGCGCAAGCCCAGTGACGTAACCGACAAAGTGAAGCCCAAGTG
>JBAXVK010000117.1:0-1789 GCA_037129175.1 Polynucleobacter sp. | reverse complement strand
GACTTTCTCTAGTGCTGGATAGTTCCGTTCAATAGTTTTTAGCCTCTGTTTTATGGTATAATGACCTTATGTCAAAGAAAAATCTTCTATATTTAACTGCAGGTTTGAATTTTGCTGCAGGCTGTATATGGCTAGTAGTTCCAGGTCCGGGTAAATATATTGCTACTCCATTATTTTTTCTCGCTGCCGTTTTTTACATAATTGCTGCTCAGAAATCGAAAAAATAGTTGCGATAGCGTCTACGGTGGACCTGCATACCGCTTATGCTTAAAACAGAGGTAATTTGCCGCTGTTTTTTGATACAATAAGAAAATGAAGTTTTCAGTTTTGCAATGGAATATTTGGTACAAGGAAGACCTGTTAAAAGTTGCTGAATTTATAAAATCCACAAAGGCAGATGTCATTTGCCTTCAGGAATTATCCATCGATAATCCTGATCAAACTGTAAAAGATGGTGTTAGACACATTGCCGAAAAACTTGGTTATTACATTCAAAAGTGTGAGATTAGTATAGATGCTAGTGAAATGAAACTAGCAAACGCTATTTTCTCAAAGTATCCAATTAAGAATAGTCGAAACGTCTGGATTAATAAACCGACTGGCTCAGGCCATTACGATGATGAATACAGGGCTTATGTTGAAGCAGAATTAGATATTGACGGAAATACCGTAACGGTTGGAACAGTGCATATGTCGTATACAAATGCATTTAAACCAACTGGGAGGAAGCTAGAAGAAACCAAAAGTTTAATCTCAGCAATTCAAAACAATAAATCTAGCTTTATCTTAACCGGAGATTTTAATGCGAAGCCTGATTCTGAAGTAATAGAATCAATTAGCGAACTGCTTGAAAATGCTGGGCCAAATTCTAAAGAAAATACCTGGACTACAAAGCCATTTTCTTATGATGGTTTTGAGGCAAATACACTAGATTTGAGATTTGATTATATATTTTCAACTTGTGATTTGGTAGTTAAACAAATTGAGGTATTGAAAACTGAACTTTCTGATCATCTGCCAATTCTTGCTGAATTCGAATTACAGTAATTCCAATAGTGTACACTAAGGACCTCCAAATTGCTTATTCTTTAACTTCTCTGTTATGAGAAGTTTTTTATTGATATAATAATCAAATGGGTTCATTTATAGAAATAAACGACACGCTAAGAATAACCAAAGCACAGGGCTTTCCTTCTGTCCTGGATTTAGAGACACACTTGCATACCCCATATTCAATAGAGGAAGTAAAAGACAAAGTATTTACATTTACTAGTAAGCCAAAAATAAGGGTGTATAAAATTCCACCTGTTAGAAATTTTCTGGTAGAAGATGTTGACGGTAAATGGGTTTATTGGGGTCTTTGTTACATATTGGAGATCAAACACGATTACGAAAAAGAGGAAACCTCGGGGAAGTTTAAAATTGTCCGCTTAAATACACCAGACGAAATGAAGGAAATGTTTAAACTTACACACTTCACAAACCCAGAACAAAATTACTTCTAATTAAAGTTGCAATAGCGTCTACGGTGGCCCTCCACTACGATTGAGTCTAACTTCTCTGCCATAAGAGTTTTTGGTATACTAATTATATGAAGAGAACACTAATAGTAATTGGCACATTACTTCTACTAAACGTAGCCTCACTTCTACTATTCCGAGATACACCCATTTCTGAATATGACTACTCTGGCTGTCCACCAGATGCGAGTTGTCTTGGCAAATTAATAAAGAATAATTGGACAGGCTATCTGCCACTAATTAACAGACTTTCAATCAACATTCTAGGG
>JBAXVK010000116.1:0-1810 GCA_037129175.1 Polynucleobacter sp. | reverse complement strand
CAAGCGGCGTTGAAGCCCCGCTTCCTGTGGGGCGTAGCGCCAAAAGCTCCTGACTACGGCTGCGGCATTTCCCCGCAAAAACCGTCTCAAACCCGAATGGCACTTACTTAAGCCCAAGTCTCTGAATGATCTTGCCACGGTTTGACGTTCATCAGATTGCAGGTAAATTGAAGATGAACGGAGGACGTGATGAGCAAGAGAGAATTGGTTCCAAACCGGCAGTATACGGATGAGTTCAGGGTAGAAGCGGTCCGGCTGGCTGAGTCGATCGGCGGCAACAAGGCGGCGAAGCGTCTAGGCATTCCGGACTCGAGCCTGTGGAATTGGCTGCGGCTAAGTCGTGCGGGCAAACTCAAGGCAACTGATGGTATGGCGGTGCCGGTCAAGCGGTCGCTGGCGGAGGCCGAGGCGGAGAACGCCCGGCTGCGCCGGGAACTGGCGAGCACCAAACTCGATCTGGAAATCGTAAAAAAAGCGGCGGCGTATTTCGCGAAGGAATCGCGGTGAAATACGCCTGGATCAAAGAGCAAAGCGACCTGTTCAGCGTGACACGGATGTGCCGGCAACTCGAGGTGTCGCGCACGGGGTATTGCCAGTGGAAGACACGCCCGCCAAGCGAGCGCTCGATAGCCAATGCGGTGCTCGATGCACGGGTGGCAGCGATACACGCCGCCAGCAAGCGCAGCTACGGGCGGCCACGCATCGTGCGGGACATGAGCAACCAAGGCATCAAGGTCGGCCACGAACGCGTGCGTAACAGTCTGAAGAGGCAGTCCCTCAGACCGGTGTACAAGCGGCCATATCGTGTAACGACCGATTCTGCACACACCAAGCCGATTGCGGCGAATGTACTGAATCGGCGCTTCGACAGCTGGCAATCCAACCAAGCGTGGGTCGCCGACATCACTTACATCTCCACAGGAGAAGGCTGGCTGTATCTCGCCTGCGTCATGGACTTGGCGAGCCGACGAATTGTCGGCTGGTCGATGAGTGAGCGGATGAAGGCAGACCTGGTCTGCCAGGCGTTGAAGTCGGCGTACTGGCGCCGCAAGCCGCCTGCAGGGTTGATCATGCATTCGGATCGCGGGAGCCAGTATGCGGGCGACGAGCACAGGAAATTGATCAAGGACTACCGGATGATTCAGTCGATGAGCAGGCGTGCCAATTGCTGGGACAACGCCGCGATGGAGAGTTTCTTCAAAACACTGAAAGTCGAGCGTGTCCACCAGCTGCGCTACGCCACGCGTGCGCTCGCCAAGCTCGACATCGTCGACTGGATAGAAGGGTTCTATAATCGCAGACGCATGCATTCTTCGATCGACTACCAGACGCCAGTCGATGCAGAATCCAGCCTCATGGCTGCGTAAAGTGGTGCACGTGGAATCGAGGCAGGGTCAGTTTCAATTTGCAGCATAAAAAGATAAAAAAAATCGTTAACTTTTCTGGTATTCGTTTGGAATAAGGACAACGAACATGCAAAGCCACTGGCACAAAGCTCTAATATTTAATCTTTTGTAGATCTATCTATAGTCGATAAGATACTCAATGTTGGGCGGTTCATTTATCCGAAATAAAGTTTGTTTTTTAAGTATTAACCTCAGGGAGTTTTCTAAATGAACGAAGAAGAAGCGATTCACAAAGGTCTTGCTATTCGCAAGGAAATATTTGGCGACGCAGTCATCGAAAAAAGGATGGCAACTGCAGGCGAGTTTGGGGCACCTCTGTAGAAATTTATTAATCAGTACGCCTATGGTGAGGTTTGGGGACGTGAGGGGTTGTCGCGAAAAGTCCGTAGTCTGCTCGTCTTGGG
>JBAXVK010000115.1:0-1821 GCA_037129175.1 Polynucleobacter sp. | reverse complement strand
GAGTAACAATGCACCATTTTGGGTAGCATTTATTGCGCCATTATTGGTCAAGATTCCAGCTGAAGTCAGTGACAGAATGGTTGCATTGCTTGAATTTGGTGCAATAACTACATTGCTAGCCACGGTCAAGTTTTGCTTCGAGTTCAAGAAAACGTTGCCATTAGCCAAGGTATTCGATACCACAGCAGCAGCGCCAGAATCGATATTGATCGAATTGACATCGATAAACCAGCTGCCCACTTTACCTAAAGTCGCTGAAACATTGATTGAGGCAGATTGCAAAATGCTCACTAGACCAGTAGAACTGGTATCGATCACCCCGCCATTGCCGCCCAAAATACCGCCGACTGACTTCAAGGCGCCAGCAATAGTGGTCTGAATTGAAGACCAAATACGGATTTGGCCACCGTTACCACGATTAATAGAAGAGGTATCAACTACTGCACCCTGACCAACTTCAACAGTTTGGGCTAAGTTTGCAGCTGCAACATTTGAACGGCTACCGTCAGCATTCAGGGTTGAAGTCACGCCTGAGGTACCGACATTTACTTGGCCACCGTTGGCTGCACCAAAAGCGGTCGTTTTGGAATTAGCACCTAAAGTGATGCTATTGCCAACAATGTTCACCTGACCACCGTTAGCAGCAGAATTCGTTACTACTGGAGCAACTGGGGTGGCTTGGCTAGCTGGGACAGAATTATCAGCAACCTGGACACCACCGTTAGCAGAAACTGTTCCAGCTTGAGTCACCTTAGAAGCAACCAACTCAATCACGCCGCCGTTGTCAACCATCGCAGAAGCAGAAATGCGACCAGTGTTTTTAATCGTGGAGGCCATCAATTGATTTGCTGCACCTGCAGCAATAACGATGTAACCACCGTTAACCTCAACAACACGCTTATTGCTGACCAAAGCGTTATAGACGCCTTCATCCACAGAAACGGAGATTAACTGGTTGCCACTGAAAGATAGGCTCACAGTCTTACCAGAAGCAATGGCGATCGTGCTGTTCGCACCGCCCTTAACTGCGATGAGGTAACCCTGATTTTGAACCTCAGGTGCTAAGAGAGCGATATAGCCATCTGCACCAGTGGCAGTAATTTTGCCCTTATTAACAATCTTGCCAGTACCGTTGCCGGTATAAGTATTTTTGCCATCCATAAAATCTTGGGCATTAATTTGCATGGTACTAGCAACGACTGCTCCAGCATTAACCTCAGCACCCTTGCCAAAAGATACGCCATTTGGATTTTGCAAAATCACAGTGCCGTTAGCATTAATAGCGCCATTGATTACCGAACGAGTTGCTCCAGTAACTTGGTTCAATGTCACCGAGTTTGCATTGGGCTGATTGAAGTTCACAGTAGCTTGTGAGCCCACATTAAAACTATCCCAATTAACAACCGCTTTTTGCGAAGTCTGGTTAATGTTCATCACCAACCCAGATTGCGTAATTTTTGCAGCACCGGCGATCACTTTTCCACCAGTTGGCAATGCAGCCGGATTTACTTTTTGAGCATGCGCTGGAACAAGTGCAAAAGTAAAAATTGAAGCTGCTAAAAAAGTAGTTAGATGTCTAGTAGAAAGTTTACTGGAGAAAAATTTATCAGCGATAGAAAAAATCTGTTTTTTGCAGATCTCAAAAATGGAAATTGAAACTGAGAAAAGAGTGGAAAAAATCGCACTCAGAATTTGTGAAAAAGTAGTACTAATTTTTGAACATGTTTCGGTAAAAGAGTGTGTCAAAAATTCTGGAAAAATGAGGGCTGTTTTTTGAGTATTTTTTTCTGAGAATTTGCTTGGCAAAAATTGAGAAATAAA
>JBAXVK010000114.1:0-1855 GCA_037129175.1 Polynucleobacter sp. | reverse complement strand
TGGCTCTTTAAGAATCATCAATTGGATTTATATGCCGTGACAGAAAAAGATCTCACAGCCTATATTGCCTCTCACCGTGCTGACAAGGCTACTACTGCCAATCGCCGCTTAACTGTCTTTAAACGTTTTTATCGTCATGCTCTACGAATCAATTTAGTGAAGAATGATCCTTGTATTGGTCTACGTGCTGCCAAGCAGGCGCTGCGTTTTCCGAAAACTTTGAGTGAGGATCAAGTCACGGCATTACTCAATGCTCCCGATGTTGAAACGCCATTAGGGCTGCGTGATCGCACCATGCTAGAGCTGATGTATGCCAGTGGCCTGCGTGTTTCTGAAATCGTTTCTCTTAAAACCGTAGCACTTGGATTAAATGAGGGCATCGTGCGCGTGGTCAACGGTAAAGGTGGTAAGGAGCGTCTCGTACCATTTGGTGGTGAGGCAGGGCAGTGGCTCAGAAGATACCTTGCAGATGCCAGAACTCCACTGCTTGAAGGAAAAACCACCGATGCTGTTTTTGTCGGGCGCCACACCGGTACGGGTTTAACTCGCCAGGCATTTTGGGCTTTGATTAAGCGTTATGCCACATTAGCCAATATCCCAGTTGCTTTATCCCCCCATACATTGCGCCATGCTTTTGCAACCCATTTGCTCAATCATGGAGCTGATTTAAGGGTAGTACAGCTGCTCTTAGGGCACGCAGATATCTCGACTACCCAGATCTACACCCATGTGGCTAGGGAACGTCTCAAATCGATTCACCAACAGCATCACCCTCGTGGCTCATAAAACAAAAATCTCTCTTTCAATAAGTGTTTAAGATAGCGCTATGACGTTTGATCCAGACATATTGCTTATTCCCATTGCCTACCTCATCGGCTCTATCTCATTTGCAGTGGTAGTGAGTAAATGCATGCGCTTACCTGACCCCCATACCTATGGTTCTGGTAATCCCGGTGCAACCAATGTGCTGCGCACGGGTAATAAATTAGCAGCAGCGCTGACATTCATTGGTGATGCACTCAAGGGTTACTTTGCAGTGATGTTGGCACGCATCATCTTGGGCGACCAATCTTTAACTTCAACGCTCAGCTCTTGGGTCTTATGTGGCGTTGTGATAGCCGTATTTCTAGGGCACCTCTTTCCCATCTTTCATGGGTTTAAAGGTGGCAAAGGTGTGGCAACGGCTTGCGGAATTCTGTTTGGTGTCAATCTTATTTTAGGAATAGCTACACTCAGTACATGGATCATCGTGGCTGTATTTTTACGCTACTCATCCTTGGCAGCGATAGCAGCAGCGATCTTTGGGCCTCTCTATTTTGTTTTTTTGTTTGGCTTTCAGCCCATGGGTATTGCGCTTCTCGCAGTTTGTCTACTTCTGATTTGGCGTCACCGCAGCAATATTCGTAATTTAATGAATGGCACTGAGAGCCGCATTGGCTCTAAAAAAGATCCACAGAAAGCCAAATAAAGATCATGACGATTGCTTACGCTTGCCTTCTTTTCATGGGAATATTTCCATACGTTGCTGCGGGCATTGCTAAAAAAGGCTTTGAGAATTACGACAACAGCATGCCAAGACAGTGGCTAGCTAAGCAAACCGGCTTTAGAGCACGAGCTAATGCTGCGCAAGCTAACCTTTTTGAATCCCTACCACTCTTTTTTGCAGCAGTCATTATCGCTAGCATCAACAATGCGCCTCAAACTAGAATTGATCTATTAGCGCTAGGTTTTGTGGCCGCGCGCATCGCCTTCTTGATTTGCTACCTTGCCAATTGGCCTACTACCCGATCGATTGTTTGGTTAATTGGACTCATTTGCGTGATAGCGATCTTTTGCCAGATTTAAATTTCACCAT
>JBAXVK010000113.1:0-1862 GCA_037129175.1 Polynucleobacter sp. | reverse complement strand
CTGTTTACACATATGTCGGCAATGATCCGTTGGACAAGACAGATCCCAGTGGAAACTGTCCCGAATGCCTGGGAGCATTGATCGGTGTCGGATTCGAATTTGTGGTCGAGACTGCCGAGATCGGGGCAGGCATCAGGACCGATGGTTATAGCGGAAAGGACTTATTGGTAGCTGGCGTTGCAGGCGCGACCGGCGTTGGGGCCGCGAAGTTTATTGGTCGCGCCACCGAACTTGGTGCGGCTGCCAAGTTCATTGCGAATCGCGTCGCTGATGGCACCGTGAGTGCTGGATCTCAAGCAGCTAAGAACGGAAACGTATCTGCGAGCGATCTGGCCATAGATGTAGTGGCCGGCGCAACTCTCGGAGAAGCTGCGGGGGCAAGAGCGGGTGCTGCTGCACGCAGATCGGCGGAGGGTCAGATTCTAGAGCGAAATGCGAATCGAGCGGAGCGCGTTGCGCGAGGTTCAGAGCGCCCTGGCCGCCAGGCAGCTGCACAAGAGGCCAGAGCGGCGGAGCGCGAGCACACAGAGAATGCCGCTGTTCGAGCGGGTGCGATTGGTGCTGGAGCAGGGTCGTCGGCTGCCCAAGTGACTTGCACGATCGTCAACGGGCAGCAGCAATGTCGCTGAGTAGTTTGCGCAGTGCGCAGTCACTTCGAATTGCAGCAGGTGTCGTCCTGCTATTCGCGCTTATCGCGTGGAAACGTGGATTCTCGACTGCTGGAATTCTTGTCCTGTGTTTTCTAGCGGCATATGCAACGGAATTCCATGTTTTCCGTTGCGGTTCAGCATTGCTGCGTCGACGAAGCCCATCGGCATGGGCTCTAGCGCTGGCATTATTTGGGATCGCAGCAGATGTCGCGTTGATTTATTTCGGGTTTGGGATCGTACTCGGTATGGCTCTAGGATTCTTTCTGCTGATTGATGGCTTGGTGCTGCGATTCAAATAACCGTCAGTGGTGCCGGTTCATTTCTTCTGCAAGAACACTTCCGGTTCGATGCCGGCCTGCTTGAGGATGGCGCGCAGCGTGCCCTCGGGCATGTCGCCGGGGTGGTTGGGGATGGTGGTGAACCGGCCCGTGCCCGGGTGATACCAGATCTCATGGCTGCCGGCGGCCTGACGATGAAACTCCATCCCGAGCGCCTTCAATCGCCGGGTGATGTCGCGGTAGCGAAAACCGGCAAGCCGTCCCATCAGGTGGCGACGATCACCGGGTAGTCGAAGGACTCGGCGATGGTGGGCAGTGAGGCGCCGGTCTGCGCCTCGATCAGCTTCTTGGCGACGTCGCGTGCGATCTCGATGGTCTCCTGAATCGTCCTTCCCTGGGCGATCAGTCCCTGCACATCGTCGCTGGTGGCGAGATAGAGGCCTTCGGGCAGCTTCTCGATGTGCAACTGAATCAGGTGTTCCATGGATCGCCTCCTTAGCCGCGACTGGCCTGCATGAGCACGCCTTCGAGCATCTGCATGACCACGCGCTGCTTGGCCTGAGGCAAGCGGCCCAGGCGTTCGAGCTGCTGCTGAAACTTCGGCGTCGGCCCGCGTTTGGCGGGCGGCGCCTTCTCGCCGATCAAGGCTTCCAGGCTCACGCCGAGGGTGCGCGCGAGGGTGGGCAGCGCCGACACCGGGACCCGCCGCCGGCCGACCTCGTAGGAGTTGATGGTCTGCTGGGAGACGCCCAGGGTCTCGGCGAGCTGCACCTGGGTGATGTCCTGGGCGCGGCGCAGTTCTGCGAGGCGGGCGCCAAGGCGGGCAAAAAAGGCGCGTTCGTCGTCGGAGATCGCCATGGGAAGCCGGTCGAGGTGGTGGATCGGGTCCATAGCGTAGGGGTCTCCGTTCGTAACGAAGTTGACAGTACTCCGG
>JBAXVK010000112.1:0-1885 GCA_037129175.1 Polynucleobacter sp. | reverse complement strand
GAGAAGATCATCACCGGGCCTTCCACCCGGTACTCGTGCGTCACGAGCTTCCCGGTCTCCGGGTCCTTGCCGGTCGAGGCGATCGACAGCACGCCCTCGCTTTGCAGGAGCTTTAATGCATAACTGGCGCGCGCGGCGCCGGCTTCCTCGGCCAGCGCCAGGATCTTGTGCTTGAGGTTCATCGATCCCATGTAAAACAGGCTCTGCCCCGTCATCGCCGAGTACTGCACCTTGTCCTCGGTCGGCATGAAGCTAAGCACTGCTTCCATCAGGCTCGATTTGCCGGCGGCGGAGCTGGATTGCACCATCACCGCGAGCGGCGCATCGAGCTTGCGGGACGTGGCGGCTAAATAAGCGATCAGTTTGTTGCTCTCTTCGCCCACCACGCCGCAGCGGGTAAAATCCACGAGGATCCGATCGAGCAGCTGCGGATCTTTGAGCAGCGCGAGCGCTTCCTGCTGCTCCTCGGCCAGTATGGTGGGTGTCGGGTCCTTGGGCTGTAGTGTGTTCGCGATGGTCTGCTCCTGCACGGCCTCCAGTTGCCTGAGCACCTGGCCGAGGTCATGACGGATCACCTCGTCCTTGAGTTTCAGCTCCACGGCCGCTTGCGTGATGAACGCGGTGCGCGCACGCACGCTGTAGAGATCGAGCGTATCGACATGGAACGCATCGCTTCGCGCCACCAGCACGTTGACCTTCAGCAGCACATCGAAGGCAAGGTTCTTCGCGAGGCCCCGGACTCGATAGCGCCGATCGCCCAAGGGGATCACGATCTCTTCACCCTGCACCTGAGCTTCGATCTCCGACGCCGCCGTCGCCGGCAGCGGTGAGGCCGACAGGGTGGGCAGCAAGGTTTCTCGCACCTCGACCGGCGTGAGGGGTACAGCCACCGGTGCTGGTATTTCTTCCTTAGCCGCTGGTTCGATGGCGATGGCTGGCTCGGCCACCGCCGTGGCGATGGGTTTCGGTTCACCCTTGCCCAGCCACTGCGCCTTGCGGATTGCGATCCCGAGCGACTTCGCCGCCGGCTGTACTTTCAGCGCGTACTCGTTCGCATCCATGCCCTTCGGGAACAAGATCCGGTAGCAGTCGAGGCCTGCAGCATTCAGCTGTGCCGCCAGCTTCTCGGCCGCACGATCGCCGGCCTCGTCGCGGTCATACGCGATCAGGATTCGCTCGGTACCGTGTTTCTGGAACGCGGCTAAGTGGTCCGCGGTGAAGCCCTCGATGCCGTAGCTCGCTGTGACGTTCCGATACCCCGCGCACCAGAACGTCAGGGCATCGATCAGCGCTTCGCAGAGGATGATTTCTTTGTGTTCGGCGAGCGCGGATTCATTCCACACCCCGCGATGCGGACCGGGCAGATACAGGTGGTTCGGCGTGCCCGGACGCAACCCTTCCGTGATCTTGCGGCCGTAGACCTCGGTGATTTCACCCGAGGGCGTGATGATCGGGATCACGATGGAGCCATTGAAGTGCTCATGGCCGGACTCACGGTACAGACCGAGCTTCTGCAGGCGGCCGCGGATCTCGCCGCCGGCCTTGCGGTTCTTCTCCGGCAACCGTAGCCCCAACGTCCGGTCGGCAAAGCCGAGTTGGAAGCGCTCGATCAACGCCGCATCGTGGATGCCGCGTTTGGCAAGGTACGCCAACGCCTCCGGACTCTGCTTCAGCCGCTCGTGGTAATAGCCGATCGTTTCGGCGAGGAGCGCCGCATCATCCGCATCGAAGCGGACCGGTGCGGCCAGCGCGCGCACCGTCCCGTGCTTCGCAGCCGGCAGATCGATCTCCCCCTCGCGCAAGAGCTCTACCGCATGACGGAAGGAGACGCCCTTGGATTTCATCATCCAGTCGATCGGCCCGCCGCCGATCTGGCAGCTAAAGC
>JBAXVK010000111.1:0-1886 GCA_037129175.1 Polynucleobacter sp. | reverse complement strand
GAGAGTTATAGCTTGAACTTGCGCTCAATTATTCCCCATTTGCCCAGGTGCTGTTCAAGATCGCGCTTCCAAACTGCACAGTGAAAAGAATCAATATTCTTGGGCGATTGCCTTCCTTTAAAGGTGTTGTGGAAATAGTCTTGCAGCCACCCGAGTCGAAATATGTAAAATGCATCCTCGCCCAAGCTTTTTCCCACGACAACGAACACACAGATTATTTTCCGGTCCAGGCCGTGATTAAGACCTTTAACTTTTTGGCCTTTCTCTGTCAGGGTTACATATAAAAAAGGGGTCTTCTCGGATCACAGTGGGTTTTTTCCCTCTCTCCGCGTTAACGAAGGTAGGAAGGCGGCGACGATCTTGAGTTTGAGGTAGTCCTCATCACGGTAGCCGTAGGCCCGTCGCTGGAGGACGCGGATCTTGTTGTTGAGCCCCTCCACGAGGCCGAGACTGACCTTGTTTTCCGGGTGACAGTACGAGGCGATGCCGTCCCAGTGGCGGTTGATCATCGCTGCGAACTTCTCGTAGGACGTGAGCCGCTGCCACTTGAGGCTCTGTGTCCACCGCTCGAAGAAGGCGCGGGCTCCGCCCTCGGTCTGGTAGTCCCAAAGTTGGCCACAGGACTCTTTGAGCAGATAGGCGGTGTTCAGCCGCTTGTTGGCTTTAAGCAACTTGGCAAGAGAACGACGGCCGTCGAGGGAGAGATTTTCGCGGTGGGAGAGCAGGGTGTAGCGCTGTCCCTTGATGAAGGCACGGTCCTTGGCGGCGAGGCGGCGGTACTCACGACGGCGGACCTCGTCGAGCGCGTCGCCGAGGTGGCGCATGATGTGGAACTTGTCGAAGATCACGCGCGCCTGGGGTGCATGGCGTCTGAGCGAGGCGCGAAAGGGCTTCCACATGTCCATCGCGGCGAGCTGAATGCGTGCCGTCTTTTTTGCGCCCAGCGCGGCGAAAAAGAGGTCCATGTCCGCTTCGGTGCGGCCCTTACCGCCGACCCAGATCGGCCGCCGGCGGTCGAGGTCGCTGACGACGATGCGGTAGTCGTGTCCCTTCCGGATGGCGATCTCATCCACACCGATCGCTCGCGGCGCGGGCAGACCGGCACGGGCGACCTGCCGCTGCAGGTAGATCGTGTCGAGGTCTTTGACCGTGCTGTCGTGGAGGCGCTCCGCCTCGGCCACCGCCGTGTTGGTCATCTCGCGGCAGAGTGCGCCCACGTGCATCGCGAAGCGCTGAGTGAAACGCGGGTTCTTGGCCAGCCAGTCGAGGCGCTCTACGTACACGCCGCGGCACCGCGGGCAGTGGACGCGCCAGCGCTCGAACTGGACGTACATACGGAACCCGCCAGCCGAGAGGTCTCGGGCACGACAGGTGCGTTGGTCGTAGCGACCGCGGCACCGGTGTCCACACTGCGAACAGCGGGCCGTTTTTTTCGGCGCCGTAATACCAGCACCCTGGCATAGCGGTCCCCGAAGACGCCGAGGAGCCGGGAGGCTGCCACGAAGCCCGGCAGCGAGAAGAGGGCACGGAGTGATGTGGGGTTGTGCATGCAGTGACTCTGCGCCAGAACCTGCACCAGTTTCAAGCGGGGGAGAACGTCAGGAATGCCGCATCAGGCAAGGCGATCACGCAGGATCGGACCACAGAATGACCCACTCGAATGCGCGAAGACCCGGTTTTCTTTCTGGTTGCATCGCTCGTTGCCAGTCATCACCAGCTTCGAGAAATAACACACTCCCGACTTTTGTCTCTGCTCCGAGCCAGCAAAATTTATGCTATCTGCTACACTTGTCTCAGTGCCGACACTGGGCGTTCGACGCAACAGGGGGTGAGCAATGCGGCTTCGGTATGGATCTGGGCTCGTGCTGGTGAGCATGCTCTGGGGC
>JBAXVK010000110.1:0-1912 GCA_037129175.1 Polynucleobacter sp. | reverse complement strand
TTAGTGCATTGTCTGGCTCCGCTATTCAGGTTGGCAGTGGAACGTTGGCAGGAACGATTAGTGGCAGCATTAATAACTCTGGACAAATCATTGGTGCTTTATCAGGGATTCAAGTAGCGAATAACGGTGTCATTATTGGCCAGATTAGTAATAGTGGAACTATTACCGGAACTAATGCTTTTAATCTCGCTAATACTGCTAGTCCTTTTGTAATTAATAACACAGGCGTTATTAATGGTAATGTGATTCTTGGAAACAATACCCTTAACCTAAATGGCTTATCAAACATAGTGAACGGTTCCATTTCAGGTGGCACAAGCAGTGCGGTTAATTTAAGTGGCTCCTTAGCCAGCTCAGGCGATATCGATGTGGGTAGTTTTAATATTCAATCGGGTGGAAATTTGACCTTAGCTAACCCTATAACGGTATCGGGCACAGGCCGTTTACTAAGCAATGCGGGAACGCTCACGATTGCAGCAGGGGTGACCCAAACCCTAACTGGTAACTATTCCCAATCTGGAACATATGCATTGGGTGTAAATAGCCCCATTAGCTATGGTATTTTAAATGTTTCAGGTAATACTAGTTTTTCAGGTGGATACGGCTTTACTCTACTCCCTAGCTCAACTTTAGTCGCCAATAATCTATACCAAGGCATCCTAAGAAGCGGTGCTATCAGTGGTTTCTCAAATCAAACTTATACCCAAACCCTTGGTGGAACTAGTTATAGATACTCAATTCTTCAAAATGCTACTAATGCTGGCTGGCTGGACTTATGCTACGGCAATTGCTTCCCTGCCTCTACTGCAGATACCCAACAATCCATAGTCAATACTGCTAGCGCATTACAACCCATCTATACGTTGCAAAATACAGTACTTACTAATAGTTTTTCTTATGACTGTGCTCTCTTTGGTGCTAATGGCGTGTGCGTTTCTGCTGGTGGTCGTAATACAGCTTTACAAGCAGCTAATGGCTTAAACAACACTAGCGGACTCTTAATTGCCTCTTACCGCGTAGATAAGAACAACTCTCGTATCGGTGCATACGCTGACCAAAATCTCTCCGTGAAAAATGCGGGCAGTACAGTCACTTTAGGTAATAGCACTCCTTTAGTTGGACTCTTTGGAGTGTGGAGCCAACATCCTGACGGAATTGGCGCTGAAGTTAAAGTATCTGCAGCATATGGACAAAAGAACACTACCATTACAAGGCAGGTAGTTGGTGATTCTGAACCAGGCTCTGGTTCTTCTACTTTAAATAGTCAAGGTGCGCAATTGACTGCTAAGTATGGCTTTGGGGTTACCGAGAACACAATGGTGTCACCTTATCTTGGTATGCGTTATACCCAAAATAATATGGGTGGCTACACAGAAGGTGCCTCAAGCACTGTGACTGCACCACTTACGTACTCTGCACTGAACACCAATGCCACTACCGCATTAGCAGGATTAGGCGCTCGTCACTTGCTTAATGCAAAGACGATACTCTTTGCCAGTGCTGGAGTAGAGAGTGATACCAATACAAGTAATGGCACTTATTATGCGACAGGTATTACTGGACTAACCCCAGTGAACTTTAATGCTAATCCCGTAAAAACCAGACCGACCGCATCTATAGGAGCTACCTATCTAGTAGAGAAGAATCAACAGATTGGCTTATCAGGTATTTATAGACAAGAGCCTTATCAAGGGGTATCAACCACTTCAGTGTTCCTCACGTATACGATTGGCTTATAAGAAAGCTATTTAGAAATAACAAGAGCTAGCTTGTAGTGTTAAGTGTGGTTTTGTTAGGTTTAATGGGCTGCTATAGGTCGATAACGCTTACTCACCCAAAAGCACTTTGGAGCAACGAAGTGTTAGATGGTTGTTCCAAATACTCTTTGGTTTTGAAAACCAAAGAGTGGCCT
>JBAXVK010000011.1:0-73519 GCA_037129175.1 Polynucleobacter sp. | reverse complement strand
ACCGCTGACCTCTTGCATGCCATGCAAGCGCTCTCCCAGCTGAGCTATACCCCCGAAATCCCACAATAAACCTGCAAAACACTCAAAACAATCCAAGATTTTAGCCTATTTTTGTGCATGTGCGCAAATTGCCTACTGGACTACCTTGGAGAGCCTTTTCAGTACCTCATCCCGGCCCAATACCACCAACACAGAATCGATCGCTGGAGTCTGAGTTGTAGCAAATAATGCATAACGAACAGGCATCGCTAGAGCAGGCATTTTGAGTTGATGCTTTGCTAAGACTTCTTTAAATACGGCAGCATAAGCCTCTTTTGTTGCATCTGAACTCCTAAGCGCCTCAATCAAATCTTTTAATGCGGGAACAATAGATATTGGGATATTGGCAGCTATCTGCTCTAGCTTGTGATCAGGTGCTGGTAAATAAAATAACTTAGCCCCTTCTGCAATTTCAATCAAAGTATTAGCACGATCTTTTAATAGACCTACCACTTGAGTAAAGTCTGGGCCATTTTCCGTGTCAATACCAAGTTGATGCGCGAAGGGTTTAGTCATCTCTGCTAATTTCAGAGGATCTATATTCTGAATGTATTGATGATTTAACCAAAGCAATTTTTCTGGATTATGTTGGGCTGGTGAGCGACCTAGGCTTTCTAAATCAAACCAGTTTACAAACTGCTCTTTTGTAAATACTTCAGCATCGCCATGCGACCACCCTAAGCGAGCCAAGTAGTTCAAGATTGCTTCAGGAAGGTAGCCTGCTTTTTGATAATCACGCACGCTCATCGCACCATTACGTTTACTCATCTTCTCGCCAGAGTCATTAAGGACCGTAGGTAGATGCGCATAGATAGGTGGATTACCACCGAGAGCCCGCATGATATTAATTTGACGGGGAGTGTTATTAACATGATCATCGCCACGAATGACGTGGGTGATATTCATATCCAAATCATCTACTACAACGCAAAAGTTATAGGTTGGTGTGCCGTCTGGGCGAGCAATGACAAGATCATCCAGCTCATCGTTGCTAATCTCAATCTTCCCTTTAACGGCGTCTTCCCAGATAACTGACCCACCAATGGGATTTTTAAAGCGAATTACTGGCTCAATATCATCCGGAATTGCCGGCAATGTTTTACCTGGTTCAGGTCTCCACAAGCCGTTATAACGCGGCTTCTCTTTATTGGCCATTTGCTGATCACGAAGCTTATTCAATTCTTCTTCGCTCATATAACAAGGGTATGCAAGCCCAGCATCCAACATCTGTTTGACCACTTCACGATAGCGATCAATGCGCTGCATTTGGTAGATTGGACCTTCATCTAAATCAAGCCCTAACCAAGCCATGCCTTCAATAATGACATCTACCGCTTCTTGGGTAGAGCGCTCAAGATCAGTATCTTCAATGCGCAGGATGAAGTCGCCTTTATTGTGGCGTGCAAATGCCCATGGGTAGAGGGCGCTGCGTAAATTGCCTAGATGAATAAAGCCCGTAGGGCTTGGGGCGAAACGTGTACGAATATGCATAATCGGCATTATCTCAGGTCAGAGTAATTGGCGGATAAATTCAAAAACGTGGATACTTTGCTCTATGAATGAATTACTGGTATTTGTCTGTGATGGAGCTCCTGTACGAGGGGAAATTGTTTCCATTAGCACTGCTTGGCAGGCTGTTTTAGAGCGCCGTGACGACCCTCCGGCAGTGCGACGTATCCTGGGAGATTTTGTTGGCGCCGCTACCCTTCTAAGTGCCAGTCTAAAGTTTGATGGTACCTTGATCATTCAGGCTCAAAGTAAAGGCCCAATCCAGCTTATAGTGGTTGAATGTAAGTCTGATTTATCCATGAGAGCCACTGTTAAGCTTTCTGTAGATCCATCAGAAATTGCGCCTAATGCTAGCCTGGGTGAACTATTAGATGCTAGCAACTCTGGCAGGCTCGTCATCACACTAGACCCATCAGACCGTGAGCCGGGTCAGCCACCCTATCAAGGAATTGTTGCTCTCCAAGAGCAGCATAGCGGTGTTATCAAACCAGTATCTAGCGCTGCAGAAGCTATTGGCCTTTATATGCAAAAGTCGGAGCAATTAGAAACTCGAATCTGGTTAGCCTCAAACGATACTCATATCGGCGGCCTCTTATTGCAACGTATGCCTGACTCAGGTGGTCATGCTCACCTTGATTCGCAAAATGCAGCCGAAGGATGGATTCGCATCCAGACCCTAGGTGAAACCATCACCAATGAAGAGCTTCTCACTCTTGCTCCTGAAACTATTTTGAGGCGATTATTTCTAGAAGAGTCTACAGAGAATGGCGTGCGCAGTTTTCCGCCACGCCAGATCCGTTTTTCTTGTCGCTGTTCGCGCAATAAAGTTGCAGATGTACTACGAATGCTTGGCGAAGAAGAGGTGCAGGGAATACTGGCTGAACAAGGTGCAGTCGAGACTATCTGTGAGTTTTGTGCCAAGCCTTATCGATTCGATGCAGTAGACTGTTTGCAAGTCTTTAAAACAGATTTACTGAGTGATGCTACTAGGCCGCCATCTAGCGGGCACTAGTCTTTATTGTTTAGTAGTTGGTGACTTGAGTCCGTCAACTGCAGGCGCTGCACTAGCTTTATCAATTGGTAAGATCTGCACAAAAAACTCACCTTCTTTGATTAAGCCATGCTCAGCCCTAGCGCGTTCCTCAATCGCACGCGTACCATCTTTCAAATCTTTAACATCACCAGCTAACTTCGCATTACGAAGAGCTAAAAGACTATTTTTAGCCTCCTGTAGTTCAACCTGTTTTTCTATTTCATAAACCTTAAGCCATCCACCCTTTCCCAGCCAAAGTGGGTACTGGATTGCTATAAGCAATAACAGCATAGAGTAGATGACTATCCGCATAACAAATAGACTATTTGAGCTTTAACGCTTTAAGTTGTAGAAAACGGATTTACCTGGATAAGTTGCAACATCACCTAAATCTTCTTCAATGCGTAATAACTGGTTGTATTTAGCAATCCGATCAGAGCGCGATAAAGAGCCTGTCTTAATTTGACCAGCATTCGTACCAACAGCGATATCAGCAATAGTGCTATCTTCAGTTTCACCGGAACGATGAGAAATCACTGCAGTGTAGTTGGCACGTTTTGCCATCTCGATTGCAGCAAAAGTTTCTGTCAAAGTGCCAATCTGGTTAATCTTGATCAAGATAGAGTTAGCAACCCCCTTCTCGATACCTTCCTTGAGAATACGAGTATTGGTTACAAATAAATCGTCACCAACCAATTGAATCTTCTTGCCAAGTTTTTTGGTAATATCAGCCCAACCATCCCAATCACTCTCATGCATGCCATCCTCAATCGATACGATTGGAAATTGATCGGCTAAATTTCCTAGGTAATCGGAGAACTCGCTCGAAGTGAGCTGCAAACCTTCGCCTGAAAGGTGATATTTACCATCTTTATAGAACTCACTCGCTGCACAGTCTAGCGCCAAAAGCACATCTTCACCGGCTTGGTAGCCAGCACCTTCAATCGCCTTCATAATGGTTTGCAAGCACTCTTGATTACTCTTGAAGTTCGGCGCAAAGCCACCTTCGTCACCAACTGTTGTAGGCATACCTTGAGCTCCAAGGATCTTTTTAAGTTCGTGGAAGATTTCAGCACCACAACGCAAGGCATCGCGGAAATTTTCTGCCCCAACTGGCATCACCATAAATTCTTGGATATCTAAGCTGTTGTTGGCATGTGCGCCACCATTGACGATATTCATCATGGGCACAGGCAACTGCATGCCGCCTGAACCTCCAAAGTAACGATACAAAGGTAAGCCAGCTTCTTCGGCAGCTGCTCTGGCAACCGCCATAGAAACGGCTAAGGTCGCATTCGCACCTAGGCGAGCCTTATTATGCGTACCGTCCAATTCGATTAAGGTACGGTCTAAAAAAGCCTGCTCTGTGGCATCCAAACCAAGAATAGTTTCTGCAATCTCAACATTAATGTTTTGAACTGCATTGAGAACACCCTTGCCTAAATAGCGAGCCTTATCGCCATCACGTAGCTCAATCGCCTCACGTGAGCCCGTAGAAGCGCCAGAGGGCACTGCCGCACGTCCCATAACGCCTGACTCAAGCAATACATCACACTCTACCGTTGGGTTACCGCGTGAATCTAAAATTTCTCTACCGATGATGTCAACAATGGCGCTCATGCACCTTCTCCTTAAAACAATACGAAATGGGGCTTAATATATTCTCTGTAAATTTATTTAAAGCTATTTTCTAAAAATGGACCGCTAGCTTTCACGACCGAATCAATGGCAACGAGCGACTCCAATAACTCTTTCATCCGATGCAGTGGCACTGCATTAGGCCCATCAGATAGCGCCTTAGATGGATCTGGATGCGTTTCCATGAAAAGGCCGCTGATACCGACTGCAACTGCCGCACGAGCCAATACTGGCACAAACTCCCGTTGACCACCACTAGCTATGCCTTGGCCGCCAGGTAGTTGCACCGAATGGGTTGCATCAAAAACGACTGGCGCATTTGCTTCGCGCAAGATAGCCAGGCTACGCATATCGGAAACCAGGTTGTTATAGCCAAATGAAGCACCGCGCTCACAGACCATAAATTGATCTGGAAGATTGACTTCTTTAGCAGCCGCTCGAGCCTTCTCAATAACATTAAGCATCTCATGAGGCGAAAGGAATTGCCCTTTCTTGAAATTCACGGGCTTGCCACTTTGAGCACACGCTCTAATAAAATCTGTTTGCCTACATAAAAAAGCGGGGGTTTGAATCACATCAACCACCTCAGATACTGCCTCGATCTCACTAATGTCATGGACATCAGTCAAAATTGGGACGCCGACTTGTTTTTTAACTTTAGCCAATATCTCTAGACCCTTCTCCATTCCCAAACCACGGAATGAATTTCCAGAAGAGCGATTTGCTTTATCAAATGAAGATTTGTAGATAAATGGAATCTTTAAGGCACTCGTAATTTCTTTTAATTGGCCAGCAACATCAATTGCTGATTGCTCAGATTCAATAACGCAAGTGCCAGCAATTAAGAAGAAGCGCTGGTCTAGACCGACATTAAAACCACATAGTTGAAATGAGCTCATAACTTTCTCTTAAGCAACTTGTTTTAACTCAGCATTGTGATGAATCAATGCTGCGCCAATAAATGCTGAGAACAAAGGGTGGCCATCTCGAGGTGTAGAGGTGAACTCTGGATGGAACTGCACGCCAAAAAACCAAGGGTGCATTGACTCCGGTAATTCCATCATCTCAGGCAAAGACTCATTTGGCGTTCTGGCAGAAATAATCAAACCAGACTTCTCGAGTTTTGGAACATAAATATTGTTGACTTCATAACGATGGCGATGACGCTCATTCACCTCTGCGCCATAAATACGATGCGCTAAAGTTCCAGCTTTGACTGGGCAGCGTTGTGAACCTAGGCGCATGGTGCCACCAAGATCAGAATCATTACTGCGCTTCTCTACGCGCCCTTCTCTATCCATCCATTCTGTAATTAAAGCAACTACTGGATTTTCAGCTTGGGGATCAAATTCAGTGCTGTTGGCATTGGCGATATTGGCGACATGGCGCGCAAACTCAATCACTGCTAATTGCATCCCCAGGCAAATTCCTAGGTAGGGAATATTGTTTTCGCGAGCATAACGAATGGCGGCAATCTTACCTTCAGTACCGCGCTTACCAAAGCCGCCGGGAACCAAGATAGCGTCTAATTTTTTCAAGCAATCAATGCCATCTTTTTCAATAACTTCCGAATCAATGTAATTAATATTAACTTTGGTATGCGCATGAATACCCGCATGGCGTAAGGCTTCAATCAGAGATTTATACGATTCAGTTAGCTCAACATATTTGCCCACCATGCCAATAGTGACCTCATGCTGTGGATTGGCCATTTCATACACTAAGTTTGCCCATACAGAAAGATCGGCTGGTTTAGCATTAATTTCTAATTCGCGGCAAATTAAATCATCCATGCCTTGTGCGTGGAGCATTTCTGGAATCTTGTAAATCGTATCAACATCCCAAACAGAAATCACGGCCTCTTCACGCACATTAGAGAAGAGAGAAATCTTAGCGCGTTCATCTTCCGGAATTGGACGATCAGCACGGCATAACAAAACAGTTGGCATGATGCCGATCTCGCGTAACTTCTGCACAGAGTGCTGGGTTGGCTTAGTTTTGAGTTCGCCAGCACTATGAATGTAAGGAACCAGAGTCAAGTGAACAAAGGCGCAGCTGTGTAATGGAAGGCGCAGACTCATCTGTCTTGCTGCCTCAAGAAAAGGTAGCGATTCAATGTCGCCAACAGTACCGCCAATCTCACAAATAGCGATATCTGCATTACCATCATGGCTGGCTTTGGCTCCCCGTTCTACAAATGCTTGAATTTCATTTGTAATATGCGGAATTACTTGAACAGTCTTACCTAAGTATTCGCCACGACGTTCTTTACTAATGACAGATTCATAAATCTGCCCAGTGGTGAAGTTATTACTCTTACGCATCTTCGCTGATACGAAGCGCTCATAGTGACCCAAATCTAGATCTGTTTCAGCGCCATCTTCAGTCACGAAAACTTCACCATGCTGAAGTGGACTCATAGTGCCCGGGTCAACGTTGATGTAAGGGTCTAATTTTAGGAGGGTGACTTTCAGACCGCGGGATTCAAGAATCGCGGCAAGCGAGGCAGCTGCAATTCCTTTCCCTAAGGAAGAAACCACACCACCAGTGACAAAAACGTATTTGGTCATCGCTTAAGCTCTGTTGGAAAAAGTAATTATAACGACAGAGTCTGGGTATTACAGATACTCAAAGGAGGTAATATTGCCTAAATTCATGAAAAATAGTCTTCTAAACCACTTATTTATAGCAATCATCCTGCTCTTTGGGGCTAGTAATCTAAAATCTCAGACTAATGACTCTATTACGGGATCTTGGAAGACATTTGACGATGAGACAAATCAGCCTGCCGCTATCGTCCTGATTTCAGAGAAAAATGGCCTTTTTTCAGGCGTCGTGGCTAAATTATTAGATCCTAGCGCCCTTCCAACATGTGAAAAATGTACAGATGCCCGCAAAGGCAAGTCTGTTGTTGGCATGGAAATATTGACCGGATTGAAAAAGACTTCGGATGCTTACTCTGGCGGCCAAATATTGGATCCTGACGATGGTGAAATTTATCGGGCCATAATCCATCTAACGGATCAAGGCAATAAGCTGGATTTACGGGCTTATATAGGTATTCCATTGCTAGGTAGAACACAAACTTGGACTAGGGAGAGATAGGCCCATGCGACTTCTTTTTGCCATTTTGATTACTATTTTGTCCCTCTTTTACTTTTTGCCCTTTGCAATCGCTTTTCATCGAAAAAGGGCTAACGCCGGTGCTATTTTTGCACTGAACCTCTTTTTGGGTTGGTCCCTAATTGGATGGGTAGTTGCACTCGTTTGGGCATTAAAGGATGAGCAAATCATCTAATTTTTGTGAAAGCTGACTGTTAACCCTCGATTGAGCTGAATTTCACCCAATAAATGCAATATTTAAGGGTTTTAAACTCTTATATAAGACTTAAATAAGCAACTATAATGAACTGATTAGGGAGAGAATTCCCACATAACCTTTCTATAAATTACATTTACCTCATAGGAAATACCATGTTAGAAGCCTACAACGCCCATCTTGCCGAACGCGCAGCGCTTGGTATTCCAGCCCTACCGCTAAGCAAGGATCAGACGGCAGAACTGGTTAAATTGCTAAAAAATCCCCCGGCCGGCAAAGAATCCGAGTTAATCGAGTTGATTACGTATCGCGTCCCTGCTGGTGTTGACGAGGCTGCAAAAGTTAAAGCAGAATTTTTAGATGTAGTTGCGAAGGGAACAGAAAAATCTCCATTGATTTCCCGTGTGAAAGCGACTGAACTATTGGGCACAATGCTTGGTGGTTACAACATCAAGCCTTTAGTTGAACTCTTGAGTGATGCCGAGTGTGGCGCAGCTGCAGCGACTGCTCTTAAGAAAACTTTATTGATGTTTGACTACTTTCATGATGTTCAAGAACTGGCGGAAAAAGGTAATGCGAATGCTAAGTCTGTAATGCATAGTTGGGCTGATGCTGAGTGGTTTACTAGCCGCCCAGCTGTTCCTGAAACCTTAAAGCTCACCGTATTTAAAGTGACCGGTGAAACGAATACCGATGACTTGTCTCCCGCCCCCGACGCATGGAGTCGTCCAGATATTCCTTTGCATGCAACCGTGATGCTAAAAAATCCACGTACTGGAATTGAGCCTGATGAGACCGGTGTTCGCGGTCCGATGAAGCAAATTGCAGAGCTGCAGAAAAAAGGCAACCAAATAGCTTATGTAGGTGACGTTGTTGGTACTGGTTCTTCACGTAAGTCAGCTACCAACTCGGTATTGTGGTGGACTGGTAAAGATATCCCCTTCGTTCCAAATAAACGCTTCGGCGGTGTTTGCTTAGGCAGCAAGATCGCTCCAATCTTCTTTAATACAATGGAAGATGCCGGTGCATTACCTATTGAACTCGATGTCAATCAAATGAATATGGGTGATGTGATTGAACTGCGCCCATACGAAGGCAAGGCACTGAAAGATGGTAAAGAAATTACTACTTTCTCTCTGAAGTCTCCAGTCATATTCGATGAAGTACGAGCTGGGGGTCGCATTCCGTTGATCGTGGGCCGAGGTTTAACCGCTAAAGCACGCGCAGCCCTTGACTTACCAGCCTCTACTGAATTCCGCGTACCAGTAAGCCCTCCTGATAACAAGAAAGGTTTCAGCTTGGCGCAAAAGATGGTTGGTCGCGCCTGTGGCTTACCAGAGGGTCAAGGCGTTCGCCCTGGCACTTACTGTGAGCCACATATGACTACCGTTGGATCACAAGATACTACCGGTCCTATGACTCGTGATGAATTAAAGGATTTAGCTTGCTTAGGGTTCTCTACTGACTTGGTCATGCAATCCTTTTGCCATACCTCCGCATATCCAAAACCAGTTGATATTCGTACTCACCATGAATTGCCAGCATTTATGACCAATCGTGGCGGTGTTGCCTTACGTCCTGGTGATGGCGTGATTCACAGTTGGTTAAATCGTTTGTTGTTGCCAGATACCTGCGGCACAGGTGGCGATAGCCATACCCGCTTCCCAATTGGTATTTCATTCCCTGCTGGCTCTGGTTTGGTTGCTTTTGCAGCAGCTACTGGCGTGATGCCTTTAGATATGCCTGAGTCTGTATTAATTCGCTTCAAAGGTAAGATGCAACCCGGTATTACATTGCGTGACCTGGTTAATGCCATACCTTTGTATGCCATCAAAAAAGGTTTATTGACGGTTGCTAAGCAAGGTAAGAAAAATATTTTCTCTGGCCGCATTTTAGAAATCGAAGGTTTGCCTGATCTTAAAGTTGAACAGGCATTTGAATTATCTGATGCTTCGGCTGAGCGCTCTGCTGGCGGTTGCGCTGTGCAATTAAATAAAGAGCCGATCATTGAGTACATGCAGTCCAATATCACTTTGATGAAATGGATGATTGCTAACGGTTACGAAGACAAGCGCACTTTAGGTCGCCGTATCAAAGCGATGGAAGCTTGGATTGCAAAACCAGAGTTACTCAAAGCTGATGCCAATGCTGATTACGCAGAAATCATTGAAATCGATATGAACGAAATCAAAGAGCCCATCTTGGCCTGCCCTAACGATCCAGATGATGTGAAATTCCTCTCTGAAGTTGCTGGCGAGAAGATTGACGAAGTCTTTATCGGCTCATGCATGACTAATATTGGCCACTTCCGTGCTGCTGGTAAGGTATTAGAAGGTAAAACTGATATTCCTACGCGCTTATGGATTGCGCCCCCAACCAAGATGGATCAAATGGTTCTCACTGAAGAGGGTTACTACGGCATTTTGGGTCGTACCGGTGCCCGCATGGAAACGCCAGGATGTTCACTTTGTATGGGTAACCAAGCGCAGATGCGGAAGGGCTCTACAGCGGTGTCTACCTCGACCCGTAATTTCCCCAATCGCTTAGGTATTGATACTCGTGTGTATTTGGCATCTGCAGAACTCGCTTCTGTAGCTGCCTTATTAGGTCGTCTGCCTACTCCCAAAGAATATCTTGAGCAAGTAGAGTCACTCAATGCAAAATCTGCTGAAGTCTATCGTTATATGAACTTTGATAAGATCAAGTCATTTAGTGATGTTGCAGATACTGTAACGATCTAAAGAAAATCTTCGGCACATTTTTGATGTGTGGAGAAAGAAAAGGTGATCAATTGATCACCTTTTTTCTTGTTCAATTTTCTTATATAGATAACTTTAATTCTTGACGAGCATTTTCCTGACTAATGCCAGATACCCATTTATTTGTTGGCAAGTCTGTTTTTTCTTTAATCAATTTTGCGCGAGATGAAACCTCTTTCCACTCTGCCTCTAGCTTTGGGCCTTTAAAGGCAATAGCCACTATATTGCAATCATGTGACTCTGGAAATAAAAGTACGCGATTATCAAAGGCTTCGCAGATATTTTTGAGATTGATCTTAAAACTCTTATGGCGTGAAAATAGATTTACCGTCAAAACGCCGGGTTCTTTGAGGATGTTGTAGCAGCCCTTATAAAACTCTAGAGAGCTTGCTGATGGGCCATCACAAATCGCATCGTATAAATCCACCTGGATTGCATCAAAGGTATTTTTATATTTAGGACTATTTACAAACTTCTTGGCATCAGTCTGAAGCGTTTCCAGTCTTCGATCATCATCTGGCATCGAGAACATCGTTCTTGCCGACACAATTACAGCAGGATTAAGCTCTACAACCGTTGATTTCACAGCAGGGCAATGTAGGTGCGTGAATTTAGTTAAAGCTCCAGTGCCAAGTCCTAGCTGAGCAACCCGCATACCGGGCTTGGTTTCTAAAAAAAGTAGCCAGGCCATCATTTGCTGGTTGTATTCAAGATAAATTTCTTTGGGGTCACGTATACGCATTGCCCCTTGAATTAACTCAGTGCCAAAATGAAGATAACGTATTCCTCCGCTTTCGGAAAAGGTTACCGGCTCCATCACCATAGAGGCTTTGGTATCACTAACTACTGAGCCCAGCAGCGTGCGTTACGGAATAAACGCAACCAGGGACTCGCACCATCAGGAGTATTCAACCATTCGGGCGGGCACCAGCTCATCTGCGCAACACGAAATACTCGCTCTGGGTGCGGCATCATGACAGTAAAGCGCCCATCAGGTGTGGTTACACCAGTTAAACCACCTGGAGAACCATTGGGATTCATTGGGTAGGTTTCAGTTGGCTTACCTCCATGATCAACAAAGCGTAAGGTTGCCAAACCTTGTTGTTGTAAAAGATCTAAATTACCCTGCTGGCTGAAATTAGCAAACCCCTCACCATGTGCTATCGCAATTGGTAATTGACTGCCCTCCATGCCTTGCGTAAAGATCGAAGGTGAAGCAAGTACTTCCGCCATCACTAAACGGGCTTCATATTGCTCTGATTGATTACGCGTAAATTTTGGCCAAGCCTGCGCACCAGGAATAATCCCAGATAGATTGCTCATCATTTGACAGCCATTACAAACACCTAAAGCAAAACTATCCTGGCGGTTGAAGAATGCTGAGAACTGATCTCGGAGTTGTTGATTAAAGAGGATGGTTTTTGCCCAACCTTCGCCAGCACCAAGCACATCGCCATAACTAAAGCCACCGCAAGCGATCAAGCCCCTAAAGTCATCAAGCTTTGCCCTGCCACTTAAAAGATCGGACATATGGACGTCATAGCTATCAAAGCCAGCCCAGTTAACGGCATAGGCCATTTCAACATGAGAGTTAACACCCTGTTCGCGCAAAATCGCCACTTTAGGGCGTACATTCTTTTGAATAAAGGGTGCAGCAATATCTTCTGAAGGGTCAAAGGTCAGTTTGGGTGACATGCCAGCATCAGATGGATTATCTAAGAGAGCAAATTCACTATCAGCGCAATCTGGATTATCACGTAAGCGTGCGATTTGATAGCTGGTATTAGTCCACATCTTTTGTAGAGTTTCACGAGGCTCTGCGAAGATATTTTTAGCATCACGCCAGATCTCAATGCGGCCATTGGTATTGGGTTTGCTAATCACGTGACTGAATGCGCTTAGATTGAGCTTACGAAGTACTGCAAAGACTGCATCTCGATCTACTCTACGAACTTGAATGACTACGCCAAGCTCTTCATTAAATAAGGCGCGCATGGTTTGCTCATGACGGCGACCAGAAACCTGCTCCGCCCAGTTCTTTGCATCACCATAGTCTGGCTCTTGGGCGGCATCAACTGCAATCATGTCAACATTGATGGAGACTCCGCAATGAGATGCAAATGCCATTTCAGCGATACAGGCTAATAATCCACCATCAGAGCGATCGTGATAAGCCAAGAGCTTGTTTTCTTTACGAAGCTCAATGATGGCTGCAGCTAAATTTTTCAGATCTTCTGGATGGTCTAAATTTGGTGCGACTTTTCCAGATTGATTCAATACTTGGGTCAGAATACTGCCAGCCATACGGTTCTGGCCACGACCAAGATCAATCAGGATTAACTCGGTGTCTAACACTACTCCATCTTGATCTTTAAGCTTTAACTGCGGAGTGAGTGTTTTGCGGACATCTTGTACAGATGCAAATGCTGAAATAATTAAGGAAACAGGGGCAAGCACTTTTTTATCTTGCCCCTTATCTTGCCACGACGTTGCCATGGATAAAGAATCTTTACCAACCGGAATAGAAATACCTAAAGCAGGACACAAATCCATGCCAACCGCTTTAACAGAGTCATACAGCTTGGCATCTTCTCCTGGAGTGCCGCAAGCAGCCATCCAGTTTGCCGATAATTTAACGTCTTCCAGACGATGAATATCTGCAGCTAGTAGATTGGTAATTGCCTCGCCAACAGCCATCCGGGCAGCTGCAGGAGCATCAATCACTGCCACGGGGGTTCTTTCTCCCATGCTCATCGCTTCACCGCGATAACCTTTGTAATCCATCAAAGTAACCGCACAGTCTGCTACCGGTACTTGCCATGGGCCAACGAATTGATCGCGGGCATTTAAGCCGCCAACCGTTCTGTCACCAATGGTAATTAAGAATGATTTGCTAGCAACGGTAGGTTGTTGCAGCACCCAAGCAATCGACTGAGCAAGATCGGCATCAGTGACATTGAGTTCGTTAAATTGCTGAGCCACCCGTTTAACATCACGATGCATGCGTGGAGGTTTACCCAGCAGAACTTCCATTGGCATATCAACGGGCATTGCTGCATCAGCACCCAAACTCTGTTTAGAATCGCTTAGCTGTAATTGGCGCTCTGCTATAGCCTCGCCGACTACGGCAAACGGACAACGCTCACGCTCGCACAGGGATTTAAAAAGCGCTAAATCTTTTGCTTCAATCGCCAACACATAGCGTTCTTGAGACTCATTGCACCAGATCTCCGCAGGGCTCATGCCGCTCTCTTCAAGAGGCACGCTGCGTAATTTAAATTTTGCACCCAAGCCTGCACCATCCGCCAGCTCAGGGAAAGCATTTGATAAGCCACCAGCACCAACATCATGAATCGAGACGATGGGGTTCTTTTGGCCCATAGCGCGACAGGCGTTAATAACTTCTTGCGCACGACGCTCCATTTCTGGGTTGCCGCGTTGTACAGAATCAAAATCTAAATCTGCAGTATTCGTTCCAGTGGCAACTGAACTACCTGTAGCGCCACCCATGCCAATCCGCATACCGGGACCACCGAGTTGTACTAATAGGTGCCCTGCTTGAATTGCTTTCTTGGAAGTATGAATGGAATCAATGCTACCGATACCGCCAGCAATCATGATGGGTTTGTGATAACCCCGACGAACACCATCAAGGGTTTGTTCAAATACACGGAAGTAACCTCCCAAAATCGGACGCCCAAATTCATTATTAAAGGCAGCGCCTCCTAATGGACCGTCAATCATGATCTGCAATGGCGTCGCTATACGATCAGGTTTGCCATACTTTTCGTTTTCCCAGGGCAGGTCAGTTCCGGGGATGTTCAGATTAGAGACCGAGAAGCCAGTTAAGCCTGCTTTAGGACGGCCGCCAACTCCAGTCGCACCTTCATCACGAAGCTCGCCTCCAGCACCTGTAGAGGCGCCTGGGAATGGTGCAATTGCAGTCGGATGGTTATGTGTTTCTACCTTCATTAAGGTATGTACTAAACGCGTCTCTTTTTCATAACGGTGATCATCGCCTTGCGGAACCCAGGTCTCTGATTCACAGCCGGCCATCACAGCGGAATTATCAGAATACGCAACGATGTTTCCTTCTGGATGTAGCTGATGAGTATTGCGAATCATGGCAAATAATGAACGCTCTTGATCATCGCCATCAATCGTCCAGCTTGAATTAAAAATCTTATGGCGGCAATGCTCACTATTGGCTTGCGCAAACATAATGAGCTCTACATCGCTTGGGTTACGCTTTAGGCGGACGAAATTTTCCGTTAAATAGTCCACTTCATCATCAGACAGGGCTAAACCAAGCTCCTGATTAGCCTTGTCTAGTGCCGCTCGGCCTTGCTCCAATACCGCAATCCGACTTAAAGGACGATCCTCAAGGGTTTGATACAGGGCGTTGGCCTCATCAACTGATTGAATAACGGTTTCTGTCATACGATCGTGAACTGCAGCTAATATAACTGGCTCTTGTGCTGCGCTTAAAGGTTTTTTAGCTTTCCATGAGAACTGCACGCCACGCTCAATCCGTAATACATTTAATCCGCATTGCCGAGCAATATCAGTGGCTTTGCTGGCCCATGGAGAAACTGTTCCTAGGCGCGGAATAACTACAGCGCCCTGCTGAGAATTAGTGCCAGTAAATGGTTGGCCGTAAGTTAACAGACTCGCAAGTACTTCCTGGTCTTTGGTACTTAATGCTTTATCAGACCAAATAAAGTGAAGATATTGCGCCTCAATCGAATTTAGCGCGACACCTTGGGCTACTAAGGAGGCTAAAAGACGCTGTTGGCGGAATGACGAAAGCGCGTTCGCGCCAGGTAAAAAATGGAAAAAAGGCATCCTTAGATTATAAGGTTTTGCCTACAGTAAGCGTCCGCCCTGAAGGTGCAATTGGCGCTGGCACCGACTGGCCAAGGCTGGATCATGGGTGACCAGTACAAGGGTGGAATGATTGGCCTGATTCAGCTCAAAAAGAAGCTCAATCACCCGATTACCGCTCGCCTCATCTAGGCTTCCCGTAGGTTCATCGGCAAAGAGAATGGCTGGTTTAGTAATGAAGGCTCGAGCTAAGGCTACGCGCTGCTGCTCCCCCCCTGAGAGGGTCTTGGGGAAATGGTCAAAACGCTCACTAAGACCAACCCGTTCTAGCCAAGCCATAGCCTCTCCCTTGGCATTGCCAATACCAGCCAACTCTGCTGGCAGCATGACATTTTCTAATGCAGTGAGATGGGGGAGTAACTGGAAAGACTGGAATACAAAGCCAACGTGTAAACCTCGAAGTTTTGCCCTGCCATCCTCATCAAGGGCAGTAAGGTCCAGCCCCATGAGAGTGATCCTACCCTCGCTTGGTAGATCTAAGCCAGCCAAGAGTCCTAGTAAAGTACTTTTACCTGAGCCAGAGCTGCCGGTGATCGCAACACTTTCACCAGGTTTTAACTCAAAGCAAATGTCGTGCAAAATAGTCAGAACGCCATCGCTCGATAAGACGGACTTACCCAGGTGATGTGCACTAAGGACTGTTTCTGCGATGCTCATAATGAAGGAAACCGATACGAAGGCTTCATAGCCTTAAAGTAGTGAAATAAATGAATCAAAATAATCTATCGACCTTCGTAACAAAAAAAGTAATTGCAATAGGCTTATTTTGCCTGTTAATTTCTTTTGTCACATCGGCCAGCTCAAATTCGACTATTTTGGTAATGGGCGATAGCCTCTCTGCTGAATACGGCATCTCAAGAGGTTCTGGCTGGGTCAAACTGCTTGAAGGGCAACTCCAAAAACAAGGTAGTCAATGGCAGGCTTTCAATGCCAGCATCAGTGGAGAAACTAGTGCTGGTGGACTTGCACGATTTGAGGCTCTGCTTCTAAAGAAGAAGCCCGGCATTGTGCTGGTCGAACTAGGAGCGAATGACGCCCTAAGGGGTCTATCCATTGATGAAACAGAAAAGAATTTAAGAAAAATGATTCAGCTGAGCAAAAAATCAGGGGCAAAAGTTTTGCTATTTGGTATGCAAATCCCGCCCAATTACGGTCAAGACTATACAAAGAAGTTTAAAGACCTTTACCCCAAATTAGCATCACAGGAAGAAATTGAATTAGTACCGTTTTTTTTAGCGGGAGTAGTAAGCAATAAAGATCTATTTCAGGCGGACAATATCCATCCTAATGAAAAAGCCCAAACCATTCTGTATACAAACGTATGGGGCGCTATGGCCCCATATCAATCACTTATCAACGGCAACAAATAGATTAGCTACCTGCGCCTGTTGAGGGCGGTTTTAATGGATTAATAGTCTTGACCTTGGCACTATCTCGCCAATAGGCCATAAAGCCTGAAAATTCTGCTTGAGCAGCAAGTGCTTGTATCTGCTGGGACTGGGCTTTGTGTACTTTTGCATCTATGCCGGTAGGTTGACGAACCTGATCCACACGATACAAGATGATACCAACCCCAGGGTTAACAACAGAAACATAAGCAGGTAATTTTTCCTGGCTAACTGACATCACATCATCTAAGGCACTACCAATAAGATTTGCTGGCTTATTGCGAGAAACCCAAAACGCACTACCGAAACCAGCAGCGCTCTTTGGATCTTTTTGAAGCTCTGCATAGCGCTCAGCTGCAGCTGCTACAGCTAACTTTTCTGCAGCCCGTTGGCTTACTTGCCGCTTAACTTCACTAGCAACCGCTGTAAAAGGTAATGTCTGAGCAGGATGGAAAATCACTACTCTTGCAGATACAAAAACTCCAGGTGAGATTTGTACTGCTTCGATATTGCGTTTATTTTTTATAGACTCATCGCCAAAGAGTGATTGGATTACCTTTGGATTCGCTAGAGGGTGATCTCTTGATGTGCCGCTTGGCCCTGAACGTGTAACGCCCTTTTGACTCTGAATGCTAAGCTTTAACTTATCGGCAGTAGGTTTCAAACTATCGGACTGGTCATAAGTCATATTGGCAAATTGGTCAGCCTTATCACTAAAGACTTTTGTATCTTCTTTGGGTTCAGCCTTCAGCACAATGTACTCAACATCAACAAACTCTGGACTTTCGAAAAGTTTGGCATTGGCCTGATAAAAAGCTTGTAGTTCTTCTGGGGATGGATTTACCTTGGATAAGAAACTTTTAGTCTCAAATGGCAAAGCTTGTACCTGACGCTCAGTCTCATAAAGGGTGGAGATAATCTCCGCAAGCTTAGGGCTAGCTAATTCAGTGCGGGCAACAGAATTCACTAGCTGACCTATCTTGAGATCAAATGCCTGACTGGCATAGAACTGCTCTTCATTTAAGCCATTGTTAGCCAAGAGTTGTTTAAAACGCGCGTCATCAAAGCTACCATCCGTTTTATACAAAGATCGAATTTGTGGAATATTTTGCAAGCTCTTCACTAGCGTATCCTTGCTAACTTGCAGACGTAAATCCGTTACGGCAAATCCTAAGATACGTTGTTGTAATAACTCGCTCAGGACGGCTTGTCTAAATTGAAGGCTTTGTGCAATCTGTGGATTACCGCCAACACGTTCGGCTTGACGCTTGGCTGCATTGTCAACTTCCTGTGCGGTAATGGGTTTGCCATTAATTTTCACCAGGTCGGTTTCTTTATCCATGAAGCTGGAGTAACTGGAAATTCCAAAAAAGGCAAACGACGGGACAATAAACAGCATCAATACGAGCTGCATAAGCTTTTGGTGTTTACGGACGGTATCAAACATGAATAAGTTCGCTAGTATTAGATATCAATATGTGAGTGTACTAGGCGACAGGATCTAGAGGCTTGGATGCCTTAAAACAGGCTAAGAAGAAGCAAACATTTGGTGGGCATTGTGAGGCTTGAACACCCAATATTCTGCCTACAAGGCATAGTATGAAGTTATATAGAATTTGGGCTTACGGGCGATTTAGCTCTCATTATGTGGTTTTAAGACGTCTATAGCATGAGGGTTTTTGAGAGGCAGTTTTCTAGGCTCTAAATAAAGAAATACCACCCGCAGGTGGTATTGATGTTTTTTGGGCCCTTCCTGGCGACCCGATGTGGAATCGTATCGAATCAGGAATTTTCAAGCATTATTTGACCTGATCTAAAGAAAATAACCCATACAACACCACTGCAAATAATGCCTATATTAGCAACAGCAATCATCCTCCAGGCGTACAGGACGGATAAAAACTAGGCGGGCAATTCATATATCCATCTGGCGAACCGCTGGAAGCACTGCATGCCGATAGCATGAATATAAACATAGCTGCAAAGATAATCCTCGATATTCGCTTCATTTATATCCTCTATTTGCAGTTAAGCTATATGTAGATTGTTTAAATAACTCTCCTATTATAGGATGCTTATGATTTAGCAAGCTCAGAAAATGAGAAAGCCACCCGAGGGTAGTTTTAGCGCTTATTGGTGGCCAAGGGCAGAATCGACCAGGGCCTGGATATTTAATCTTGGCTAATTTTTACAAGGCCACTTTTCTATCATCGCATCAAAAACCAACGAGGCAAAAGTTTCATTAGTTCGCTTTGATTGAGTGCCAATATAGTCCCTTATCACTTGAGCACGTTCTTTAATGCTAATATTTTTTGGGACGCAGATTTTTTTGTCGTAATTGGCGTTATCTTCAACCCCCAAAATTATCCCAACACATAATCCTTGATTAAAATTTTCTTCTCTTGCTTTGCCATCAGCTATCTCGCTACAAACCAAGTTGAATCTAGCCGCACTCAGATCATGCATACCATCCATATTAAATTCTCCAAAGGCCCACGAAGGATGCATATATAACAAAGCAAGGATTATCAAAACCTTGCTACTTAGGTTCTCGATCATAAGTAGAGTGTAATAAAAAACCAGCCGAAGGTGGTTTTAGTGCTTATTGGTGGGCCGGAGCGGAATCAAGGCGCCGACATAATGGCTAAAATAGCGATGATTTACAGTGATCTGCCAGGCAATGCACCTATTTATGAGGCGACCTGCTGTCAAAAACACCCCGAAAGCCATATGGGGTGGTGGGCGCTGACGGGCTCGAACCGCCGACATTCTGCGTGTAAGGCAGACGCTCTACCAACTGAGCTAAGCGCCCCAATATTACAGGTGGAATTGTAACCTAAACGCCCAAAAAAGCGGTTTTCCATCAAATCAAGCCCTAGATACGGTAGTAGAAAAGATGGAAAACCTGACTACTTTCAGTGCTTGAGAATCTCCCCAGAGGATACTTTCTCATTTGCTTTGCTAGCTTCTGAGGCTTTTTTAGCAAGCTCTTCAGGGGTTGGGTCTGGTAATGCTTCTGGCATACGTTCTAATGCAAGCTCTAAGACTTTATCAATCCAGCGCACAGGAATAATTTCAATTGCATTCTTCACGTTATCTGGAATATCAATTAAGTCTTTTACGTTCTCTTCTGGTATCAGTGCTAATTTGATTCCACCACGATGGGCTGCTAAGAGCTTCTCTTTCAATCCACCAATGGGCAGTACCTCACCGCGTAAAGTGATCTCACCAGTCATTGCAACATCTGAGCGAATTGGAATTCCTGTGAAAACAGAAACCAAAGCAGTCGTAATAGCAATACCAGCAGAAGGACCGTCCTTTGGAGTTGCCCCATCAGGAAAGTGAATATGAATATCCTTCTTCTCAAACGCCTCATCAGTAATACCAAGACGCTTTGATCTAGAGCGAACCACAGTACGAGCAGCTTCAACAGACTCTTTCATCACGTCGCCAATAGAACCTGTACGAGTAATGACTCCTTTACCTGGCATTACTGCTGCCTCAATGGTCAAAAGATCACCGCCAACTTCTGTCCAAGCTAGACCAGTAACTTGGCCAATTTGATTTTCTTTAGCAGCCAAACCAAAGTCATACATCCGCACAGATAAGAATTTTTCAAGATTATCGGCATTGACTACTATCGGAGCCGCCTCTTTCTTCAAGAGCAAGAGCTTAACTACCTTACGGCAGATCTTACTGAGCTCTCTTTCTAATGAGCGTACGCCTGCTTCGCGGGTGTAGTAACGAATGATGCTGCGTACGGCGCTTTCTTCAATCTTAAGCTCATCCTTCTTCAAACCGTTGTTCTTGATTTGTTTTGGTATGAGGTAATTGACTGCAATACTGGTTTTTTCATCCTCTGTATAGCCCGCCAAACGAATAATCTCAAGACGATCTAATAATGGCCCAGGAATATTTAAAGAGTTAGATGTAGCTACAAACATTACATCTGAAAGATCAAAGTCAACTTCAACATAGTGATCTTGGAAGGTATGGTTTTGCTCCGGATCTAGTACCTCTAACAGTGCGCTCGCAGGATCACCCCGGAAATCCATACCCATCTTATCTACTTCATCCAAGAGGAACAAAGGATTGCGTACGCCAACCTTGGTAAGGCTAGACAGAATCTTGCCAGGCATTGAGCCAATATAGGTGCGGCGATGACCACGAATCTCAGACTCATCACGCACGCCACCTAAGGCCATGCGCACAAACTTCCGATTAGTAGCGCGTGCAATGGATTGTCCTAAGGAAGTCTTACCCACTCCTGGAGGGCCAACTAGACAAAGAATCGGTGCCTTAACGCGGTCAACGCGCTGCTGAACTGCGAGGTACTCCAAGATACGTTCTTTGACCTTATCTAAACCATAATGATCTTCATCCAATACCTTTTCAGCATTGGTCAGATCATTATTGATCTTGGTTTTTTTCTTCCAAGGAAGGTTTACCAAAGTATCAATAAAGTTTCGAATTACTGTAGCTTCAGCAGACATAGGCGACATCAGCTTTAATTTTTTCAACTCCGACTCAGCTTTTTTCAAAGCCTCTTTAGGCATGCGGGCAGCCTTGATGCGTTTCTCGAGCTCCTCAAGATCGGCGCCCTCTTCACCCTCACCTAATTCTTTTTGAATCGCTTTAACTTGTTCGTTAAGGTAGTACTCGCGTTGACTTTTTTCCATTTGACGTTTAACACGTCCACGAATGCGTTTCTCTACCTGCAAAATATCAATTTCACTTTCGAGATCGGCCAAGAGACTTTCTAAACGCTGCACTACATCAGTCATCTCAAGAAGGCGCTGCTTCTGTTCCAGCTTGACTGGCAAATGAGCGCAGATGGTGTCGGCCAAGCGGCTTGGGTCATCGATGCCGCCCAGCGAAGATAAAATTTCTTGTGGAACTTTCTTGTTCAGTTTTACATACTGATCAAACTGGGCCATGATGGCACGGCGCAGCGCTTCAGTTTCATGAGCATCAATCGCATCAATCGCAGTTGGGGTAGCTTCACAATTGAAGTAACCCATGCTGTCTTCAATTTGACTAACTTCTGCGCGTTGTACACCTTCGACTAAAACCTTCACAGTGCCGTCAGGAAGCTTGAGCATTTGCAAAATATTAGCAATGCAGCCAACCTCATACAGATCTTCAATAACAGGCTCATCCTTGGCAGCAGTTTTTTGGGCAACCAAGAGCACATTTTTGCCAGTTTCCATCGCGGCTTCTAGGGCCTTAATCGATTTAGGGCGACCCACAAATAAAGGGATCACCATATGTGGGAAGACAACTACATCCCGCAGCGGGAGTAAAGGTAGTTGTATCGGTTCAGAGGGTAGTAATAAGTGGCCAGGCATAGGGCAAATCCTCCAAAGTAATCAATCCTCAAAAGTCTCTAGAAGAGCTAAACCACTAAATAGAGACTTTATTCATGAGTAGCATACTACCTATATGGGGCGCTCTTTAGAAAAAACAAGGGGGAAAAGTGCAAAAAATGAACAGAAAAGCCCAAAAAATAGCAAAAACCCTGAGAAATTAAGCTTTTTTGCTTAAATCTGCCTTTTCAGGATCTTGTTTGTAGACTAACAAGGGCTTTCCACCCTCAGCAATGCTAGTGTCATCAATAACTACCTTTTGGACATTCTGAAGTGACGGCAAGTCATACATGACATCCATTAATGAGCCCTCGAGAATAGATCTAAGGCCACGAGCGCCAGTCTTGCGGGCAATCGCCTTTTTTGCAATAGCTGCTAATGCAGCATGGCGCACTTCCAACTCAGCGCCTTCCATTGTCAGCAATGCTTGATATTGCTTTACTAAAGCATTTTTAGGTTCGGTGAGAATCTGGATTAAGGCCTCTTCATCGAGTTGTACCAAAGTTGCTACGACAGGTAAACGACCAATCAACTCAGGAATCAAACCAAACTTAATTAAATCTTCAGGCTCCACCTCAATCAGGAGATCGCTTACACCCCGATCATCTTTTCCCGGAACTGATGCATTAAATCCAATACCAGTTTTGGCCGTACGTTGTTGAATGACTTTTTCAAGACCATCAAATGCGCCACCGCAAATAAACAAAATATTGGTTGTATCCACCTGTAAGAAATCTTGGTTTGGGTGCTTGCGACCGCCCTGTGGGGGCACAGAAGCCATCGTACCTTCAACCAACTTCAATAAAGCCTGCTGCACGCCTTCGCCTGAAACATCCCTAGTAATCGAAGGATTATCAGACTTACGCGAAATCTTATCGATCTCATCAATATATACAATACCGCGTTGCGCTTTTTCTACGTTGTAGTCGCAGGCTTGCAATAGTTTTTGAATAATATTCTCAACGTCTTCACCAACATACCCTGCTTCAGTCAGAGTAGTTGCATCAGCCATCACAAATGGCACATCTAGCATACGAGCTAACGTTTGCGCCAAGAGAGTCTTGCCAGAACCAGTAGGTCCAATCAGTAAAATATTACTCTTCGCTAATTCAACGCCATCAACCATGGCCTTAGCAGGCAACTTAGATTCTTTCTTATCAGGCGCTTCAACCGGCTTGCCATCTTTATCTAACTTCTCTTTTTTTGGCTTCGGTAAATATTTCAAACGCTTGTAATGGTTATAGACGGCAACTGCCAGAGTCTTCTTGGCATGATCTTGACCAATCACGTATTGATCAAGGTTCTCTCTAATTTTGTGCGGGGTTGGTAAAGAATCATCACCCTCTTCCTTGGGAAGCTTGGCAATTTCTTCTTGAATAATGTCAGTGCACAGGTCAATGCACTCATCGCAAATAAATACCGATGGCCCAGCAATTAACTTTTTGACCTCATGCTGACTCTTGCCACAAAAGGAGCAATACAAAACTTTATCTGATGTGCTGGTAGTTGTATCGCTCAAAATTAGCTCAAATAATGGTTAAGGACGCTTCTCGATAACCTTGTCGATCAAGCCGTAGTCACGAGCCTGTTCTGCTGACATAAAGTTATCACGATCGGTATCTTTAGCAATGGTTTCAATAGATTGGCCAGTACGATCAGCCAAAATCTGATTTAAACGTTCACGCAGGTACAAAATTTCACGGGCCTGAATCTCTATATCCGAAGCTTGACCACGGGCACCACCTAATGGCTGATGAATCATGACGCGAGAATTGGGCAATGCGTAACGCTTACCTTTTTCTCCAGCACACAACAAGAATGCGCCCATACTTGCAGCCATGCCCATGCATAAAGTACTCACATGCGGCTTAATAAACTGCATGGTGTCGTAGATAGCAAGGCCGGCCGATACAGATCCGCCAGGTGAATTGATATAGAGAGAAATCTCTTTGTCTGGGTTTTCACTCTCAAGAAACAATAGCTGTGCAATCACTAAGTTAGCGGTTTGATCGTTTACTTCACCAACCAAAAAGACTACCCGCTCTCTTAATAAGCGTGAATAAATATCGTAAGCGCGCTCACCTCGTCCAGAGGTTTCAATCACCATCGGAACCAAACCTAGACCTTTAGGTTCTAGGTTTTCAGACTGAAACGGGTACTGGTTCATTTATGAAGGTCCTCTTTTAAATAGATTGATAGCAACTTAGACTCAGTTTAGCTTGCTCAGCTCTTCAAAGCTTATCGCTTTATCACTGACTTTGGCAAGTGATGTGAAATGTTTAATCACATTGTCTTCAAGCACCATATTCTCAATATCTTTCAAGCGGCTTGGATTGCTATAGAACCAACGAACTACCTCTTTTGGATCTTCGTAAGTAGCAGCTTGCTCATCAATTTCAGCTTTGATTTGGTCCGCAGTAGCAGCCAGGCCATGTTTTTTAACCAATTCACTCAGAATGAGGCCGAGGCGAACACGCTTAAGTGCTTGTTCAGCAAACAACTCTGCGGGAATTGGAGCATCTTTGGCATTAGGTATGCCACGCTGAATTAAATCTTGACGGGCGCCTTCAGCCAAACGCTCTTGCTCTGAAGATACTAAAGCTTTAGGGACATCAAGTTCGCATAAAGTATTGAGCTTATCCATTACCTCATTCTTTAACAAAGAAGTAATGCGGCGCTTCACTTCACGATCTAAATTTACTTTTACTTCAGCACGCATTTTTTCAACGCCGCCCTCTGTAACGCCCATTGATAATGCAAATGCATCATCAACAGCAGGCATATGTGCCCAGTTAACAGATTTAACTGTGATAGTAAATTCAGCTGTCTTACCAGCAACATCTTTACCATGGTAGTCATCTGGAAAACTGAGCGGAAATGATTTACTTTCACCGGCTTTGAGACCTAAGGTGGCAGATTCAAATTCTGGCAACATGCGTCCTTCACCTAATACGTACTCGAAGTTCTCAGCCTTACCACCAGCAAACTCAACACCATCGATCTTGCCAATAAAATCGATGATAATTTGGTCGCCGTTTTGAGCGGCTGTATTAGAGCCGCCATCACCATGAGCACCGGCTTCGCCACGCGGATGGTAATGCGCTTGCTGCTTAAGTAGTACGCTGATTGCACGATCGATTTCAGCATCGCCTATATCAGTAGAGTATTTAGTAACTTCTGCTTTTGAAAAGTCACCAATCTTCACTTCTGGCAAGACCTCGAAGAATGCATCAAAGATAATCTTGTCGGCATCTAACTCACTCTTTGGTTCGAGGCGTGGTTGACCAGCTAATGCGATACCCTCTTTTTTACTTTGCTCGTAGAACAGCTCAGAAGCTTTATCGAACTGAAGTTCGAAATCCACTTGCATGCCGTACTGCTTCTCAACCATATTCTTTGGTACTTTACCTGGGCGAAAGCCAGCCACTTTCATGGTCTTGGCAACTTGGGCCAAACGGGCATCGCGCGCCTTTACCAAATCGGTACGAGCGAATTCCAAAGTCATTTTGCGGTCTAACGAACCTAAATTTTCTATCTGCACAGCCATTCTCGTCTCTATGTTGAAATCAGGATATGTGAAGTCCAAGCCAAGTAGCACTTGTGGTGCGAGGAGGGGGACTCGAACCCCCACACCATTTCTGGCGTCAGGACCTAAACCTGGTGCGTCTACCAATTTCGCCATCCTCGCGAATATCCGCAAACACTGCCAAGCTTAAACTTCACTCTAAAGAGCGTAATTCTACAATGCTTGGGGTTTTAGAGGATCTTTAGGCCTTGTAGAGCAATGCTACAGCGTGTACAGCAACGCCCTCGCCCCGTCCAAGGTGGCCCAAGGACTCATTGGTTTTAGCTTTCAGGTTTACGTGGCTGGGGTTGACCAAGAGGTCAGCAGCGATGTTTCTGACCATTTCAGGCAAAAAATCCGCTAATTTTGGCTTTTGACAAATGATGGTGGCATCCACATTCCCGATTTGAAAGCCAGCTGCCTGAACCTTTTGCAGGGCTGCCCGCAGCAAGATTCGGCTATCCATATCTTTAAATTGAGGATCGGTATCTGGAAATAATTGACCAATATCGTTTAATCCTGCAGCGCCTAGTAAGGCGTCAGTTAGCGCATGTAGCAAGACATCGGCATCAGAATGGCCTAGTAAACCTTTGTCATAGGGAACATGCACGCCACCAAGAATCAGTTTTCGATCAGCCACTAGAGCGTGGATGTCGTAACCTTGGCCAATACGGAACTGCGGAACATGCGTATTACTTTGTGTCATATGCCTTCTTTGCTTATCTATTATCTGAATTCAACAGTAATTGCATCAAATCCCAATCAGCAGGATGAGTTACTTTGAAGTTTCTACTTGCGCCTTCAATTAACAATGGTTTCACACCCAGCAATTCGATGGCACTCGCCTCATCGGTCATATCAGCCTCTAATCGAATCGCATCTTCCAAAGCGCCATGAAGCTTCTGCAGGCCGAACATTTGAGGGGTTTGAGCCTGCCACAAACGCTCACGCGGAATTGTTTTTTCTACGTGCAGCATATTGCCAGCAATGATCGAATCAAAATCAGCCTGCTTCAGAGTATCGGCTAAAGGAATAGCTAATAAACCACCAGAATCGGTATCTTGTACTGAGGTAATTAATTTTTCAATCAGCGCAGGCGTGATGCCTGGCCTTGCTGCGTCGTGTACCAAGATCCAATCATCAGGCGATATTCCAGCCTGAAGTTGTGCTGCCAAAGTATTGCGGACAGTCTCTTGCCGTGTAGGACCGCCAGTAGGCAAGAAATGAATGGGTTTATTCCCTTTGGTAAGACTTTTAAGGATGGGCTGATCAATGAATCCTGGAGAAACGCCAATCCAAATGGATTCGATGAGCGGGGATTGCATAAAAGCTTCAATAGCGAAAGAAAGCATCGGTCTGCCAGCCAATTCTTGGAATTGTTTCGGTAACTTGCCGCCCAAGCGAGACCCAGCCCCCGCTGTTGGCAGGAGAGCATGGCATTTCTTGAGTGATTGATTTCCTGAGCTCATGCCTGATTCTATAATGAGCTCAGATGTCGGATGCATTAAATCTAGTACCCCCCATACCTGCTCCGCGGGCTGGGCAGCGCTTTACCTTTTCAGGGCTAGTCGGCTCAGCTGATGCAGCCCTCATAGCGCAATCCGCCCTGCGCTACCGCAAGGATTTCTCAGTCATGGTGATATTTTGTGCCCAAGCACAAGAAGCCCAGAGACTTTTAGAAGAAATCCCTACTTTTGCACCACAGCTAAAAACCCGCCTTTTGCCAGACTGGGAAATTCTTCCTTATGATCATTTTTCACCACACCAAGACTTGGTATCTGAACGATTAGCTACCCTTTACGAATTACTCAATGGCAGTTGCGATATTGTTTTAGTGCCTGTTACCACAGCATTACAAAGATTAGGTCCGCCTCAGTTCTTGTCTGGTCACACCTTCTTCTTTAGACAAGGCGACAAACTCAATGAAGCGGCACTCAGGTTGCAACTTCAACAAGCTGGTTACGATCCAGTAAGCGCAGTGATACGACCTGGTGAATACAGCATTCGTGGCGGCCTCATTGATTTATTTCCGATGGGTTCTAACTTGCCCTATCGCCTAGATTTATTTGGTGACGAAATTGAGCAAATACGATCCTTCGATCCAGATACGCAAAGAAGTCTTTATCCAGTCAAAGAAGTTCGCCTACTTCCAGGTCATGAATTCCCATTTAATGACGAGGCCCGCACAGCCTTTAGAGGCCGATGGCGTGAAGTGTTTGAGGGTGACCCTAGCCGTTGCTCTATCTATAAAGATGCAAACCTGGGCATCCCTAGCGCAGGGATAGAGTCCTATCTTCCAATGTTCTTTAAAGAGCAATCTAGCGTATTTGATTACTTTCCAAGAACGGGCGATCCAGTTTGGATCCTCAGCACTGGCGATATTAAAGATGCTATACGGGGTTTTTGGAAAGATACTCTTCCACGCTATGAATTTCTAAAGCATGATCTTGATCGCCCTATTCTTCCGCCAAAAGAACTGTTCCTTGATGTTGACGAATTTTTCTCTTTAGCAAAACCCCATGCCCGTTTAGTTCTAGAAAAAGAGAGTTCTGAAACTGCTCAGTTTCTCCAGGTGCCAGATATTGCCGTGCATCGTAAAGATACTGATCCAGTAAGCGGCTTACGTAGAGTAGTATCCAGCGAAAAAGTCCGCATCCTGATCTGTAGCGATAGTGCTGGGCGTAAGGAGTCAATTCGACAATTGTTTGAGGAAAGTAATTCGGTTGCGGGGCAAGATGGCAAGCCACTCTATCAACTTCAGCCTGAAGGCTTCGAAACCGTTGCCGATTTTATTAAGAGTGATTCCCGGTTTGGATTAACTACTGCACCACTCTTTAATGGCTTCTACTGGCCTAAACTAAACCTCATCATCATTACTGAGGCTGAATTATTTACCTCTACGGCAAGACAGCGGCGTAAAGGCAAAGACTCAGAGAGTGCAGATCCGGACATGCTCTTTAAGGATCTCTCAGAGCTCAAGATTGGTGATCCCGTGGTGCATGCTGAGCATGGCATTGGTCGTTATCAAGGATTAGTCCTTCTGAATATAGCGCCCCCTAAGGAAATACCTATTTTCGAAGAATTTTTACATCTGCAATATGCAGGTGAAGCTACTTTATATGTGCCAGTTCAGCAATTACAAATGGTCACTCGCTATGCTGGCTCAGATCCAGACTCTGCACCCCTGCATCAACTCGGCTCTGGTCAATGGGATAAAGCCAAGCGGAAAGCAGCTCAGCAAATTAGAGATACCGCCGCTGAATTGCTTGGGCTATATGCGGCAAGAGCGATTCGTAAAGGCCATGCCTTTGAATTTTCTGCACACGACTACGCAGCTTTTTCAGAAAGCTTTGGTTTTGAAGAGACTCCAGACCAAGCTAATGCCATTGCTGCAGTCATTGGTGATATGACGAGCGGCACACCAATGGATCGCCTGGTTTGTGGTGATGTTGGCTTTGGTAAAACAGAGGTTGCGCTGCGGGCGAGTTTTGTTGCTGTCATGGGCGGTAAGCAGGTGGCTATTCTGGCGCCTACTACCTTGTTAGCTGAACAACACGTTGCCACCTGGAAAGATCGCTTTGCAGATTGGCCTGTGCGCATTGTTGAACTCTCACGCTTCAAAACTACTAAAGAAATTAATGCTGCTTTGGAGGCAATTTCTAAGGGTGAGGCTGACATCATTATTGGCACCCATAAACTACTTTCTAAAGAGACACAGTTTGCTAATCTTGGCTTAGTGATTGTGGATGAGGAGCACCGCTTTGGTGTCCGCCAAAAAGATGCTCTTAAAGCCCTGCGTGCTGAAGTCGATATTCTGACTCTGACTGCTACTCCAATCCCAAGAACATTGGGTATGGCAATGGAAGGCTTACGCGAGTTCTCTATCATTGCTACCGCTCCTCAAAAGCGCCTTGCCATCAAAACCTTTGTACGCCGTGAAGGTGATGGCGTGATTCGTGAAGCTGTTCTTCGAGAAATTAAACGTGGCGGCCAAGTCTACTTCTTGCACAATGAAGTAGAAACGATTCAGAATCGTAAGCATGCGCTACAAGAATTAATACCTGAGGCAACTATCAGTGTGGCTCACGGTCAAATGCATGAGCGCGAATTGGAATCTGTGATGCGTGAATTCGTTACCCAGCGAACCAATATTCTGCTGTGCACGACAATTATTGAAACGGGTATTGACGTACCAACAGCAAATACCATCATCATGCATCGAGCCGATAAATTTGGCTTAGCGCAGTTGCATCAACTTCGTGGTCGCGTGGGACGCTCCCATCACCAGGCCTATGCTTACCTCATGGTTCCCGATCCTGAGGCTTTAAGTAAGCAGGCGCAGTTACGTCTCAATGCGATTCAGGCTATGGAAGAGCTAGGTTCTGGCTTCTACCTAGCCATGCATGACTTAGAGATTCGTGGTGCTGGTGAAGTCTTGGGCGATAAGCAGTCTGGTGAGATCCATGAAATTGGCTTTCAGTTGTATACAGAAATGCTCAATAGAGCTGTGAAGGCTTTGCGCAGTGGCAAAGAGCCCGATTTACTCTCCCCACTGCAAGCAACTACCGATGTCAATCTGGGTGTTCCTGCCCTTCTTCCATCTGATTACTGCCCCGACGTCCATGAGCGCCTTTCTTTATATAAACGCTTTGCTGGCACTAATGATTTTTCAGAGTTGATGGGTCTGCGTGAAGAATTAGTAGATCGTTTTGGCGATCTACCAGATCAAGCTAAGTCCTTTTATGAAACCCATCGCCTGCGCTTAGAAATGACTGGTTTTGGTATTAAGAAAATTGATGCAACTCCAGCATCAATTCAAATTCAATTTATCCCTAATCCGCCCATTGACCCATTAAAAATTATTCAACTCATTCAAAGCTCAAAACATATCCAACTCAACGGGCAAGATAAGCTCAAAGTGCTACCCCAAAAGGATCGGGAATTTGAGAAGCTAGAACAGCGTTTAGAGGCTATTAGGCAAGTATTAAGACGCCTGAACGAATCAGCAGTGCTCAGCACTGCAAAAGCCAGTTAATCGTTCCCCATTATGATTAATGCTATGTCCAAGCTACACCTTGTTGCCCTATCTAGAGAACCAATCTCAGAAAAGCTCGTCTTTGAGCTCAAAGACTGCGCGCTCAAATTTGGATTAGTGCTTCACACAGTTGGCGGACAAATATCGAATGGCGCTTATTATTCTGAACGCTGGGAATCTAGTCATCAGTTAGATATTTCCCAAAGACAAAATCTGCGCTCTATCGCAGCCGGATTTAATAGCGACATCTGTTTTTTAAATGCAGATATTAATCCTGCTGATATCAAAGTTCTAGCGATGGACATGGACTCGACCTTAATCAATATTGAATGCATTGATGAGATAGCGGACTTCACTGGCAAGAAAGCTGCTGTTGCTCAAATTACTGAAGCAACCATGCGTGGCGAGATCAAAGACTTTCAAGAGAGCCTACGACGTCGTGTTGCATTACTAGAGGGTGTTTCAGTAGATGTTCTTGAGGCCGTCTATCGTGAGCGCTTGCAACCCAATCTTGGAGCGGCAGAGCTATTAGCCGGCGCCAATGAGCGCGGGCTTTATACCCTATTGGTATCTGGTGGCTTTACCTTCTTCACGGAAAAACTTCGCCAGCAATTAGGGTTTAGGCAGGCTCAGGCAAATACCCTTGAAATCATTAACGGCAAGTTGACAGGTAAGGTACTTGGACAGATTGTGGATGGCCTTGCTAAGGCAGCCTATCTCGATGAAGCCTGCCACTCATTAGGCTGTACCAAAGTAAACGCAATCACGATTGGAGATGGCGCCAATGATCTCATCATGATGAATTGCTCTGGTATCAGCATTGCCTATAAAGCTAAACCCATCGTCAAAGAAAAAGCCGACGCGGCTTTTGACCGAGTCGGCTTGGATGCAGCCTTACTACTTATTTCTTAACAATTCGATTACATACGCTCGAAAATAGTCGCAATACCTTGGCCGCCACCAATACACATGGTCACCAAAGCATATTTACCTTGAACACGGTGCAACTCATGAATAGCCTTAGTGGCTATAGCAGCACCTGAGCAACCAATAGGGTGACCTAAAGCAATTGCACCACCATTCACGTTAGTTTTGGTGGGATCTAAGCCCAAGCCTTTAGTCACTGCTAAGGCTTGCGCAGCAAATGCTTCATTAGACTCAATCACATCCATTTGATCTAACTTCAGACCAGCGCGCTCAAGAGCACGCTTGGTTGCGGGGATGGGGCCTTCGCCCATGATGTGGTTAGGCACACCAGCTACTGCGTAAGATACCAAACGGGCAATCGGTTTATGACCAGCCTTCTTCGCTGTTTCTGCATCTGCCAATACAAAAAATGCTGCGCCATCATTAATACCAGAGGCGTTACCAGCAGTGACAGATCCACCCTCTTTTTTGAACACGGCTTTCATCTTGCCCAGCGTTTCCATAGTGGTATCTGGTTTGCAATGTTCGTCAGTATCAAACACGATGTCGCCTTTACGGGATTTAATCGTGATTGGAACGATCTGTGACTTGAAGCGACCCTCTTTAATCGCATGAGCAGCGCGACGATGAGATTCCACTGCAAGAGCATCTTGCTCTTCACGAGTTAGTTTCCATTTTTCAACGAGGTTCTCGGCAGTAACGCCCATGTGACCAACACCAAATGGATCGGTCAACACGGCAACCATCAAGTCGAGCATTTTGGTATCGCCCATACGAGCGCCGCTGCGCATTGCAGGCGAGCCATACATACCACGTGACATGACTTCAACCCCACCGCCCACACCGTAATCACAATCACCCAACATAATTTGCTGAGCGGTAGTCACAATCGCTTGCAAACCAGAGCTACATAAACGGTTCAATGCCATTGCTACAGATTCCATTGGTAAGCCAGCCTGAATAGCGGCTACACGAGCAACATAAGCGTAACGACTATCCGTTGGAATTGTATTACCAACAGTTACATAATTAATTAATGCAGGATCAACGCCAGAGCGGGCAACAGCCTCTTTCATCACAATACCGCCGAGCTCAGAAGGCTCAAAGCTGCTAAGAGAACCATTAAAGGTGCCAATAGCGGAACGAACTGCACTTAAGACAACGACATCACGACTCATAACAATCCCCTTAGCTGGGCCTAAAAATAGGCTTAATTAACAATACAACCTTCATTTTTATTACATTCCTCAAGTTTCGGCTATTAGGTCATGCCCTTGAGAGCTAATGACCGTAGCACGAATGATTTCCCCTGTGCGATAGCGTTTTGATGGCTTGCTGGGTGGTAAAACCCTCACCAAGCCATCAATTTCAGGGGCGTCACCAATAGTTCTACCAATTCCACCCGATTCGTCGATCCGGTCAATTAAGACTTGCACTCTTTTACCTATTTTTTTACTAAGACGTTTAATCGAAATATCTTCTGCTTTTGCCATAAATCGTGCACGACGCTCTTCACGAATGGCATCAGGGACGGGGCTTTCCAATTGATTTGCAGTAGCGCCTTCTACAGGAGAATAGGCAAAGCAACCAGCGCGATCAATTTGAGCTTCATCCAAGAAGTTCAGTAAATATTCAAATTCTGCTTCTGTCTCTCCAGGGAAGCCTGCAATAAAAGTACTGCGAATCACTAGCCCAGGGCAGGCAGCGCGCCAAGCTAAGATGCGCTCTAAATTTTTCTCTCCACTAGCAGGCCGCTTCATTCTTTTAAGAACATCAGGATGGGCATGCTGCAATGGGATGTCTAAATAAGGGAGCACTCCATATCCATGCTCTGCAAACTCTGCCATCAAAGGCAAGATGTCATCGACATGTGGATAGGGATAAACATAATGCAGTCTTACCCAGGCTTGATGCTCGCGCGCAATTTGATTTAATGCATTTACTAAATCAAACATACGAGTCTTCACAGGCTTACCATCCCAAAAGCCAGTACGGTATTGAATATCAACACCGTATGCACTCGTATCTTGGGAGACCACTAGTAGCTCTTTAACACCTGACTCAAATAAGCGTTTGGCTTCTATTAGTACTTCGCCGATGGGTCTGGATACCAAATCGCCACGAAGACTAGGAATGATGCAGAAAGTACAACGATGGTTGCAGCCTTCAGATATTTTTAAATAAGCATAGTGCTTTGGTGTCAGCTTAATTCCGATTGGTGGAACTAAGTCTATAAATGGATCATGTGGCTTTGGTAAGTGCAGATGAATTGCCTGCATCACCTCAGCAGTGGCGTGGGGGCCTGTAACTGCTAGGACTTTGGGATGAATGCTTTGAATGAGATCGCTCCCATCGGGATTCTTTTTAGCTCCTAGGCAGCCAGTCACGATAACTTTACCGTTTGCGGCAAGCGCCTCTCCAATAGCTGAAAGACTTTCCTCAACTGCTGAATCGATAAAGCCACAGGTATTGACGACGACTAGATCTGCGCCAGAGTAATCTTTAGAGGTCTCATATCCTTCAGCACTGAGCTGCGTCAGGATCAGTTCAGAGTCAACGAGAGCCTTAGGGCAGCCTAAAGATACAAAACCGATTTTTCCAGCCACAACTATTCTTTTTCAGATTTGGTAGGCTGTTGAGTAAATGGAAAATTACCAAAAAGATTTTGCGAACCCTGCAATTGCTCTTGCATTTTCACGAACAAATCTTTGCTCTGCTCCATGTAATTACCCATCAGTCCTTGCATGAGCGGATTTTGAAGATTCATCATTTGCGACCAAGCTTCAGGCGTACTACCTGCGCCTAGACCTTTCGTCTGATCACCTAATTTATTATGGATATCGACAAAAGACTGCATAGTCTTTTCGAGATAATTGCCCATCAAGCCTTGCATGGAGTTGCCATAGAAGCGAATGATTTGCGAAAGCATTTGTGAAGAAAATACTGGAGCACCACCAGCTTCTTCTTCAAGAATAATTTGCAGCAAAATATTGCGAGTGAGATCCTCATCAGTTTTTGCATCGATGACTTTAAAAACCTCATTTGCCATCACCAAGCCTTTAATGTCAGACAAAGTGACATAGGAGCTAGTTTGAGTATCGTAAAGACGACGATTGGGATATTTCTTAATGAGTCGGTCTTCACCAGCTCGCTTTGTACGGGTAACCATTTTTTTCCTTACTGAATACTGCAACGCAACATCAGCTTAGTTTATCTCTAGTTTGAAGTAAAGGTAAATAAGCAGAGTTGCGCTCTAGTAATTGCACGATTAATGCTGCACTGCAGTATTAACCTGTATGAATACCACCATTTAATGAGAAGTCAGCGCCAGTTGCATAACCACCATCATCAGAAGCAATCCAACAACAGATTGAAGCGATCTCATCGGGAGTACCCAAACGCTTTACTGGGATACCAGAAACGATTTTCTCGAGTACATCTTCACGGATAGCTTTGACCATATCAGTGCCAATGTAGCCAGGGGAAACTGTATTGACCGTAATGCCCTTAGTGGCAACTTCTTGAGCTAAAGCCATCGTAAAGCCATGCAAGCCCGCTTTAGCAGTTGAATAGTTTGCCTGACCAAACTGACCTTTTTGGCCGTTTACAGAAGAAATATTAATCACGCGGCCCCAGTTGTTTTCAACCATGCCTTCGATAACCTGCTTCGTCACATTAAATAATGAATTGAGGTTGGTGTCAATCACAGCCTTCCATGCATCCGGTGTCATTTTGCGGAAAACGCTATCACGCGTAATGCCCGCATTATTAACTAGTACATCAACACGACCTACTTCAGCTTTTACTTTCTCGAATGCAGCAACCGTACTATCCCAATCAGATACATTGCCCTCAGAAGCGATAAAGTCATATCCCAAAACTTTTTGCTCGCCGATCCAGCGGTCTTTACGCGGTGAATTCGGGCCGCAACCAGCAATCACTTTAAATCCATCTTTTGCTAAACGTTGGCAGATAGCGGTACCAATACCACCCATGCCACCAGTAACATATGCGACTTTTTGAGACATTCCATTCCCCTTTAAAAAACTTCGTTAATTGTTGCTATCTTAAATTGCTTAAGCTGCCTTTTCTTTGACATACACCCCAGGTGCAACTTCCATTTTTTTATACTTTGCATTACCAAATATGGTGCTTGCAGGTTTTTGCTCGCCACCGTATTGTTCGAGCCACTTTGTATAGTTAGGCCACCAGCTACCAGTAATTTGTTTTGCATCTTCAAGCCATTTGGCTGCTGAAGCTGCAATCTTATTATTTTCAAAGTAATAACGTTTGTTCTTCGCTGGCGGATTAATCACGCCTGCAATATGTCCAGAGGCGCCAAGCACAAAACGATTTTTACCCTTGAGAAGATGCGTAGACTCATAAGCCGACTGCCAGGGAACAATATGGTCTTCTTGGGATGCGTATAGATATGCTGGGCACTTAATCTTACCTAGATCAATCTTCTCGCCACAAATGGTGAGCTTGCCAGGTTTTACTAAGTCGTTCTGCAAGTAGGTATGGCGCAAGTACCAGCAATACATATTGCCTGGCAAATTGGTTGAGTCGCCATTCCAATACAACAAATCAAATGGGGGTGGAGAATTGCCTTTAAGATAGTTTTCAACTACATAATTCCACACTAAATCATTGGGGCGCAAAAAGGAAAAAGTATTGCCTAGGTCTAAGCCAGACATCATGCCGTACTTACCGGATTTACTACCAATCGTTTTCTCCCGCATCTCCACCATGCCCTCATCGATGAAAACATCCAAAATACCGGTGTTCGAGAAGTCTAATAGGGTAGTAAATAGGGTCAAACTGGCTGCTGGATGCTCATTGCGAGCTGCGAGAACTGCCAGAGCTGAAGTCATTAGGGTGCCACCAACGCAAAAGCCTAGGACATTAATTTGCTTGGTATTGCCGATCTCTTTAACAACCTCAATAGCTTTAATCACGCCCTTGCCAACGTAGTCATCCCAGCTCACTTCTGCCATAGAGGCATCGGGATTTTTCCAGGAGACCAAAAACACGGTATGCCCTTGGGAAACCATATGACGAACTACTGAGTTATTGGGCTGCAAATCCAAAATGTAATACTTGTTAATGCAAGGGGGTACCATTAAATAAGGACGCTCAAAGACTGTTTCTGTCAGCGGCGTATATTGAATTAATTCAAATAGTTCATTACGAAACACTACGTAACCTTCTGTAGTAGCAATATTTATACCAACTTCAAAAGCGCTTTCATCCGTCTGTGAAACTTTACCCTTCTTCATATCACCGAGCAGATTTACAATTCCTTTTTGAATCGATTGGCCTTGGGTACTAATAATATTTTCTAGAACTTCTGGGTTAGTCGCAATGAAGTTGGATGGCGAGAGCGCATCAATCATTTGCTCAGTCGTAAACAGAATTTTCTGCCTAGTTTTTTCATCTGTATCTACTGCTTTGGCTAATGACATCAAATGTTTTGAATTGAGGAGATAAGTAGCAGCAATCACCCTACTCCAAGAGGAATGCCAGGCCTTACCAGCAAAGCGACGATCTTTGACTTCAATCGCTTCGGGATTGGTCGCAATAAGAGCTAACTCTGCGAAGTATTCTTTTTGAATTTCTGCCAAACGCTCTGGCGGAATCATTGCCATATGGTGCGGCGCCAATGATGGCGTTGCGCTCGGATTCATGCCTGCAAACATAGTAGTCTCTTCAATTAATTATTACTATTTTCGATCTATATAGCTTATAAAGTTATACGCAATAACCCTAGCCGTAGGGCTAGGCTAGTGTTTACCCGCACTCAGTACGCTTATTGAGAAATCCAGATTAATGAGGCAAAGCGTCCAGTGACCCCATCTCGCCGATAGGAAAAAAATCTCTCGCCATCTTGAACGGTGCAAAGATCGCCACCAAAGATGGCCTTCACGCCAACATGTTTCAGTCTATCTCGCGCTAACTGATAGATATCAGCCAAATACTTTCCAGACTTATTGGCAATCGGTAAAAAGCATTTTTGCATGTCATGCTGCCCCAATTCCTGAAAACGCCCCACGACATCTTCGCCAACCTCATAAGATTCGGGGCCAATAGCCGGTCCCATCCAAGCAATTAAATCTTTGGCACTAGATTGAGGGGCAAGATTAAGCAACTCACCTACCGTTTTTTCAAGAACGCCGTCACATAAACCGCGCCACCCAGCATGGGCAGATCCAATCACTGTGCCATCAGCGTTAGAAAATAATACTGGCAGACAGTCAGCGCTCATGACTACCAAGACTTCATCTAGAATATTTGTTACCGCAGCATCAGCCTCAATTAGCCTGCTAGAGGATTGCTGGCGAATCTTTGGCGTACTTACTTGAATGCTGTGGGTTTGCTTTAACCATAATGGCTCTGCTGGAAGATACTTTCTGAGAATTTGGCGGTTGGCCATCACCTGAGACAATTGATCGCCAACATAGTCTCCCAAATTGAGGCTGTCATAAGGTGAGCTACTAATGCCACCCTGCCTAGTTGTTACAAGTGTATGAATTGTTGCTGGAGCAGGCCAATGAGGTTTGATAGCAATCATGACTGATGATCATTCTTGATGGATGCTAGCAAAGCTGCTTCTTTTGGCAAGTCTTCCTGATTCATGCCTACTTGAGACAATAAGTCGATTAAATCAGCGGGCGGCAAGCGAAACCAGGTCATCCATTCGTGGGATTGCGGGTGTTGCAGACTTAAGGCGAAAGCATGCAAAGCTTGGCGTTCAAACGGCAGAGACTTTGCGGCACCTGGAGTTTTTTTACGGTAAACAGGATCGCCCAAGAGGGGAAAGCCAAGGGATTCAAGGTGAACGCGGATTTGGTGTGTGCGCCCAGTCTCGAGACGACACTCGAGTAATGCAAGGGGTGATTCGCTAAAGCTACCCTTTGCTAGGCGGCGAAATAAAGTTGCCGCAGGCTTTCCTTGTACATTACCAGTTGCCATGCGAAGTCGATCGCGCTGATCCCTACCAACAGTTGCTAAAACTTTGCCTTGACTTGGTGTTTCACCCCAGACCCAAGCTAAATATCGACGACCAACAGTTCGTTCTTGTAGCTGTCTAACTAGAGAGGTTTGAGCTTGCGCAGTTCGTGCCACCACCATTAATCCAGAAGTGTCTTTATCTAGGCGATGAACAATCCCAGCCCTAGGCAAGGACTTGAGTTCTGGATAACGAAATAAGAGTCCGTTTAGTAAAGTGCCCGACCAATTTCCGGCAGCCGGATGAACTACCAGCCCAGGCTGCTTATTAATGACGATGAGAGATTGGTCCTCGTAAACAATATCCAAAGGAATATCTTCAGGACTAAAGGCAAATTGCTCGGGCATTTCTTGCGGAAAGACCTTAATACTCTCCCCGCCACGTAATAAATAGCGGGCTTTGGTAACTTTTCCATCTACCATGACAGCCCCGGCCTCAACCCAGGACTTAAGGCGATTACGAGAATAATCCGGCAAAGACAGGGCCAATGCCTTGTCGAGCCGCTCCCCAGCCATCTCTAAAGGGATATCTAAGGAGATGAAATCCTCTTCATCGATATAATCAAGAGGATTCGATTCAGGAGTTTGCGGCAATGCCACGCTTAAAGAGCCTTTCAGTAATATCCGAGGTAATGTCAGACGCCAGTTTAAGGCTTGCTGGGAACTCTGCCCCACAAAAAAAGTCCACTTTTTCAAATATCAACTCATTAAGCTCATTTTTTGTCATGCTGGCGGCAGTGTTATTGCTGAGCGCTTGCGCAGGTAGCGATGGCCAAAAAGACGATACCGATATTTGGACAGAAGCAAAGCTATATTCTGAAGGAACCGATAAGTTAAATGACGGCGACTTTGTTAAGTGCGGTAAATACTTTGAAAAACTCGAGGCACGCTTTCCATTTGGGCCATATTCACAGCAAGCACAAATCAATTCTGCTTATTGCTACTGGAAGGGAAGTGAGCAGGCTCAAGCATTAGTTGCTATCGATCGCTTTATCAAACTGCATCAAGGCAGCCCAAACTTAGACTATGCCTATTACCTTAAAGGCCTCATTACCTTTAATGATGACTTAGGCTGGCTTGGTAAATTTACTGGTCAAGATTTAAGTGAACGTGATCCACAGGCATCTAAAGATGCTTTTGAATCTTTTAAAGTCGTTGTTGAGCGCTTCCCAAATAGCAAATACGCCCCTGATGCCTTAGATCGGATGCGCTATATCGTCAACGCCTTAGCTGAAGCAGATGTGATCGTAGCGCGTTTTTATTACCAGCGCGGTGCTTACCTAGCATCCGCCAATCGTGCGCAGCTTGTGATTCGAGACTATGACCGTGCTCCTGCTGTAGAAGAGGCGCTTTATATCCTGTATAAGTCCTATGAGAAATTAGGCATGGTTGAATTGAGTAACGATACTGCTCGTGTTTTTAAGCTCAACTTTCCGGATAGCCCAATGCTTGAGACGGGACAACGCGTTAAAAAAGAGCGCAGGTGGTGGCAGTTCTGGATTAAGCAATAATCCATTAGACTTCTAGTCTATCTTACGTTTTTATTTAATCACAACCGGCACCCGCGGAGCTAGAGCACAAAGTAGCTCATAGCCTATGGTGTCGCTCATTTGCGCAACATCATCCACAGGTACCCTGTCACCCCAAAGCTCGACGGTGCTGCCAATTTTTGCATTGGGTGCATTGCGCAGATCAATGCTTAACATGTCCATGGAAACACGACCAACGATTGGGCAAATTATGCCGCTATCTTTACTGCCATCACTCACCCAAACTGGTGTGCCATCTTTTGCATGACGTGGATATCCATCGGCATAACCGCAAGCCACAATACCCACTCTCATTTTTTCAGGGGCCTCAAAGCGACCGCCATAGCCAACGCGATCTCCTTTTTCTAATAGCTGGATATCAATGATTTCACTCTGCAGTTGCATGACTGCTTTTAAGTGCGCGTTCTTAATGTCTGTATACAGTCCCGTAGGCGATGCCCCATAAAGCATGATTCCAGGTCTCACCCAATCACCAAGAGCATTGCGATGCCACAAAATCGCTGCAGAATTAGCTAAGGATGTTGGGGCATCTAAACCCTCAATCGTGTCATTAAATAATTCCATTTGACTTCCTACAGTAGGCAGTCGATCTACTTGATCCGCATTTGCAAAATGCGTCATGTGATGCATTTTATTTCCAGCAGCATGTAAACGATGGAATGCAGTTCTATAGGCCTGAGCTTTTAACCCTAAGCGATTCATGCCAGAATTCATTTTCAGAAAAACACTGAATGGCTTATGGGCCTGGTATTTTTCTAGCCACTCAACTTGTGCCTCACAATGGACAACCAAATCACAAGACAATTTCTCGGCTAGGGCCAATTCATTTTCATGGAATAACCCTTCTAAAAGTAGGATTCGTCCTTGCCAGCCTGCTTCTCGTAAGCGCAGTGCGTTTTGCATATTGAGGAGTGCAAAACCATCTGTAGAAGCTAAACCCTTTAATGCCGCCTCAAAATTATGGCCATAAGCCCTGGACTTCACAACAGACCAAATTTTGGATTCTGGTGCAAGTTCCCGAACTCTGTTTAAATTATGTCGAAAGGCTTCAGTGTAAATAGATGCCAAAATTGGCCTATTTATCATGCCATTAGCTGCAGCGCCCATGTTCACCCCTCCTTTCGTGTTTTAATTGATTCAATGACTAGATTGTACGAATGAACCGTAGTTTTTACACCATTATGGCGGCGCAATTTTTTTCGTCGCTTGCCGATAACGCTTTGCTAATTGCAGCAATTGCCCTTTTGGCTCAGCTCTACGCTCCGGCCTGGATGACCCCTTTACTCAAATTGTTCTTCGTATTGTCCTATGTACTGCTTGCAGCCTTTGTGGGCGCCTTTGCGGACTCCCGTCCCAAGGGAAACGTCATGTTTATCACTAATACGATCAAATTTGTAGGTTGCGTAGTGATGCTGTTTGGTAGTCACCCGTTATTGTCTTATGCAATCGTCGGCCTTGGGGCTGCTGCTTACTCCCCTGCCAAATACGGTATTTTGACTGAACTGCTCCCCCCAGAAAAACTGGTGGCTGCCAATGGCTGGATTGAGGGCCTTACGGTGGGCTCAATCATTCTGGGCACTGTATTGGGTGGCGTCCTTATTAGTAGCACAGTATCTGGAAGTCTCTTGGCATTAGATGTACCAACTATAGATACTGGTATTGATACCCCCGCAGAGTCAGCCATTCTCATCATCATGATGATTTATATCGTGGCAGCGATGATCAATCTGAAGATTCCGGATACTGGAGCACGCTATGTTTCCCAAAAAACAAACCCTATTGAATTGATCAAAGGTTTCTCTGTTTGCTTTAGAACCTTGTGGAACGACCGCTTAGGACAAATCTCATTGGCAGTGACTACTTTATTTTGGGGCGCTGGCGCTACTTTGCAATTTATCGTGATCAAGTGGGCTCAAGTTTCTTTACATATGAATTTGTCCGAAGGCGCTATTCTGCAGGCCATATCAGCCGTAGGTGTAGCCGGTGGAGCCGTTTGGGCCGCATCACGTGTGCCACTCCGCCACTCATTAAAGGTGCTGCCTTATGGTATTGCCATGGGTCTAGTGGTCTGCGTGATGGCAGTCTACAACTCTAATATGCTGCCAGATACGACCGTCATGACCATTGGCAAGATGCAAATCAGTCTGAATTTATTGCCTGCCTATTTCTTGCTTATTGTTGTTGGTTGGCTTGCAGGTTATTTTGTCGTGCCGATGAATGCGCTACTTCAGCACCGTGGTCACGTTCTGATGTCTGCTGGTCACTCCATTGCAGTTCAAAACTTCAATGAGAATATTTCAGTATTAATGATGCTGGCAATCTATTCGCTATTAATCTGGTTTGATGTACCAGTGCCTTACGTCATCATTGGTTTTGGAATAACCGTCAGCTGCATCATGTGGCTGGTGATTAAGCGTCACGCTAGGAACCAGGCTGAATATGACTCTATGCACTTGATCGGTGAGCATAAGAATTAACAATAGTATTAGGCATTCGTGAATTTCTATGAAGTCTTGAACTCTTCCTTAAGACCAAAAGGATCAAGAGGATTATCTGAGTTAATAAATTCACCCCATTTAAACAATCCACTAGCCCTCATTACAGTTTGATCATTTTGCCTAATGAGGCCTTGAGAAAATAATAGGTTATTTGTGGACTGAAGTGGCTCACAAGTTCCCTCAATCCAAGATCCTAAATTTGCCGGGGCCAAGAAATCAACTTGCAGGCTAATGGTTGGCGTAAACCGACGTTTTATACCTAGCGCATACATAGAACCATAAGGCAATAGCATATCCGCAAAAGAAGTAAGCATGCCGCCATGACATATACCAAAAGGATTACAGTGGTGCTCCTCAATCATCATACCCATAATAAATTGCTCATTGCGCCAGGCTGCATAAAGTGGCCCATTACGGGCTATAAATGGACCTCCAACATCAATTGCTTTAAAGCCATGAGGAATGTAAGCGCTACTATTCATATAGGCCTTGATGGGCAATCTATCGACCAGCCAACATTCTGACTGCTGTATAAGTTAAAACCAAAACATTCTCTTGGTTAAAGACGTTAATTAATGACGTGACAATTGCGCGATTATTTTTAGAAGTTGGTCTAATGCCAATAACTTTGACAATTCCCCAAACTGAATCGCCAACAAAAGTTGGGGCAACCGCTTTTTGGACGAGTTCCAGCATTGCTAAACCAGTGCCTTGAATCATCGATTGAAAAAGAAGTCCTTCAATTAAGCAATAAGTAAGTGCGGCAGGAACAACTCTGCCAGAAATGACACCAGACTCACTACTGAAGTCTTTATCGATGAAAATAGCCTCGACCATGCCAGTTGTATTGATAAAGTTGACTAAATCAGTTTCGGTAACTGTTCTTCGGAATGTCCTAAATTCTTGGTCTATGGCGATATCTTGCCAATAAAATCCCTGTCCTACACAGGGCAAACCCATTACATTTCCGGGAACCTTGCTGTCGGTTTTTAACTGTTCACTAGATGTCATTTTTGTATTTCCTGTTGAATTGACTTTATCTCAAAAAATTCTTTAAAACCGTGAAGACCATACTCACGTCCATTTCCGGATTGCTTATAGCCACCAAATGGTGCCAGTGTGTTGAAGGGTGCTCCATTAATATCAACTTGGCCGGTCCTCATTTGACGTGCAAATTTCATCGCACGATCAAAATCATTGGACCAAACTCCTCCACCCAATCCATAAATAGTGTTGTTAGCAATTCCAATAGCCTCAGCCTCATCTTTATAGGTGATGATCGAAAGGACAGGGCCAAATATTTCCTCTTGCGCGACGGTATCATTCACCTGCACTCTACCAAGCACAGTTGGTTGTACAAAATTACCACTTAGCAGCTCATTTGGTATTTCTTCTTCACCAGTAATTACCTCCGCACCCTCATTTTTTGCTGTGGCAATGAAATTTCGAATGCGGTCTCTTTGGTCAGAAGAAATAACTGGGCCAAGACGAGTGCCATCTACAAATGGATCTCCGATCTTCATTTTCTCAACTGCTGCAAGAACAATAGCTTTAGCTTCATCATATTTATTCTCGGGAATCAATAAACGCGTATGAGCTAAGCAAGTTTGTCCTGAATTTAAAAAACAAGAATTTAAAGTGCCTTTAATTGCCTTGGTGAAGTCAGCATCATCCAAAACAACTGAACTAGATTTTCCACCTAACTCTAAGGCTACGCGCTTGATCGATTGTGACGCTATTGCACCTACTCGCTTGCCGGCTCTAGTGGATCCAGTAAATGAAACCATGTCAACTTTGGGATGCGATACTAATACCTCCCCCACATCTTGACCGGTCCCCATTAACAAATTAAATACACCAGGAGGAAATCCCGCCTCATGAATGATTTCAGCTAAAGCAATTGCGTTTAGGGGTGCTAATTCCGAAGGTTTGAGGATAACCGTACATCCAGCAGCTAAGGCAGGCGCAATCTTATGGGCTATTTGTATCAAGGGGAAATTCCATGGCGTAATACATGCGACTACCCCAATGGGATCATGAATCAATAATGAGTTCCCAACTGACTCCTCATACTTAAATTCCCTAGCAATTTGGGCATAATTCTTCCAGCTATCTATGGCATTGCCAACTTGAATGATTTTTGAGAGCTTGAGAGGCATACCCACTTCACTTGTGATCATCTCTGCCAATACATCACTTTTGGCCAATAAAAGGTCAGCAACTCGGTTAATTAAATCCGCTCGCTCATTCGGAGTCTTTTTGGACCATGCAGGGAAAGCACGATAAGCAGCATCAACTGCTAAATTTGCATCAATCAAATTACCAGCTGGAATAGTCGCAATGACCCCACCTGTAGTGGGATTGAATACCGAGATGGTTTGATCCGAATTTGAATCTAACCATCTTCCATCAATGTAAACTTGATTTTTCATTTGTTAGCCATTCGAATATTTATTTCTTACGCCCTGGGCTGGGGAAGGAAGCTTTAATCCCACGCTTTGTAAATCTTCGATAATCATCTTAACGAACATCCCACGTACATTAGCATTTGAGGCTGTTTTTAAGCCCGCCTCAAAATAAGCATTTTCGTTGGAAGAGTCATCTATACCAAATGCATCTAGAGCATATGGGAAGCATTGGCTTAAAGCCTCTTGCCCTAATGATTGAATCTCCCATGGGGCGATATCTTTAATTCGGCTCAGCCAAGTTTCAGCAAGACGTTCTTGTTCCTCATAGTGCACTCCAGACCAAACGGCTAATGGAATCACTGAAGAACCAAATGTCGCCAAGGTTGCAGCTTGCGTAACGCGGGCTGCAACTAACTGCTGCACAGCAATTCCAGCCCAAGAGCTTGGTAATTTCTGCTTTAAAAATTCAACTTTATTTTTACTGCCAGTAAGTGTGCGCTCTGCTTCATCTGCCAATGGATTTGGATCAACCTTCAGCTTGCGCAGCATCTTGGCTATAGCTAGACCGGCAGCACGATCAGCTGACATCTGTAAAGCAACCTCATGCTTTAGCTTAGGAGTTGGCGCGACAAATACAGCCATCTCATTTTGGCGAGCGTATTTTGCTGCAAGCCATCCAGATAGCAAGCGAATTGCAAGTTTGTGACGGTCTGCCGGTAAGTCATCCACCTCAAGAAACATATCAAAGGCATTAACTTCTTCAGGAGGGTAATCCGATCTAATGCCCTTCCATCTGTGCGCAGGGATCATTAAATTAAGCGCTTTTAAATCCCGCTCAAGTGATTCAACCCAAAGTGCACGAGATTGATTATTAGTTAATGTTTTAATTCCTAGATCAAGATAGCGTTTCTCATTTGGGGTACCAACACCACCAAAGATATCCAAGCAAGATGGGTAAAATTTATCTACTGCCTCTTGGCAGCCTTTCGAACTTCCTTCTTCAACCAAGCGCTTTGCATAACTGACGCCCATTTTGGTGTGGCCGAGAGCTTCATCAACATAATTTTTTGCATTCCATACCGCTAGAGGAATGAAGCTGGAGCCTAATCCACCGATAGACTGAATGCCGCCAGTACGCTCCGCTAAGACCCGGGTCATAGAGCGCTCAACCCAATCTTTCATTTGAATTTTGAAGTAGTCTAACTTGCGGTCACCCTCCATTACAGATGATTCTGCTTGCTTGATCAATGGACCGGGGTCAACGCCCATATCCTCTAATACTTGCGCCACGCCAAGTCCATGCGCTTTTTCTTGAGCAATCTGAAAATCAAGCCAAGTTTTATCTTCCACTGTTGGGCAAATTGACCCAGAGCGATCGGGCGCATCTGCATACTCTGATTGAAGTTGAACCGTTAGCATCTTTACAATCATCGCTTTAGCATCATCAGATAACTCGCTACCCTTACGAAATAATTGACGCTCTTTAATATTTTTTGTTGGTTTCATCTATAACTCTCCTCATATAATCAATATAATTAAATCCAAAGAACTAGCGGCCTTTGAATTTAGGTGGGCGCTTTTCAAGCATTGCTGCCCTCCCCTCCAACCGATCTTCTGTTGCTCGCAGGAGTCCGCCTAAATAAGCCTCTAAGCGAATTCCCTCGGCAATAGGCAAATCCAATCCCTTTAGGATGACTTCACGTCCATATTTAATTGCAAGTGGGGCTTTAGCAGCAAGTTTGCTGGCCCAGGAGCGAGCTTCTTCCATTAAGGCTTCAGGGGGTAAGACGCGATTGACTAAATTAAGTCTTAATGCAGTCATGGCATCAATTCGCTCCCCCATCAATACCAGCTCCATTGCAACAGATTGCCCTGCCAGCTGGGCAATTCTCTGCGTCGCTCCACCAGCCGGAATAGATCCAAAAGTGATCTCAGGCATTGCAAAGAAGGCGGCCTCTGAAGCTAAACGAAAATCGCAAGCCAAAGCCAATTCAAAACCTCCGCCTAAGGCAAAACCATTGACGGCAGCAATCGAGGGCTTTCCGGTATTGGCAAGGGCAACCCGAAAATCACCCCACCATCTAGACTCAACTGAATCAATCACACTTTCATCCACACTTCCATCTTTCAGATCTGCCCCAGCTGAAAATGCTCGCCCTGTACCTGTAACAATGATGACCCGCAAATCGGAGCTATCTCTAAACGCATTGAAAACAGATTGCAGCTCGTTTCTGCATAAAGCATTCATGGCGTTTAATTGATCCGGCCTATTAAGGGATAATTCAAGAACTTTATCTTTGATGGAAATAGATATGGTTTCAAATTTGGTTTTAAGGGTCATTGCTCCTCCTGGTTAATTGGTTCTTTGAGTTCTACAACAATTTTCATCACTCTTTTTTTATCAATTTTTCCACTAGCATTACGTGGAAGTTCGGTGCTAACAAAAATATTTTTCGGTAATTTATAGGCTGCTAACTTTTGTCGGCAAAACGCCATCAAATCAATTTTTATATTTTGGAAATTAGGATCTTTTAAGGTGACGACAGCCGTTATTGCTTCATCCCATTCAGGGTGTGGCATACCAAAAACAATAACGTCGATGACTTGTTCATGTTCAGCTATAGCATTTTCAACCTCTGCTGGCTGCACCGACATACCCCCAGTATTGATGATTTCACGAGTGCGACCATCAAGATGAAGGGCTCCGTTTCCATCGAGATGCCCAGTATCACCAGTATGGAACCAGCCATCTTTGGTTATTGACTGCTGAGGACTTCCTACATCGCCTAGATAGCATGTGAATGCAGTTGGCGTAAATATTTCAACTTCACCAGTTACTCCGCTCGGCAATTCAATGCCGTGATCATTCACAATCCTGATACCAGCACCCAGTAAGGGATAGCCCACGCAACTTGCACTGATGGAGCGCGATGGATCATTGGGTAAATATTCAAAAGAAGCAATATTACTTGCCTCAGTCATTCCATAGGTCACTTCAAATGGTATTTTAGGAAATCGTTTAAAAATTTCATTTCTTACGGATTCTGGTAAATGACCCGCAGTCCATTGCAATTTTTTTATATGGCTTAAATTGCAGTTATTCTCATCGAGATATTGGAGCATTTTTTTGGCAAATATCGTTGGGTGAATGTATAAATGGGTCACTTGATGTTTTTGCACCTCATCTATAACGCACTCAACTGAAGTATTGCTGGGAATGATGAGTGAGCCACCGGCAATTAAGATCGCAAAGGGGCCCGTCAATGAGCCGCCAGTATGAGCCATTGGCGCCCTAGCAAGCAAGACGTCGTCTGAGGATAGTGTTCTCGCCAGCATGCCAAGTCCCCAAACAACACTTTGATTAGACCTAACGATTCCTTTGGGATGGCCAGTACTGCCAGCAGTGAAATAGATTGCACAGGGATCACCGAGATCTCTATTAATTGCAATTTCGAGTTGGGATGATTTTTGCACTACCTCTTCAAGTGCTGGTATTTCTAGCTTGGCATCACCCTCATTAGCAATGATGACTACTTTGGGCAATCTAGCTCTGATTTCTGTGCATAAGCTAATTTGATCTTTACTGCTAAGAATGATTCCAGAAGCTTTAGATGTCTCAAGAATATTTAATAGCTCACTTTGGGTGGCTAACGCATTAATAGGTATCACCACTGCTCCAGCCCTAATAATGCCCCACCATGCCTCTATAAATTGAATGCCATTAGGGATCATGAGAACGATGCGATCGCCGGGATGTATGCCAGCATCTAATAGACCTTGCGCCATCCTGCTGGTTCGGTCCCCCAATTGCGCGTAGGTCCTTACTTCATTAGCTGATCGAAGCGCTATTTTTGCTCCAAAACGGTAGATAGACGCAACCAAAAGACTTGCCGCATTTAGTTGATGGACTGAATTAAGACGCATTAAGGTGGGCCGCATTTGATATATTAGATAGCATACTAACTTAATTTATGTTAGGAAAGGCATGGTATTTACCCGAATATACAATTATTCAGTTAGCGAGCTAACTATTAAAAATCATTAAAAATGAGGGTTTTGTAATGTCAAAAACTATATTTAACTGCTTAATATCAAGCCTCTTTTTATTAACCTCAAACCCATTAGTGGCACAAAGCTTTCCTACAAATTCAATAAGAATGGTTGTGCCTTATGCTGCTGGCGGTTCTGCAGACGTGCTGTCAAGACCGATATCTCAGGCTATGAGTAAAATATTAGGACAAACGGTCTATACAGAATTAAAACCTGGCGCAGGTGGGAATATTGGCGCTGAGTTAGTAAGTAAAAGCGCTCCTGATGGATACACTCTACTATTCGCATCCTTAAGTCTATCTACGAGTGTTAGCTTTGCAAAACTAAACTTCGATCCAAGGACCGATTTAAAAGCAATCGCAGGGATAGCTACACTACCTAGCCTACTTCTAGTCTCTAATCAGTCAAATATTAAAACCTTTGACGATTTGATTGGCGAGGCGCGGAAAGGTAATGTGAGTTTTGCGTCTGCAGGGCCCACTACTGGAAGCCATCTATTTGGCGAGCTCGTTAAAAGCAAATCAAAAACAAATATGGTTCATATCCCTTACAAGGGAAGTGGCGCAGCCTACCCTGATCTGATAGCCGGTCGAGTCACTTTCATGTTCGATGTAATGGGTTCAGCTCTGCCCCAAGTTAAAGGTGGTCAAGTGAGAGCAATTGCTGTAACTTCCAGTAAAAGATCTAGTGTATTGCCAGACGTACCAACCTTAAATGAGTTGGGCTACCCAGGATTTGATGTGGGAACTTGGTTTGGGGTTTTTGTACCATCCGCTACACCAATACCTGTCCAGCGCACTCTTGAAGAGGCAGTTTTGGCTTCAATAAACACCCCGGAAGTAGTTGCTCAATTAGCCTCAGTAATGGCTGATCCGGTGCCGCGAAAAGGCGCTGATTTTGGTCGCTGGTATATTGAGGATACAGAAAAGTGGGCAAAATTAGCGAGGGAAGGTACCATCAAAATATCAGATTAAGGATCCTATTGACGCTCTATAATCTGATGATTTATGCCTTTATCTGATCCAAACGCTCTAAGCTTACTTTACAATCGCCCAGGATTTTTATTAAGACGCGCTCATCAAATATCCATATCAGTTTTTGAAAAAGAATGCCAAAAAATAAAACTCACGCCGGCGCAATATGGGATTTTGACTGTTCTTCACACCCTTCCAGGCATAGATCAAGCTGGATTAGCCCGCAAATTAGGTCTTGATAAGGTGACTATTCTAAGGCTGCTACGAGACATGGAAAGTCGAAATCTCATTGCCCGGTCTGCCCATCCTATCGATAAAAGGAGCCATTCACTAACGCTATCTAGAGATGGTCAGATACTGCTAAAAGATTCCCATAAGCATGTTAACTCCGCTTACAAAAAACTAACCTCTCCCTTAAGTTCAGCTGAATTAAGAACATTGTTAAATCTGCTAAAGAAATTTAATTCTTCTCTAGATTCTGATGCAAGAACTATTTTTAAACCAGATGAAATAATTTAGACAGCATTATTTGCGAGACGTAAATACAAGTAGAAATTTCTTAAAATTGCAGCGGTAGCTCCCCATATCAAGTACTTTTCAAAAGTAATCGTATAAAAGTGTCTTCGACCTTGCTCACTTTCCCAGGAACGTAAATCAAGATTCTTGGGGTTAAGCAGGAAACTTATCGGCACCTCAAATATTCCTCTCACCTCATCAAAATTTAAAATGTAATTAGGTTGAGGTCTTATAAGGCCTATCACAGGGGTGACACGATAACCAGATATTGTGCAGTACTCAGGAAAACTACCGAGCACTTCAATATTTTCACTGTTTATACCGACCTCTTCTTTTGCTTCACGTTTTGCTGTCTCAATCAGACATTTATCCTCAGGTGAAAATCTACCCCCAGGAAAGCTAATTTGTCCCGCATGTGAGGATAGCGATATGGATCTTTCTGTGAAAAGAATCGTGGGCTCATCATTGCGTAGCAGAATTGGAATCAAAATGGCAGCCCTTGTCTCTAAACCAACTAACTCCTTTTGTTCAATCTGATTGCTCTGCTTAATATGCCTATTTTCATCAGTTTCCTGTGGAGTCCAAGCAATCTTTTTAGCTAAGCAGTGTCGAATCTGCTCAGGTGTAAAAAACTCCTTATCCAGAACTAGGTCAGTTTCGAAGCGCTGCCGAATAATAGCGAGCTCTGGATTAAAGCGATTTGGTGCTGCTAAAGTCATCTGCCTAACTTATAAATGCGTACATTAGAAATATGAGGCCCATATTTGGTATTAGCTTCCCTTAAGAGATAAACCTCTATGTTGTTAATACTAGGTAATACTCAAGACGGACTTAGCTAATAAAAGATCCTGCCAGAGTAAAGCTTTATCTTTTGGCTTAGTAAGCAACTGAGCTAAATCAAATGAAGCAATTACCGGAATTTCTTCATCAGAGCCATTATTTAGGGCAAGAATAGTTTCACGTAATTGCGGCAATGAATCCTTCTCGCCAGTAATTTTTTGAGCAACAGCGCCGCCAAAGGCAAGCGCCACAACTGGCAAGCCATCCTCTGGAACTTGGAGTTGATTCAAATCATCACTCGCATTCTTCCAAGACCACTCTTGAGGAGATAAACCCAGAGATCGAATAATGCTATGAAAAAGAGTCTGCGCATCACCTTGTGGCTGCATTCCAAAGAACCACCAATGGCCTTGTGAGGTCTTTTCAACTGCTTGGACAGGTGCAGAAGGGTCGACTAAAGATGGTGCCTGTAAACCATCCCTGGTGGACCACTCGGTGATGCCCATTTCTTTTAAAAAGGCAGAATGTGTATTACTCATGTCTCTAGCTTAATCGATTTAGCCATCACTAGCGCATCCTCCCTGCTACCTGATTGGGGATCGGCTGGATAGTAGTTTTTGCGCATACCGATTTGCGCATATCCCAGTTTTTGGTACAAAGTGACTGCGGCGATATTCGAAGGCCTAACTTCTAGAATAATTCTAGGCATATTTTGTTGAGCAGCAACGCCTTCGATTGCAGCCATCATTCTGGTTGCTAAACCTAGCTTACGCAACTTTGGCGATACCGTGATATTCAGTAAATGCAATTCGTCAACGGCGGGAAAGAGAATGCAATAGGCCCATAAGATGGCTGAGTCTAAATACGAACCTTTAATAGCTTGATCCACTTGTGGCTGAATACAATAGGCCCAGTGGCCTGCCGCCAAAGAATCTGAAAAGTTTCCTTTAGTCCAAGGGTGTAAATGTGATACTGCTTCTATTTCTAGAACAGCATCCAAATCTGTAGCTTGCATCGGCAAAAAAGAAAGTTCAGCAATACTCTCAGACATTACTTCAACGCCTCAAGACGCTCTTGCGTAGTTAGCGCTACCTTGTCACGGACATATAGCGGCTCGAGCTTGCGGACATGGATTTGTTTGCCCTCGATGAACCATTGCCGAGCGCAATCTAAGATACCTAAGGCGGTTAAATGAATTTGTGTATCAAGTGCTGTAGATGGAAGTATTGCGTTGGCAAATAAACGATCACCGTAGACTTTCAGAGCGCTACCAGCTAAAAATTGAATATCTGTGAGATCTAATTCTTCTGGTTTTGATAAGTGAATATTGCCAAGGCGTTTTGGTAAATCTTGTTGCTGTCTTAGGGATTCGTATTTAGCCCAGTAAATTTCATCCATACGCGCATCGATAGCAATCACAAAATGACTGGGCTTGGCATCTTCAAAATAATTTGTTTTAAGTAATTGTGCCGCAATGGCATCCAGACTGGCAACTGGCAAGATTGGTAGGTCGCAAGAAATCGCTAAGCCTTGTACCGCCGCTACACCTAGTCTAACGCCAGTAAAAGCTCCCGGACCAATTCCAATAGCAATTACATCAAGCTCGTTTAACTTGAGATTTGCTTCTTCTAAAAGGGTCTCCACCCAGGGTAAAAGCAGTTGGCTAGCGCCAGCCGATACCAACTCATGTCGGAGGATTGGTGCTTGATCACCTAAAGATAAAGCCACCGAACACCAAGCTGTTGAGGTATCGATGGCCAATATGCGGGTCAATTTAAACTCTTTTTAGTTGGCTTGAAAAAGCAAATTATGAACCCAATCTGGCAATGACTTCAGGAGGAGCTTGCACAAGCTCAATTAAGACGCCCTCCCCACTTATAGGGAACTCGTCGTTGCCTTTAGGATGCACAAAGGTAATGTCAAATCCGGCCGCCCCTTTACGGATTCCACCAGGAGTAAAGCGCAGACCATTAGCTGACAGCCACTCAACCGCCTTTGGCAAGTCATCTACCCATAAACCGATGTGATTTAAGGGGGTTTGATGGACTGCAGGCTTCTTTTCGATATCAAAAGGCTGCATTAGATCAACCTCAATCTCGTGGACCCCTTTGCCGATCGCACAGATGTCCTCATTCACATTTTCGCGTTCAGATACATAAGTACTTTTATATTCAAAGCCGAGCATATCCACCCATAACTTCTTGAGGCGATCTTTACTTTCGCCACCAATAGCAATTTGTTGAATACCCAAAATTTTAAATGGCTTAGCTGACATGATTTTCCTTACTTTCTCCTTATTCAAAGCGCATGATGAGCTGATCGACTGCCACACTATCGCCCTCTACAGCACAAATCTCTGAAACCACACCATCTTGCATTGCTGAAATCGTATTCTCCATTTTCATGGCTTCAATAGATGCCAGCTTTTGTCCTGCCGTTACGGCATCGCCAGCCTTGACAGCAATCATCGTCAATAAGCCGGGCATCGGTGACATCACCAATTTGGATGTATCTGGCGGAAGCTTCACCGGCATACGGCGCTGGAGTTCAGCACCTAAGGGGCTAAGAACCATGCATTCAAAGTGAGTGCCATCAAGAGCAAGCAGGTGTCGCACGCCGCGGCGCTCAACTTGTGAGGTCACTTTATGCGTGCCATTAATGGTGGCATGAAGACAAATTTGTCCCGGACGCCAGTAACTCACAATGTCATAGCGACTAACTCCATCAGCTTCATCGATATAAACAGAATAGACACCATCCTTTAATTCAACCCGAACAGGCACTTCTATAGGATCATTCATGGACCCTGATTTTTTACCTGTGACTACTACAAACTTCTTCGCAATGATCATTTCATGGCCAGCTAACTGACCATCAATCATTTTGATGTGCTCTAAATAGCGATAGCGCATATATGCGGCTAGCGCGGCTAAGCGCTTCGGATCGGCTGGCTGAACAGAGTCCTTTTTAAAGCCCTCTGGATACTCTTGTGCAATAAAACCAGTTGTGAAATCACCGCTAACGAACCGGGGATGCTGCAATAAAGCTGCCTGGAAAGGAATATTGGAATGGATACCGCGAATGACAAAGTCATTCAAGGCGGAGCGCATTTTCTCAATAGCTTCTGCACGATCTTTGCCATGAACAATCAACTTCGCAATCATGGAGTCGTAATACATTGGAATCTCACCGCCCTCGTACACCCCAGTATCGACACGCACACCATTTACTGGCTCTGGTGGACGGTACTTCACTAAGCGACCGGTAGACGGCAAAAAGTTTCGGAAGGGATCATCAGCATTAATGCGACATTCCATTGACCAGCCATCTAATTTCACATCTTCTTGAGTAAAAGGGAGCTTTTCTCCAGCAGCAACCCGAATCATTTGCTCGACTAGGTCAAGGCCTGTAATCGCTTCTGTGACTGGATGCTCAACCTGCAAGCGTGTATTCATCTCGAGGAAGTAAAAAGACTTATCTTTACCGACTACGAATTCAACAGTGCCCGCAGATTGGTAATTTACCGCTTTAGCTAGAGCAACTGCTTGTTTACCCATGGCTTTGCGGGTTGCGGAGTCAATGAATGGTGATGGCGCCTCTTCAATCACCTTCTGGTGACGACGCTGAATCGAGCAATCACGCTCATTTAAATACACCACGTTGCCATGTGAATCCCCTAAGACCTGAATTTCAATATGGCGCGGTCCTTCAACAAACTTCTCGATGAAGATACGATCATCGCCAAAGCTATTCATCGCCTCAGTCTTACAGGCAGCAAAGCCTTCAGCAGCTTCTTTGTCGTTAAATGCTACGCGTAGACCTTTGCCACCACCGCCAGCCGACGCTTTAATCATGACTGGGTAACCAATACCTTGCGCAATCTTGACTGCTTCATCAGTAGTGGCAATCGCCTCATTGTGTCCAGGGATCGTATTGACCTTAGCCGCTATTGCAAGCTTCTTAGAGGCAATTTTGTCGCCCATGGCAGCAATCGATTGGTATTTAGGCCCAATAAAAACAATGCCCTCTTCTTCGCAGCGCCTCGCAAACTGTTCGTTCTCGGATAAAAAGCCATAGCCTGGATGAACTGCTTGCGCACCAGTATCTTTACAAGCTTGAATGATCCGATCGATCATCAGATAAGATTCTCGTGAAGGCGCAGGTCCGATGCAAAGAGCCTCATCTGCTAATTGCACGTGGCGCGCTTCCTTATCGGCCTCTGAGTAGACGGCAACCGTCTTAATGCCCATCTTCTTGGCAGTGCTCATTACACGACATGCAATCTCACCCCGGTTAGCAATTAATATTTTCTTAAACATTTTCGTAGTCATGATTTGTCGCGCCTTTACAGGGGAATGTTGCCGTGTTTACGCGCAGGATTCTTCAAGTCTTTATCTTTCAACATTGCCAAGGAGCGTGCGATACGCTTGCGTGTTTCATGCGGCAGAATCACATCATCGATATAGCCGCGACGTCCTGCCACAAATGGGTTTGCAAACTTAGCCTTGTATTCAGCTTCACGGGCTGTAATTTTCTCTGGATCTGACTTTTCTTCGCGGAAGATAATCTCTACAGCACCTTTAGGGCCCATCACAGCAATCTCTGCAGATGGCCAAGCAAAGTTCACATCTCCGCGTAAATGCTTGGATGCCATCACATCATAGGCACCTCCATAGGCTTTACGAGTAATCAATGTGACTTTAGGCACGGTGCAATCTGCATAGGCATACAGTAATTTGGCGCCATGTTTAATGATGCCTCCGTACTCTTGCGCAGTACCAGGCATAAAACCCGGAACATCTACCAAAGTCACCACCGGGATATTGAATGCATCACAGAAGCGGACAAAACGCGCTGCCTTAATGGAGGCTTTTATATCTAAGCAACCAGCTAACACTAAAGGTTGGTTAGCAACAATGCCGATAGAGCGCCCTTCCATGCGCGCAAAACCAATCACAATGTTTTTAGCGTAGTCAGGCTGGAGCTCGAAGAATTCTCCATCGTCTGCAATCTTCGCAATCAACTCTTTCATATCATAAGGTTGATTGGGATTGGATGGGACTAATGTATCTAATGAAAAATCAGGCTCTTCAGTGCGATTAGCGCCTTTAATCAGAGGTGGTTTTTCTCGATTTGAGAGCGGTAGATAATTGAAGAATCGACGCAACATCATAATGGCATCAACATCGTTATCAAATGCTAAATCGCAAACACCAGATACAGTTGAATGCGTTATTGCGCCACCCAATTCTTCTGAGGTGACATCCTCATGCGTCACCGTCTTTACCACTTCTGGACCGGTGACAAACATATAAGAACTGTCTTTAACCATGAAGATGAAATCAGTCAGCGCTGGCGAATACACAGCTCCACCTGCACAAGGCCCCATGATTAAGGAGATCTGCGGAATCACCCCCGAAGCGGTCACGTTACGTTGAAAAATCTCGGCATAACCACCTAAAGAAGCCACGCCTTCTTGAATGCGCGCGCCACCAGAGTCATTTAAGCCAATCACAGGTGCGCCCACCTTCAGGGCCTGATCCATGATCTTGCAAATCTTTTCAGCATGGGCTTCTGATAAGGAACCACCCAGAACAGTGAAGTCTTGTGAGAACACAAATACGAGGCGACCATTGATCATGCCGTAACCAGTGACGACGCCATCACCTGGAACCGTTTGATCAGCCATTCCGAAATCATGGCAACGATGCTCAACAAACATGTCCCACTCTTCGAAGGTTCCAGCGTCGAGCAGGAGTTCAATACGCTCACGTGCAGTCAGTTTGCCCTTCGCATGCTGAGCGGCAATACGCTTTTGCCCACCACCTAATCGGGCTAGCTCGCGCTTGGCTTCAAGCTGTTGAATGATTTCCTTCATGTCCTGCTCCTTAGAAAAATTCATGCCCCATGGACTCCAGTAAGCGTCTTGCCGCCACTGAAGCTGCCATAGTTCCTTGGTTTACCTGTGCAATTAAGATTGGTAGGAGCTCTTGAACTGCTGCATTGTTACGAAACGCAGTCTTTAGGCCTGTATCTATCCGATCCCACATCCATGCACCTGCCTGTTGCTTGCGGCGACTCTCAAATTTGCCATTGGCTCTTTGCAGCTTTTCAAAATGGGTGACTTTGTCCCAGAGCTCAGGCACACCTCTACCTTCAAGCGCACTTAAGGTCATTACCGTGGGATGCCAAAACTCTTGATCGTGCGAAGCATGATCTGGATTACCCTGAAAACCAAGCAATCGCAAGGAGCTGGTGATAAACAATTGGGCACGCATCGCGGCATCTGGATCAATATCTACTTTGTTAATCGCAATCAGATCGGCAATTTCCATCACCCCTTTTTTGATCGCCTGAAGATCATCTCCAGCGTTGGGCAGTTGCATGAGCAAGAACATATCGGTCATGCCAGCTACCGCGATTTCACTTTGGCCAACGCCAACTGTCTCAACGATGATGACATCAAAGCCAGCCGCCTCTGCAACTAGCATAGCTTCACGGGTTTTCTCTGCTACACCACCGAGCGTTCCAGAGGATGGGCTAGGCCTAATAAAAGCATCTTCTAAGACTGAGAGACGCTCCATACGGGTCTTATCGCCCAGAATGGATCCGCCAGATAAACTGGAAGATGGATCAATCGCCATCACGGCAACCCGATGACCTTTTTCAATCAGGTACAGACCAAGGACTTCGATAAGAGTCGACTTACCAACACCTGGAACACCCGAGATACCTAAGCGAAATGAATTGCCAGTCTTTGGTAGTAGTGTATTGAGAACATCATCCGCACGCTTACGGTGATCTAAGCGCGTAGATTCAAGCAAAGTAATAATCTTTGCTAAAGCGCGTCGCTGCTTAAGCGATGGTGCGCCAGTGAGATCACTCACTAAGATCTGATCAGCGGCTTCAAGCATGCAATGGCATCCGAGTTAGGCAGGTTTAATTGATTTACGTATTTGCTCAAGCACATCCTTAGCCGAAGCCGGGATGGGGGTGCCTGGGCCATAAATGCCCTTCACACCTGCTTCGTAGAGAAACTCGTAGTCTTGTCTTGGTATCACGCCACCCACAAAGACGATGATGTCATCAGAGCCTTGTTTTCTGAGCTCAGCAATGATGGCTGGTACGAGCGTCTTATGTCCTGCAGCTAAGGTCGAGACACCTAAGGCATGAACGTCATTTTCAATGGCTTGGCGGGCACACTCTTCAGGAGTTTGGAATAAGGGCCCGATATCGACGTCAAAGCCTAAGTCTGCATAGGCAGTAGCAACTACCTTGGCGCCACGATCATGTCCATCTTGACCAAGCTTAGCAATCATCACACGCGGACGACGACCAAAATCTTTCGCAAAGTCGGCGATTTCTACTTTAAGTTTTTCCCAGCCATCGGCTGAGTCATAGGCAGCTGCATACACTCCGGTCACCTTTTGAGTATCGGCGCGATGGCGCCCGTAAATTTTCTCCAATGCGTCAGACACTTCACCAACAGTTGCACGTAAACGAATGGCATTGACAGCCAATTCCAATAAGTTCCCTGTATTGTCATGCGCGGCTTTTGTTAATGCTTCTAATGCGGCTTCTACTTTTTTGCTATCTCGCTTTGCTCTAATTTCTTTTAAGAGCACAACTTGACCTTCACGAACGCGATCGTTATCAATTATTAAGACGTCAACGAGATCCTCTTTATCGAGTTTGTATTTATTGACACCAACAATCACATCAGTACCAGAGTCAATCTTGGCTTGTTTCTCAGCAGCTGAGGCCTCAATCTTTAATTTAGCCCAACCGCTTTCAACCGCCTTAGTCATGCCACCCATCGCATCAACTTCTTGAATAATTTCCCAAGCCTTATCTGCCATTTCTTGCGTGAGGTTCTCCATCATGTAAGAACCAGCCCAAGGATCAATCACGCTAGTAATATGCGTTTCTTCCTGAAGAATTAACTGAGTATTACGGGCAATACGGCTTGAAAACTCGGATGGTAATGCAATCGCCTCATCAAATGAGTTGGTATGCAAGGACTGAGTCCCACCAAATACAGCCGCCATTGCTTCAACCGTCGTTCTCACGACATTGTTGTAGGGATCTTGCTCAGTTAAGGACCAGCCTGATGTTTGGCAATGGGTACGCAGCATCAAAGACTTTGGATTCTTTGGCTCAAAAGACTTCATGATGCGCCACCACAATAATCTTGCAGCACGTAATTTCGCGACCTCTAAGTAGAAGTTCATACCAATAGCGAAGAAGAATGACAAGCGGCCCGCAAAGCCATCAACATCTAATCCTTTTGTAAGCGCTGTTTTGACATACTCCTTACCATCCGCCAATGTAAAAGCGAGTTCTAAAACTTGATTCGCACCCGCTTCTTGCATGTGATAACCCGAAATCGAAATCGAGTTAAATTTAGGCATATGCTTGGTCGTGTATTCAATGATGTCACCGATAATGCGCATGGAAGGTTCTGGCGGGTAGATATAGGTATTACGTACCATGAACTCTTTCAGAATGTCGTTCTGAATCGTTCCAGATAGCTGATCTTGTCTCACGCCTTGCTCTTCACCAGCAACGATATAGCCTGCTAGTACTGGCAACACAGCGCCATTCATGGTCATGGAAACAGAAACTTTGTCCAATGGAATGCCATCAAACAAGATCTTCATATCTTCTACAGAATCAATTGCAACGCCCGCTTTACCAACGTCACCCGTAACACGCGGATGATCTGAGTCATAACCACGGTGCGTAGCTAAGTCAAAAGCAACGGATACCCCTTGGCCACCAGCGTCTAATGCTTTGCGATAAAACGCATTAGATTCTTGTGCAGTAGAAAAACCAGCATATTGTCGCAGTGTCCATGGACGAACTGAATACATCGTTGCTTGAGGTCCGCGTATATAGGGCTCGAATCCTGGCAAGGTATTCGTGTAATTTAAGTCTTGGGTATCTTCAGCGGTATAAAGCGCCTTAATGTGAATACCATCTGGCGTATTCCAACCCAGTTTTTCAGGATCGCCATTTGGCGCTGATTTTTGTGCAGACTTTTTCCAAGCATCCAAATTGGATGCTGGAACCGCAGGCCATGAACTCGCTGATGGCCGTTTCTTTTCTGAACTCACAAAGCACTCCTAGTCAATTTTGCTGCATTGCATCTAATTTCTCTAATTCTGCTTTACTATTTGTCATTTGTCCAGTTATCATGTATACATAATTATGAATACAAAATTAAACAATAGACCGCTATATGAGGATGTAGCCGATAGGCTGCGGGAGCAGATATTTGGCAAGCAATTGGCGCCTGGAAGCTGGTTAGACGAGCAATCTCTAGCGGCTCAGTTTGGGATTAGCAGGACTCCCATGCGTGAAGCCATTAAGGCCTTGGCTTCAGAGGGTCTTGTGACGATAAAGATGCGTCGAGGGGCCTACGTTACAGAGGTCAATCGTACGGATTTAGAGCAAATTTATACGGTTTTATCTCTGCTTGAGAGTAAGGCAGCCAGGGAGTCAGCTACTAAAGCAACCGAAGAGGAGCTCAATCTCTTAGATCACCTCCACCATCGACTCGAAACTGCGGCAGCAGACCGAAATGTAGAACAATTCTTCGAAATAAACGGTAAATTCCATGAACTGATACAAGAAATTGCTGGTAATCGCTGGATGAATGGCGTTATTACCGATTTAAGGAAAGTGCTCAAATTGCACCGTAAAGACTCTTTAACAAGCACTGGAAGGCTACAAAGCTCCCTTATTGAGCATCGTGAGATTCTCAAGGCTATCTTAAAGCGCGATGAATTAGCGGCTGAGGCTGCCATGCTAAAGCACTTTACCCGCAGCTTAGAAGCAATTAGATAAGAATAAATATCTATAAATAACAATGGCTTAGAATATTATTCTAAGCCATTACTTTATTTAATATTGCTAGAAATTATTTCTTGATAACAAAGTTTCCAGGTAAAGAAGCAAGGTACGCGGCAATATCTTGCATATCTGCATCGGAGTAGCCTTGTACTAGTGCTCCCATGATGGCGTTATTGCGTCCGTATTGCGCATTACCACCCCCTACTTTGTAGGCTTTTAATGCATAGTAAAGATAGTCAGGGTATTGGCCGGCGAGTTTTGGGTAAATAGGCAGAATGGGTGCATTCAGTCCGGCACCATGGCAAGAGGCACAATTACCTTTCTCTACCAGTGCTTTACCCTTATCTAAGCTAGCAGCATTAGAAACATTCACTAGACCAATGCTAGAAAACAAAACTGCGGTAATTATTGCAAATTTCATAAGCGTACCTCTATCACTTCAATGGGTTGTTAGGTGAGCTGGCTGTTTGGGCAGCATAGTATTCGCCGAGATTAGCCATGTCCTGATCAGAAAGACTGCCAGCAATAGCGCGCATTGTAGGGTGCTTTCTCTCGCCTTTCTTATAAGCAGCTAATGCACTCGCAATGTAGGCTGCATTCTGGCCGCCTAACATTGGAACTTTATAGACCAAGGGAAAGTCGGAACGGTAATCAGGAATAGAGTGGCAGCCAACACAAAGCCATACCTTGGCATTTGCAGCTGAAGCGCTTCCTTTTACTTCATCAGCTTGGGCAGCAAAACCAGCAAGCGCTAAAGCAGCAGCAAGTAGGAATTGAGGAAGAATTGTTATTTTTTTCATAGGAATCAGTATTTGTGAGCTTGATTTAAATCAACCTGCAAGATTATAGCGGACAGACGCTCCTTTTCAGCATTTTTGGGGCATTTGAGCGCTCAATATGGTCAGAAATAATGAAAGATGCAGACCAATTACCTATACTAGAAAGCCTAATTAACTAAGACATTTTCGAACAATCAAGATGAGTAAATCCGGCAACCAATCCAAAACCCGCTTTGACGGAAGCGCTAGCTATGTTGCTACTGACGATCTGAAATTGGCCGTAAATGCCGCGATGGCATTGCAGCGCCCACTTTTAATTAAAGGCGAACCTGGCACGGGAAAAACAATGCTTGCAGAAGAAGTTGCTGCGGCACTCAATATGCCTCTCTTGCAGTGGCATATCAAATCTACTACCAAAGCTCAACAAGGCTTGTATGAATATGACGCCGTGAGTCGCCTGCGCGATTCTCAATTGGGCGATGAGAAAGTTAACGACATACGTAACTACATTATCAAAGGTGTTTTATGGCAAGCCTTTGAGGCAAATGAACCTACCGTCCTTCTCATTGATGAAATTGATAAGGCTGATATTGAGTTCCCCAACGATTTATTACGTGAAATCGATCGGATGGAATTTTATGTCTATGAAACACGCGAACTCATTAAAGCAAAACACAGGCCTTTGGTAATCATCACATCTAATAATGAAAAAGAACTCCCAGATGCTTTTTTACGCCGCTGTTTTTTTCACTATATTGCCTTCCCTGACGCTGTTACGATGCAGCGCATTGTGGATGTACACCACCCCAAGATCAAACAAGATCTGCTGGATGCAGCCCTGAAGTCCTTTTACCAAATACGTTCCCTGCCTGGCCTAAAGAAAAAACCGTCTACCTCTGAGTTAATCGATTGGCTCAAGCTCTTGCTCGCTGAAGATATTACCCCGGAAGCACTGTATAGCCAAGATGAAAAAATAATAGTACCGCCTCTGCATGGCGCATTACTGAAAAATGAACAAGACGTTCATCTTTTTGAGCGCCTGGTGATGATGAATCGAAATCATCGCTAGTCAATAAGGCTCTAGTATGTTGATTCAATTCTTCTTGCAACTGAAAGAAGCTAAAGTGCCAGTTTCAGTAAGAGAATTTTTAACTCTTTTGGAAGCGCTCAAGACTGGCGTTATCAACCCTTCTATTAATGAGTTCTATCAACTTTCCAGAATGACCTTAGTGAAAGATGAGCAGCACTTTGATCGCTTTGATCAGGTCTTTGGCTCTTATTTTTCAGGGGTGGAACAAATCATTGCGATGTCACCCGATATTCCACTAGATTGGCTGGAGAAGAAATTACAACGCGTACTCACCGATGACGAGAAAGCGGCCCTCCAAAAATTAGGCGGTCCAGAAGCTTTAAAGAAGCGTCTTGAGGAACTGCTAAAGGAGCAAAAGGAGTGGCATGGTGGCGGTAATAAGTGGATTGGGGCTGGCGGATCCTCGCCTTTTGGCCATAGCGGCTACCATCCTGAAGGTATTCGCATTGGTGGTGAAAGCGCTGGAAATCGCACCGCCATCAAAGTTTGGGAAGCACGAGAGTTCAAAGACTACGATAGCGATTTGGCATTAGGCACTCGTAATATCAAGGTGGCATTACGCCGCTTACGCCGCTTTGCTCGCGAAGGATCAAACTTAGAGTTAGACCTAGATAAAACCATTCACTCTACTGCGGCTAATGCTGGTATGTTGAATATTCAAATGCGACCTGAGCGTCACAACAATGTCAAAGTATTGCTCTTAATGGATGTTGGCGGCTCTATGGACGACCACATTTTGCGCATTGGCGAATTATTTTCCGCAGCTAAAGCGGAATTTAAGCATTTAGAGCACTACTATTTTCATAATTGTGTTTATGAAAATCTCTGGCAAAGCAATCGGCGTAGACGAGATCAAGTTACCCCAACTCAAGACATCATTAATAAATATGGGCCTGACTATAAGCTCATTTTTGTTGGTGATGCCACTATGTCCCCTTATGAAATCTATAGTCCTAATGGCTCGGTTGAGTACAACAACCCAGAGCCTGGTGCCGTTTGGATCAATCGCCTCTTAGACCATTTTCCTCATTTTGCCTGGCTCAATCCTGAGCCTGAAGCTGTCTGGCAATATCGTCAATCGATTGACATCATGAGAGGATTACTAAAGGATCATATGTATCCAGTAACGATGAATGGTCTAGAAAGTGCGATGCGTCAACTTTCCAAGTAAGATTACTTTACTAAGCAAAATTCATTTACTTCATTACAGACACACACCATGAACCCAAACATTAGCGCTCGCCTTAAAGCTTTAGGTATCGATTTACCACCACCTGGTCCGCCAGCTGCCGCTTATGTAATGGCTGCAAGCACTGGCAATATGGTTTTTCTCTCTGGCCATATTGCCAGGAGAGACGGTAAACCTTGGGCAGGTAAGCTTGGCAAAGATATGGATACCGAGACCGGAAAAGCTGCAGCAAGAGCTATTGGCATTGATCTGATTGCCACATTACAAAATCATGTAGGTTCACTAGATAAAGTCAAGCGCATTGTCAAAGTGATGGGCTTGGTTAACTCTACCGATCAATATACCGATCAACACTTAGTAATGAATGGTTGCTCAGAATTACTGGTTGAAGTATTTGGTGATGCTGGTAAGCATGCACGCAGTGCATTTGGTGTAGCGCAGATTCCACTGGGCGCTTGCGTTGAAATTGAATTAATTGCTGAGATTTAGAAGCGCTTTAAGTCAAATTGAGAGAGCTCAGACTCTGTGTCAACATCTGCAACATAGGCTTTATTATCAGTAACAAAAATCTGCACTAGCTCTGGATGCTGATCCATAAAGGGTCTACACACCATTTGAGGGATTGCCAAAATATCAGCGATGACCTTAGCTGAAAATACTACTGGGTTGCCCCGCTGCTTTCCCACTATTGGCAATACAACTTCTGTTTTCTGATCACGCTGTTCAAATTGTTGCAGCAATAAATCGATTTCGATAGCGCCCACTAGAGGTTGATCACACAAAGCAATTAACAAAACATCGTATGTGCTCTTTAAGGCCTCAAGGCCCAAACGCACCGAAGATGCTTGCCCTAGCTCTGGCTGTGGATTAAGCACAGATTCAATTGATAAGTCGAAATCCTGTTTAAGCTGAGCTAACTCAGACTCGATCACATCAGCATAAAAACCAGTGACTACCAAGAATTCCGTTGGTGAAAATGCTTTAATTGCTTGACTGAAATGGCTTAATAGGCTTTGGCCATCCTTTTGAAGCAAGGCTTTAGGAGTTGATCCCAAACGACTGCCCTCGCCCGCAGCCAGTAAAAGAACTGCTAAGCGAAGATTGGAGGAGCCTGATTGCTTACCTAAAGATGTCATTAGAGTGATAATAAATAGGAATCTAGAAAAATAAACAATAAAGATCAATCACAGTATGAATAGTACCGATTTAAGCGTCCTTCGCTCTGCCGTTAGTTGGCTTAAAGCTGGCCACTCTGTGGCTATTGCTACCGTTGTACAAACTTGGGGGTCTGCCCCAAGGCCGATTGGTTCTTGGCTTGCTATTCGGGATGATGGTCAAGTAGCTGGCTCTGTTTCAGGTGGTTGCGTTGAAGATGACTTAATACGCCGCGTACAAACAGAAATTCTTACTAGAGCTACCCCTGAAATGGTAGTTTATGGTGTCAGCCAGCAAGAAGCGGCTCGATTTGGACTGCCGTGCGGAGGGACCTTAAGGCTGATGGTTGAGCCAAAGCCTGAGCTGGTAGTGCTAGAGAAGTTACTTGCACAAATATCTTCCCATCAAATTACTCGGCGTACTGTGAATTTAAGTTCAGGGCAATCCACCTTAAGCGCTGGATCTCGCAATGACCAATTTGCTTGTAATGAACAAGAGATGCAAACTACTTATGGCCCCCGTTGGCGGATGGTCATCATTGGCGCTGGTCAACTATCCCTATATACGGCAGACTTTGCGCTTGCATCGGACTTTGAAGTGATTGTGATTGATCCGCGCGAAGAATACTCAGAAGGTTTAAATCGTGAAGATCTGATCTTCATTAAAGGTATGCCAGATGATGTCTTGCTTGAAATTGGAGTAGACCAACATACTGCCGTCGTAGCGCTAACTCATGACCCTAAGCTTGATGATATGGCGCTGATGGAGGCTTTAAAGTCCCCTGCTTTTTATGTGGGTGCACTAGGCAGCAGAAAGAATACTCAAAAACGCAAAGAGCGCCTCTTAGAGTTCGATCTCAATCAAGAGCAAGTTGATCGACTCCATGGTCCAGTGGGCTTGCATATCGGAGCGCTTACGCCACCAGAGATCGCAGTATCGATTCTGGCAGAGGTCATTGCTGTGAAATACGGCATCAGCATTCCAAAGAAGAACTAGTTTGCTTTAAGTTTGCCGTCTTTCAAGCGTGGCTCAACAAAGTGACCTTTGCGTGCACGATTACCAGCAAATGATTTAAGTGTCTTTGCATCCAGATTGAGCTCTGTTGGCTTACCAGCACGACCAGCGCCAGAATAAGACGCACCGTCTGGACCTACAGCAATTGCTGATGCTAAGAATTCTTTATCGTCTAAGCCCATCAAGATCACGCCCCTACCACCGGTTGGCAAGCGTTTCAGATCGCCTAATGGGAATACCAGCAACTTAGAAGCTTGTGATAAGCAGGCCACTTGTTTCATACCTACATGAACCTTGACCGCACCTAAGGGTGCATCACCAATGACTTTAGCATCAATGCTGACAAACGATTTACCCGCTTTGTTACGGGTACTCATATCGGCTACGTTGGCCAAGAAGCCATAACCTGCTTTAGTAGAAAGCAGGACTAAGTCATCTGGCTGACCAGCGTAATAAGCCACCATTTGTGAGCCAGGGGCCAAGTTCACAAAGCTGGTTAATGGCGAGCCATCACCGCGTGCGCCTGGTAATTCACTGATGGGCACTGTGTAGACTCTGCCATCACTGCCAAAGCCTTGCATTACATCAACCGTACGAACCTCGAAGGTGTCATACATGGCATCGCCTGCTTTGAAGCCAAATTGGGTGGAATCATGCTCATGTCCTTGACGAACGCGCACCCAACCTTTTTGAGAAACAATTACCGTCACTGGTTCATCAATGACCTTAGTTTCTGCAATCGCACGTTTGTCTTCCTGAATTAAGGTACGACGATCATCACCAAAATCTTTTAAGTCAGATTCAATTTCCTTGATGATGCGCTTACGCAGTACTGTATCGCTTTGTAGCAAACCGTCTAAATCATCTCGCTCAGCTTTGAGCTCTTTAAGCTCCTGTTCAATCTTGATACCTTCAAGACGTGCCAACTGGCGTAAACGGATGTCTAAGATGTCTTCAGCTTGGCGATCTGATAACTTAAACTCTTTAATCAGGTCAGCCTTAGGCTCATCGCTATTGCGAATAATCTTAATGACCTTATCAATATTGAGAAGAACCGTTAATCGTCCTTCCAATATATGCATCCGATCTTTGACTTTGCCTAAGCGGTATTGTGTGCGGCGGGTTACGGTAGCAACCCTAAACTCAACCCATTCGGTCAGAATCTCTTTGAGGCCTTTTTGGCGTGGACGTCCGTCATTCCCAATCATCACCAAGTTCATTGGCGCATTCGATTCGAGTGAAGTGTGTGCTAATAAAAGATTGGCAAACTCATTTACATCAATATTTTTGCTCTTGGGCTCAAATACCAAACGCACTGCAGCGTCTTTACTGGATTCATCGCGGACACCATCTAATACATTCAGAATGGTGGACTTCAGATTATTTTGCTCAGGAGTGAGCGTCTTTTTACCAACCCTCACTTTTGGATTGGTGATTTCTTCAATCTCTTGCAAGACGCGCTGAGAAGAAGTTGCTGGGGGCAATTCATTGACGACAATTTGCCATTGACCACGAGCTAATTCTTCAACAGACCAGCGAGCACGCACCTTAATGCTGCCACGGCCGGTTTCATAAATTTGGGCAATCTCCGCAGTAGAGGAAATGATTTGACCGCCGCCTGGATAGTCAGGACCCGGCATGATTCCCAGCAAATCAGCAGTTGATAGCTTGGGAGACTTCATCAAAGCAATGGCGGCGCTAGCAACTTCACGCAGGTTATGGGAGGGAATCTCCGTTGCCATACCAACAGCAATACCAGATGCCCCATTTAAAAGAACAAATGGTAGACGTGCTGGCAATAACTTAGGCTCCTGAAATGAGCCGTCATAGTTAGCTGCGAAATCAACGGTGCCTTCGTCAATTTCACTTAATAACAAACCAGCAATCTTGGTTAAACGCGCTTCGGTATAACGCATCGCAGCTGCACCATCACCATCGCGTGAACCAAAGTTACCTTGACCATCAATTAAGGGATAGCGCAATGAGAAGCTTTGCGCCAAGCGGACTAAGGCGTCGTAAGCAGATTGATCGCCATGGGGATGGAACTTACCCAGCACATCGCCCACAACCCGGGCGCTCTTTACCGGCTTAGCATCAGCACGCAGACCCATCTCACTCATGGAGAACAAAATGCGGCGTTGTACAGGCTTTTGACCATCTGAAACTTCTGGTAAGGCGCGACCTTTTACTACGCTAATCGCGTAATCAAGATAAGCACGCTCTGCATAAACCGCTAAGGTCAAACTATCCTTATTGTCTTCATTCAGATCCATGGTCTTCGGATCATGTGGGTCATTTGGCCCCTTTGGCCCTATAGCGGTTTTTTGAGCTACTTTCGCCTTAGGTGTCTCTTCGACATCAATGTCATCAGAAAATAAATCTGCCTGCTGTGCAGTTGGTTTTTTGCTTAGAGTTTTTTTCGTTGCCATTAAATATCTGCCTCAACTTCATTGCCACGCTCTTCTAGCCAATCACGTCTTGCACCCGATTCGGATTTACCCATCAACATATCCATAGTTTTAAAGGTTTCGTCTTCTGTCCAAGAGCCTAAGGTCACTGGTAATAAGCGTCGTGTATCTGGGTTAAGAGTGGTATCCCATAATTGCTCAGCGCTCATCTCTCCTAATCCTTTAAAGCGAGAAATTTGCCATGCAGATTCTTTAACGCCATCTTTGCGTAATTTATCTTCAATCGCTTGTAGCTCACTAGCATCGAGTGCGTAAATTTTTTGGGCTGGTTTTTTACCGCGCGCTGGAGCATCTACCCTAAAAAGCGGCGGTCTAGAAATATGTACATGACCCAAATCAATCAGTTTAGGGAAGTGCTTATAGAACAGGGTTAACAGGAGCACCTGAATATGCGCTCCATCAACGTCCGCATCAGACAAAATACAAACCTTGCCGTAACGTAAGTTAGATAAATCAGGCTCGTCATTCAGGCCATGCGGGTCTACGCCAATAGCAACTGCAATATCGTGAACCTCATTATTTGCAAACAAACGATCTCGCTCTGCTTCCCAGGTATTCAGAACCTTGCCACGCAGGGGCAAGATGGCTTGATATTCTTTATTGCGTCCCATTTTGGCTGAGCCACCCGCTGAATCACCCTCAACCAGAAAGATTTCGTTCATGGAGATATCTTGACTCTCGCAGTCAGTGAGTTTTCCAGGCAGAACAGCAACACCAGAAGATTTTTTCTTCTCAACTTTTTGACCAGCCCTGGTTCTTGCTTGGGCTTGTTTAATCACCAAATCAGCCAGTTTGCGACCGTAATCGACGTGCTGATTGAGCCAAAGCTCTAAGGCAGACTTTGCATAACCTGATACTAACCTGACTGCATCACGTGAATTTAAGCGCTCTTTAATCTGCCCTTGAAATTGCGGATCCAATACTTTGGCTGACAAAATAAAAGAGGCGCGCGCAAAAACGTCTTCGGGCATGAGCTTGACACCTTTGGGTTGCAGCGCATGCATTTCAATAAAGCCTTTGACGGCATTAAAAAGACCTTCACGCAAACCGCTCTCATGCGTGCCACCAGCAGGCGTTGGAATCAGGTTCACATAGCTCTCGCGTACAGGCGCACCATCTTCAGTCCAACTCACAACCCAGGCAGCACCCTCGCCTTCAGCAAAAGAATCATCTTCACCGGTGCCAGTAGCGTATTGCTCGGCTTCAAATGGTGGAATGACTTCTGGCCCATGTCCAGCTTGCGCAATCGCTTCATTTAAGTAGCCACGCAGACCCTGTGCATATTGCCAAGTTTGACTATCACCAGATTTTTCTTGTATGAGGGTCACTTTCACACCAGGCAATAGCACTGCTTTAGAGCGTAAGAGACGAATCAGGTCAGCCATCGGAATGGTTGAGCTATCAAAATACTTACCGTCAGGCCAAGCACGCACGCGCGTGCCATGCGATTTATCTTGCTTGGATGATGGCTTTGTTTTGAGCTTCTCGATCACTCTGCCATCGGCAAAAGTCAAAGTAGAAATCTGACCATCACGCCAAACGGTCACTTCTAATCTTTTGGAGAGTGCGTTGGTTACTGAAACACCAACGCCATGCAAACCACCAGAGAATGCATAAGCGCCGCCGGCACCTTTTTCAAATTTGCCACCAGCGTGCAATTGGGTAAATACGATTTCAACTACGGGTAGTTTTTCAGTAGGATGCATTCCGACTGGAATCCCTCGACCGTCATCTTCCACGCTCACGCTACCGTCGGTATGCATGGTCACAATAATGTGTTTACCAAACCCGCCTAATGCTTCGTCTGAGGCGTTATCTAAGACCTCCTGAATCACATGCAAAGGATTATCGGTTCGGGTGTACATTCCCGGGCGCTGGCGGACGGGTTCTAGGCCTTTCAGGACCTGGATTGACGATTCGCTGTATTCGGATGTTTTACGGGTAGCCATGCGCGCAAATTGTAGTCATGTCTGAGCTCAAAGCGGAACTTTTCAAGAATTCCCCTGCCATCCATGCCAAAATCAGGGCATGGGAGCCTTAAGTCATATTCGTGTTTTAGACCTTAGCCGGGTGTTGGCTGGTCCTTGGTGCGCCCAAAACCTGGCAGATCTCGGTGCCGACGTCATTAAAGTCGAACGGCCAGGCGCAGGAGATGATACCCGCCATTGGGGCCCTCCTTTTGCCAAAGATGCCAACGGCAATGAAACTGAAGAATCTGCCTACTTCATTTGCATCAACCGAAATAAACGCTCCATCACCATCGATATTGCCAAACCTGAGGGTCAAGACATCATTCGTAAGCTTGCAGCTCAGTCTGATGTGGTGATTGAAAACTATAAGGTGGGTGATCTAGCTAAATATGGCCTGGATTATGAAAGCCTCAAAAAGGTGAAGCCTGATTTAGTTTATTGCTCGGTTACTGGCTTTGGTCAAACGGGTCCCTATGCACAACGCCCTGGTTACGATTTCATCATTCAAGGCATGGGTGGTTTTATGAGCATCACCGGTGAAGCTCATGATTTTGAAGGTGCCAGCCCACAAAAATCGGGTGTTGCGATTGCCGATATTTTTACGGGCATGTATGCCTCTTCTGCAATTCTGGCGGCCATCATTCATCGCGATCGCACTGGTGAAGGCCAATATATTGATATGTCCTTACTCGATACCCAGATTGCCGTGATGGCTAATATGTCGAGCGCCTACCTCACCTCTGATGAAATACCTCAGCGCTGGGGTAACGCCTCTCCTATCATCGTCCCTTATCAAACTTTTCCGACTTCAGATGGTTGGATCATCGTGGCAGCGGGTAATGATGGTCAGTTCAGACAGTTTGTTACTGTCGGCGGGGAAGCGCACTTAGCCGGTGACCCACTCTATTTAAGTAATCCATTACGTGTTCAACATCGCAAGCAATTAGTTCCGCTGCTAGAACAAATGACACGTAAGAAACCGAAGGGTGAATGGATTGCCTTATTAGAAAAAGCAAAAGTTCCTTGTGGTCCAATCAACAACCTCAAAGAAGTTTTTGAGAATGAACAGGTTATTGCTAGAAATGTTCTATTGAATGTGCCGCACCCTACCGTAGGTAATATGAAATTGGTTGCTAGTCCAATGAAGCTTTCTAAAACACCCACTGAAGTTCGGATGGCGCCACCAACACTGGGCCAACATACTGAAGAAATCTTGCATGAACGCCTCAAGCTGAACGACCAGGCGATCCATGAGTTGCGCGATAAAGGAATCATTTAGGCTATGACTACTATCAAGCCATCTTTAACTATGAAACAAGTCCTCATTTTTGGCGGCTTTATGGTCACTATGTCCATGGGCATTCGTCATGGCTTTGGCTTATTTAACCTTCCAATTACCTCGGCCAATGAGTGGGGTCGCGAAACCTTTGCCCTCACCATAGCTTTGCAAAATCTCACTTGGGGCGTATTTCAACCCATTACAGGCGCTTTGGCTGATCGCTATGGGGCATTTAAGATTATGGTAGCTGGTGGCCTTCTGTATGCCTTAGGTTTGGCTGGCATGGCAGTTTCTACCGATATCCTTAATTTCACGATTGCCGGTGGCTTACTGATTGGTCTAGCGCAAACTGCAACTACCTATAGCGTGGTCTACGGAATCTTAGGTCGAAATGTTCCAGCGGACAAACGGGTTTGGGCGATGGGCATTGCTGCAGCTGCAGGCTCTTTTGGTCAGTTCCTCATGATTCCTGTTGAGCAGGGCTTGTTGAGCACCTTTGGCGCGCAAGACGCGCTCTTATTGCTAGCGCTGATGGCCAGCCTCATGATTCCGACGGCCTTTATGTTGCGCGAGAAAAATTTTGTTCAGAACAACAATCTAGGCGATCAAACTATTAAGCAGGCCCTAAAAGAAGCCATGAGTAATCCGAGTTTTCGTTTGCTTACCTTAGGATATTTTGTCTGCGGCTTCCAGGTAGTCTTCATTGCCGTGCATCTTGCACCGTATCTGAAAGATCTCTCATCAACTTATCCAGCGGTTGCATCTCCTGCAGTAGCCACAACTGCTTTAGCTTTGATTGGCTTATTTAATGTGTTTGGTACGTTTGGTGCTGGCATCTTGGGTCAACGCTTTCCGAAGCGCTATTTACTCTCTGGCATTTACTTGACACGCTCTGTCGCGATTATTGGGTTCTTGCTCCTACCCTTAAGCCCAACAACTACTTATATCTTTGCCGCGATTATGGGTCTCTTATGGCTATCGACTGTGCCACTGACAAATGCGATCGTTGCGCAGATCTTTGGTGTCAAATACCTCAGCATGCTCTCTGGCCTAGTATTCTTTTCACATCAACTTGGTAGCTTCGGTGGCGCCTTCCTTGGCGGGTACTTATTTGATCGCACAGGTTCTTACTTAATCGTTTGGGAAATTGCCATTGCACTGGGCGTCTTTGCCTTCTTAGTGAATCTACCGGTTAAAGAACGTGCAATCAGTAGAACAGTAAACGCATGAGCAACAAACTTTCTTTATGGCAATGGGTGTTTTATAGTTTCACCCTTTTCGTCTTACTGCTCATTTTTTCTGCTTACTTTGCACCTGACATGATGGTTGCCCTCACTAATCAAGTTTGGGCTTTGTGTGGCTGGTAATGGGTTTTAGAAATGGGCATTTTCCATCACATAGATTGATATTGGATTCAAACTCGCCGTAGCACAATGGATAGTGCACATGCCTCCTAAGCGTGGGATACAGGTTC
>JBAXVK010000109.1:0-1934 GCA_037129175.1 Polynucleobacter sp. | reverse complement strand
ACAGCGGCGTGGTGTTATCGCGCAACTCGCCAAGCGGAGTGGAACGTCCTGCGCCGCGCTGGTCATACACCACAATGTTATAGTGCGCCGGATCAAAAAAACGGCGATGACCAGGTGCGCTGCCGGCGCCAGGCCCACCGTGCAAAAACACCACCGGAACACCATTCGGATTACCCGATTGCTCCCAGTACATCGTATGCACGGCGTCCAGAGACAGCATGCCGGTGCGGTACGGTTCTATGGGGGGATAGAGCTCCTGACGGAACCCTTGTTTTTTTTCCATGCGATAACTCAAGCAGCGCAGAGACCTGAACATAACACAAAGGACTCTTGCCGCGGCACGCGGGCCGCGCCATGAGTCAATTCCAATAGAGGAATGAGTCTGAACGATGGGTTGTCTAAGCAGTTCAAACGGCCTTGCGGGATCGTTGGTTGATGGAAAGAAATAGTTTCTGTCGAGCCTGATTCATCTGTTTGGCGGCGAGGTTGTCGGACATGGATGTGGCGGTGTCGCGTAAGCCCTCGAGGGTGATGCTTGGGCGCAGGAAGGTGATCGCGTGCGGTAGGCTGGAGAGCATCTCGAAGGGTGTTCTGACCCGGTTGAGGGGGTAGCGCTTGCGCGTCTTGCCTTTCTTGTCGGTGGTTTCCTCGGCAAACAGACAAGGGCGGTGGAAATTGATATACGGATTGAGGTGCGCGGAGCACCAAGTATTGACCTCGGCGGCGAAACGCTGGGGGATATGCGCGTAGCCCAATTGCTTGCGGATGACCGCACCGTTCTTGGTCTCGGCGAGGCCATTGTCGTTGGAATGACGCGGGCGCGACTTGGTGAATTCGGCCGCGAGCTTGTCGAGCATACGGGCCACCTTGTGATTGATGTATTCCGATCCGTTGTCGGCATGAAAGCCCAGGATGCCAAACGGGAAGCCCGCCAGTAGAGCCTCGATGACCGGCAGCAGATAGGCTTCGCTGATCTTCTCGCAGGTGGCGACCAGTTCCCACTGGGTGACGCAGTCGACCGCGTTGATGTGATAGACACCCTTGAGGCCGTCCTGATCGCCCTGATGGACGCTGTCGATGCGGATGAAGCCGGGACGGCCGTCGGGGGCTGGAGCGCGGCGCTCGCCGATCGTGACGCCGGTCGGCCGGGTCTTGGTGAAGACACGCCGACGTTCGAGATAGCCGCGTTTCTTGCGCAGGTTGTAGAGGTGCGCCACCGAAATGGTTGCCAGGCGCTCGTAACGGGTATCGCCGAAGACCTCCACCGCGCGCGCCATGAGGTGCCGCGTCGCCGGCCCGGAGAGGCCGCCGTGCAAGCTGTCGGTCTCGGCCAGCAGGGCAATATCGGCATCGGTGAATTTGCGCACCAGACCGCGCTTTGGTGGGGGATAAGCCTTGGCGAGTTTCCTGCCCGTTCGCCAACGTTTGACGATCCGCGTGAGCTGCTGACGCGAGTAGTCCGTCGTGCGCCCCAGGTAGCGCAGGATCAATCCCTTGTCCGGCTTCTTCAGGCGCTTGTAGCCAAACCGGTTGAGGACCTCGGCGATGTGCCGGTATCGGTTGTCGTCCCGGCCAGCGGCCGAGAACTCGATCTCGATCGTCCCGGCCAGAAACGCCCGCAGTTGCTCCAACGTCGTTAACTTCGCTTCGTTCATGTCGATCACCATGCCTTACATGATCGATCCCTTTATCCGCGTTCAGACTCATTCCTCTTTGGAAATACGCAACCATGTTCAGACTCATACCATTTTGGATAAGACTTGCGCTTTCCAGCAAACATGATTTGCTGATAGAATAAACACTTATCGTGGGGATGTAGCTCAGCTGGGAGAGCGCCGCGTTCGCAATGCGGAGGTCAGGAGTTCGATCCTCCTCATCTCCACCACTTTTCAAAGCCAACTGCTCTCGGTTGGCTTTGTCATTTCTGGCTTTCC
>JBAXVK010000108.1:0-2014 GCA_037129175.1 Polynucleobacter sp. | reverse complement strand
GGGATAAGTCTTTCGCCGAAACCGGAGCGAGAGGATGAGTCTCCCCAACCCGGTCACCATTCCACTCAGGGGCACACGTATCAGCCACACCCTTCGGCGGCTGACCGAATCGCTGCTGGCCCTGCCGTGAATATACGTCTTGTCACGCATTGTTCGCCATTACTCGGACAGGCTCCTAGCGTGCGGTTCAGGCTGCGGCGGTTGTGTTGAAGATATCTTGCACGGCAGTCTTTTCCAATCCGGAAATGAGTCTGAACGACGGTCGGCGAACCTGAGTCTCTGCCCGCTGTTCTGCCTCGGTCGGGTTGATATATGCTCCGTCGTTCTGCCGTGCCGGTTGTGTTCATGCCTGCTTCCGGCTTGCCGCAGAGATGGACTGGAACAGCGTGCTTCGTGCGTGGTTCAGCGCCAAGGCGGCCTCAGTGTCGCTGATTCTTGAAGCGATGGCATCCAATTGCTCCACGGTGATGCCGCATTTGAGATACTGACTGGCCTCGGGTATGGATTTCAACTTCTCATACGGCGTCTTCATGTCCTTGTAGTGATAGCGCTTGCGCTCCTTTCCTTTGGCATCCGTAACCGTCTCCGGGAAGAAGCAGGGGCGGTGGAAGTTGACGTACGGGTTGAGGTGGTTCGCACAGAATGCGTTGACCTGTTCTGCGAACTGTTGCGGGATATGCGCGTAGCCCAGGTGCTTGCGCACCACAGCGCCGTTCTTGGATTCTGCCAAGGCATTGTCGTTGGACTGCCGGGGGCGGGACTTGGTGAACTCGATGCGCAGCTTCTCCAGCAGCGTCGCGACTTGATAATTGATGTACTCTGAGCCGTTATCCGCATGGAATCCCAGGATGACAAACGGAAATCCCTCCAACAGCTGTCGGATGACCGGCAGCAGATAGGCCTCGCTGATCTTCTCGCAGGTGGCGACGAGTTGGAACTGGGTCACGCTGTCCACCGCGTTGATGTGATACACCCCTTTCATCCCGTCTTGGTCGCCCTGATGCACACTGTCGATGCGGATATAGCCTGGCAGGCCGTTCGGCTGGGGTGCGCGGCGCTGGCCGATGGGCACGCCCGTGGGCCGCGTCTTGGTCCAGTGCCGCCGCGTACGCTGGTACGGTATCCCGCCCCGCAGGTTGTACAGGTGGGAGACCGAAATCCCCGCCAGCCGTTCGAAGCGGGCATCCTTGAACACCAGGAAGGCCCGTTCCATCAACTTCTTGGTGGCTGGGCCAGACACGGTACTATGCAACGCATCCATTTCAGCCAGCACGGCCACGTCCGTGGCGGTGAAGCGGCGGCGAAAGCCGTGCTGAGGTGGACCATGCCGGGTCGACAGCGTCCCGTCCTGGCGGTACTGCCGCACCAGCCGGGTTACCTGCTGGCGTGAGAGCCCCGTGAGGCGCACCAGATACCGGAGCAACACTCCCTTGCCGACGCGTCCCTGTGCGGCATAGCCAAACCGCTTGAGCACCCGCTCGATGAACGGATACCGTTCCGCCTTGGGCACCCGGAAGGCGATCTCCGTGGCCCCGTCCAGAAAGGCCCTGACCTGCGCGATCGTCTGCAGCCGTGCTTCTTCCATGTCGATCACCATGCCTCGCATCATGACCGATTCAGAACGGCAGCCGCTCAGACTCATGGCTCGTTGGAAATACGACTCGGCTTCAGACTCATTTCATATTGGAAGAGGCTGGAGTTTGACTCCCCGGAAATCCCTGTGTTACGGTCATCCTCTCTATATTCGCCCAGTTAGCAAGGGGTTCCTGTTATGGCGGTTGAAAAAGATCTGAAGGCTATTCTTCGCAATTTGAAGTATTCAGACGACGCCAAAGTCCTCGCACAAATCTCGGAAAATACCAAACAGGTCCATGCTCGCATGGCCGGCATCAAGCATAAACTGGTGGTCATGAGCGGCAAAGGCGGCGTGGGCAAGAGTATGACCACGGTCAATTTGGCGTTGGCCTTTGCTCGGCAGGGCGCGAAGGTCGGACTGTTGGACGTGGATCTGAAC
>JBAXVK010000107.1:0-2020 GCA_037129175.1 Polynucleobacter sp. | reverse complement strand
CTGAGTTGCTCGACTTAAAGGAAGGACTTGAAATGGTCGAAGAACGAGCTCGTCGCGAGATCGGCATGGTCAAAGCCAACGAAATCTTTGTCCAACTGGGGCGTTAAGCTGAAGTTCCCGACATTTTAGAGTCAATAAACACAGGTTTATGTTCCGCTTTCCCTCTGAAAGATCGCCTTATTCGGTCTTTTTTTTGACCTTCTTTTGTAGTCACTAAAATAGTTGTATATCTTTTATTTTTTGTGTATACTCATGTCATGGCATCAAGAAATGGCACAGCTCACGTAGTCACCACCACCCGTCGGTACAAAGACCAGATCTATCGCTCCCATTTGCTGCGTCGCACTTACCGCGAGGATGGCAAGGTCAAGAACGAAACCTTGGGCAACCTGTCCCATCTGAGCGACTCGTTGATCAATTTGATTCGCCGCTCCTTGGCGGGCGAGCAATTTGTGCCCGCTGGTGAAGCCTTTGAGATCTCTTCGTCGCGTGCTCACGGCCATGTGCAAGCGGTCAATCTGGCGATGCAACGCCTAGGATTTGCTTCTCTACTGGCCACCAAGCCTTGCCGTGAGCGCGATTTGGTGCTCGCCATGGTGGCCTCTCGTATCTTGTGCCCGGCCACCAAACTGGCCACCACCCGCTTGTGGCATACCAGCACCTTGGCGCAGGAGTTTGGCGTGAGCGATGCCTCTGAAGACGACCTGTACTCGGCCATGGACTGGCTACTCGCTGCCCAAGCGCGGATCCAAAAGAAACTCGCCACACGACACCTCAAGGATGATCCCCTGGTCTTGTACGACCTCTCATCGAGTTACTTCGAAGGAACCCACTGCCCCTTGGCCAAACTCGGTTACAGCCGAGACCGTAAACGCGGTACCTTGCAAGTCAACTACGGTTTGCTCACCGACGAGCACGGTTGCCCAGTGGCCATCTCTGTGCATGAGGGCAATACCGCGGACAGCACCACATTCTTGCCCGAGGTCAAGCGCTTGCGCGAGGAATTCGGCATCAAACGCATGGTGATGGTTGGTGACCGGGGCATGATCTCGCAAAAGTGCGTTGATGAGATGAGCAAAGACAGCGATCTGGCATGGGTCACGGCGCTGCGCAGTGAATCGATACGGACCCTGGTGGAGCAGCGTCACTTGCAGTTGGGCTTGTTTGACGAGCGCAACTTACTGGAAATCAGCTCACCCGACTTTCCTGGTGAGCGACTGATTGCTTGCCGAAATCCCGAGTTGGCCAAGATGCGTGCGCACACCCGCAATGATTTGTTGGTGGCCACGGAGAAGAACTTGGAGAAGATCAAGGCAAGAGTCGAGGCGGGTAAGCTCAAGGGGGCGGACAACATTGGCGTGGCCGTGGGTCGAGTGATCAACCAGTACAAGGTGGCCAAGCACTTTGAGCTCAGCATTGCGGACAACGCATTCACCTTCTCGCGCAATGAGCCCAAAATTGCCAGCGAGGCGGCCTTGGACGGGTTGTACATCATCCGCACTTCAGTGAAAGTGGAGCGCATGGACTCAGCCGACTGTGTCCGCACCTATAAATCCCTGGCCCAAGTCGAGCGAGCGTTTCGGTCCATGAAGACGATGGATTTGAAAGTACGCCCTATTCATCACCACTTGGAGGGTCGGGTGCGAGCGCATATCTTCCTGTGCATGTTGGCGTATTACGTGGAGTGGCATATGCGACAGGCATGGCGCGAGTTGATGTTTACCGATGAGGACCACAAGGCCAAGACAACTCGCGATCCTGTGGCCCCTGCCAAGCGCTCGGGAAAAGCGATGAAGAAGGTGCAAAGCCATACCCTGGATGATGGTTCCCAGGTGCATAGCTTTCAGACCTTGATGAAGGAGTTGGAGAGCATCGTGCGCAACACATGTCGCGCACCCCAAGGCAGCGAAGATGCGCCCACGTTCCAGATGACCACCATCCCTAGCGAAAAGCAAAGACGTGCACTCGAATTGATCGGGGAGATCAAAATGTAGACAGAAAGTGGAACCTAAAATATCGA
>JBAXVK010000106.1:0-2066 GCA_037129175.1 Polynucleobacter sp. | reverse complement strand
TAAAGTTATCCACAAGAAAACGTTACTTTTGGTCAAAACCCGTAAACACCCCTCCCCTCAACAGCTGACTACGCCACGTTTGCAAATACGACACGGAGAGGTTTCACAGGCCACGAGATGTTGGATTCTGTGAGTCTCATACACATGAACGGCCGGGTTTACGATCCTACCATTGGCCGGTTCCTTTCTGCTGATCCGATACTACAGACAACTCAACTGAGCCAGGCACTAAACCCCTTCAGCTACGTCATGAACAATCCGCTTGCTCTGGTGGACCCCACTGGATACTCATGGCTGAGCAAGCTGTTTCACAACATCGGTAGCTTTTTGAAGAAATGGGGCTCATTGATCATCGCTGTAGTGGCAGCAATTTGCGGCATGCCCTTCCTTCTTGGAGCACTGCTATCTAGCGCGTATAGCTGGGCCGTAAATGGGGGAACATTTTCAAACTTTTTGGTTGGCTTCGCTATAGGCCTAGCTGCCGGTCTCATAGCCGGCCCGATTTCGGGACAATTGGCTCGAGCAATGGGGATAGCCGAGAAATCCCTATGGCAAATGGTTTTCCGGGGTGCGCTATCTGGCGGAATCGCTGCCGGCATTAGTTCTGCCGCGATGGGGCAATCATTTTGGTCGGGCGTTTTGGGCGGCGCTCTCGCCGGTGGCGTAGCGGCGTTTGCAGTCGGATACTACCGGCAGAATTTGCTATCGAGGCTAATGGACAAGGGCACAGTTACCTGCAGCAATTGCTCTGGCGCGGCGCAAGATGGATTGAAGGCTTATGCATTGAGCCCAGAGGGGCAGAAGTTCTTCCAAGACTTGGAGAAGTCCAGTCAGGGTCTGGATATAACCCAAGCGCCCGAAGCAAACAAGGCAGGGGAATTCCTACGTGCTGATCAGAACGAAAATGGAAGAAGTAGCCTTAAGTTGCCTGCGGACCTAGACGTATACAGAGCGCAACCAGGTGTTCCCGTTTCCGATGCCCTTGCCAGCGCAACGTTTTCAAACCTCATCGCTCATGAAGTTGCACATTGGTATCCCGCAGGTATTTACAAGTGGGTTCCGCAGGAGGACGGGTTTGGTAGCGCCTTAGATAGAAAGCCTGCAGAGATTTTTGCAAGCGGCGTTGAGAATGGGTTCCGCTTTTGGAGTGGACAACCATTACGTGCGACCTACGGCCCTTGGACTGTTCCGCAAGCGAGTTGCCTACAATGTATTCACTGACTAGCAGCGTGGGAGTTCCAATACGGCGATGGCGGTCGCCGACGTTTCTTCTTACGATTGCGCTGATATGGGTGAATTCATCGGCGAGGGCGTTTTCCGCTGATTTGGACCGTGTGTGCGAGCCAGTGGCCCCAAACGCGAACGCCGACCGACTGACGCGCTCGTCCGGATACGCGTTACTGCGTACTACTGGACCCGATGGTGTGGAACGTGAGCTAGTCGCAACATCGGCGTCGGCCGGCGCCATCTTGACCGCCCTGGGCGCGGATCTGGGTAGGGGCAACAAGCCGTGGCCCTACGGGAGGTATCTTTCCAAGGATGCCGCGAAGCGAGTAGGTAGCGAACGGATTAACGTCCAGGTTACACGGTATCGGATTCACACGGACCTCCCTTCGCAGCCGAAATGTTACGACGGTGGCTTTGTCGAACCAACGCTAACGGAAAGGCTTTGGTCAGATGCTACGCCGCTTGCCGATTTGCTAGACCGATTCTTTGACGAGAGCAGGGTTCACGATAAGCCAACGGGTACATATGCCATGAAGAGGCAAGCTATTTCGAAGCTTACGTGTGCAGACTTGGCAGTGCTCCTGCGATGTGATGTCGATGTCTACCAAACAGTTGCATTTGGACTTTCTGTCACGATGCGAAGGGAGCGAAAGTCCGGAACCGAGTAATAGCATGTGCTGCCTTCGATGCAGGACGCTAGGGTGAAGCGCGCGAATAGCCGCACCTGCCGTACAACCTTTCGAGGATTGAGTAGCGTCGACGGGTACCTCTTCCCATAGGCGGACCTTGCGTCTACTGGATGCCGGGCGACCCGACTCGATTGGGGCTAACTCTCACCG
>JBAXVK010000105.1:0-2068 GCA_037129175.1 Polynucleobacter sp. | reverse complement strand
TCCGTATCGATCCTGATAAATTAACTCCGTTACGGAGTGAAGCCCAATCAAAGGACTATCTATCACAGCCTTACGTTCGTTAATCCTAGGACTATTTGTCCGACTGCATACGCCGACCTAGAACTAGACATATTGAACAGCCCGGGAAGTGAAAACCGTGTCATATGTCGTGCAATTGGTTTTTAGTTCGTAGGCTGGTGGTCGACTATTTGGCTCAAATGTTTTCACTTTGGACGGCTCAATGAAGGGTATGCGACCTTTCAAATCTGCGTTTTATGTGGTTAACTTTGCTTGCCAAATTAATTCCCAAATGCCGCATCACTTTGCAATAGGAAGCTTATGACTACCGCCTTCACCCCCAATGCCAAAAATCATGACTCGCTAGGCCCTCTATCTTCCCGAGTAGTGCACGCGAATGAACTTGAATGGGAGCCAATCAAGTATCCTGGGTGCCACGTGAAAACTCTTATGGTGGATCGAAAAAGTGGATTGTTAACTGTATTACTAAAGATGGATCCTGGCGCAGTATTACCCGACCATGAGCACACGCTGATGGAGCAAACCTACATGATTGAAGGACGACTCGTTGACACCGAAGGAGCAGAAAAAGGCCTTGAAGTCGGCCCCGGGGAATTCGTCTATCGGCCAGCAGGAAGTCGACATGCCGCATACACGCCAGAGGGTGGTGTGATGGTGGCGATCTTTCAAGTACCCAACAAGTTCTTTGATGAAAATGGTTCGGTAGTTGACCTAGTTGGTGATGAGTGGGAGGCCAAGTGGGGTCACGTAGCCAGCTAAAGCATCAAAAGAAAAAGAAATAACCATAAACAAAACGCTAATTAAGGATAAAAATTATGAGACTCACATTTGCAATGATCGCCCTCTTTGGAGTTCTTGCAACTTCACAGGCACAGTCCCAAGCATGGAATTTGCCATCGGGGTATAGCGAAACCAACTTTCACACACAGAATTTACGTTGGTTCGCGAATGAGGTTAAGTCAGCTAGCAAAGGTGAAGTCGACATTCAAGTCCACCCTGGTGCATCTCTATACAAGCTGCCCGATATCAAACGCTCGGTACAAAGCGGTCTGGTACCTATCGGCGAAATACTTCTTTCGAACCATGGTAACGAAGACCCAATCTTTGAGGCGGACATGATCCCATTTTTAGCCACAGGCTTTGACAAATCGTGGCGACTCTATCAAGTGCAAAAACCGATCCTTGAGCAAAGACTGAATAAGCAAGGTATGCGCCTGTTGTATTCGGTGGCTTGGCCAGGCAACGGCATCTTTACCAAGACCCCTATGGATTCACTTGCCGCATTCAAGGGCACCAAATTTCGAGCATACAACCCAGTAACAGCGCGCTTTGCGGAAGAAATTGGTGCTCAACCAACGACCGTGCAAGTTCCTGAGTTGCCCCAAGCGTTCATGACGGGTATTGCCACTTCCATGATTGCATCGCCCCAAATAGGTGTGGATACTAAGGCCTGGGAATATTTGGGTTCGTTCTACGACACCAATGCCATGCATCCACGAAACGCAGTCATAGTCAATGAACGTGCTTTCAGCCGTCTCAGCAAAGAAACGCAAGCGGCCATTTTGAAGGTGTCTGCTGAAGCAGAAAAGCGAGGCTGGGATTTGGCCCGTGCAGCCGCGAAAGGTTCAACGGATATTTTGTCGAAAAACGGCCTCAAAGTTGTAGAACCATCGAGCACTATGCGCAGCGACTTCGAGCGCATCAGCCAAAAGCTAATTGCTGAATGGATCAAGCGCGCCGGGCCTGACGGAGAAGCTATTGTCAAAGGCTTGCAGTGAGAAAATGGCTCGATAGACTATACGATGCGGCAGGCGTTCTCGCTGCCATTAGTCTCGCAGGTATCGGCTTATTAATGTTGGCTCAATCGGCGGGCCGTGAATTTGGATTCATGTTGCGTGGTGCCGATGATATGGCTGCATGGCTGTGCGCAGCTTCCGCTTTCTTGGGGCTAGCCCATACCTTCAGACACGGCGAGCTGGTGCGCGTTGCACTCTGGGTAGGCATACTCAAAGATAAACAACGATGGTGG
>JBAXVK010000104.1:0-2072 GCA_037129175.1 Polynucleobacter sp. | reverse complement strand
ATTGTAGCCAGCGGTATCAGCAGGTCAGTGCGTCAATTCTGCAAAGCTGCATTTGATCACCTCAATTTAAATTACGAAGATTATGTGAGCACTTCGCCAGAATTTTTTAGGCCGATTGATTCAGTTAATTTAGAAGGCAATGCACAAAAACTCAAAGCACTTGGTTGGTCTACATCACTTAGTTTCGAGCAACTAGTAGACAAGATGGTTGATAGCGATTTGGCTTTATTGCAAGGCAAGGTCGTTAGCACTTAAAACAATAGCTCGAAAGATAGAAAGAGAGAACAGCATGTACAGCAAAGTTTCAGCCTGCCGCATTTGCGATAACCCGCAATTAGAGCCCATATTAGATTTGGGAGAGCAGATGCTCACTGGCGTTTTCCCTAAATCCAAAGATCCTTTGGCAGCTACGGTTGGCCCATTGCAACTAGTCAAGTGCATGGGAGATGCCACAACATGCGGTCTAGTACAACTAGCCCACTCCTACGACTTGAGTGAAATGTATGGATTGAACTATGGTTATCGCTCAGGACTCAATAAGAGCATGGTTTCGCACCTGCATGCCAAGGTTAATCGAATCTTGTCCCTCATCAATTTAGAAGCCGGTGATTTAGTGATCGATATTGGTAGCAATGACGGCACAACCTTAGCTGCTTATCCAATGCGAGATCTTAATTTGGTTGGTGTTGACCCTACAGGCATTAAATTTGAATCTTACTACCAAGATCACATTCAACTCATACCTGATTTTTTCTCTGCAGCTCTCGTTGAAAAGAAATTTCCTCATAAAAAAGCCAAAGTAATCACTTCATTTTCTATGTTTTATGACCTAGAAGATCCAATTGATTTCATGAGAAATATTCATCGTGTGTTGGCGGATGACGGAATTTGGGTATTTGAACAAAGTTATTTGCCCTTTATGATTGAAACGAATTCCTTTGATACAGTTTGCCATGAGCATTTGGAGTTTTACTGCCTCAGCCAAATTCAATTTATGTCCGAAAAGGTTGGCTTTCAGATAGTTGATGTTGAGTTTAATGATGTCAATGGCGGTAGCTTTTCAGTGACTGTACGCAAATCAAATCCATCCCATGGAATCCTCCCCTCTATTCAGGCCATATTAGACAAGGCAACAGAACAGGGATATGACTCACTAGCCCCTTTTCTAGCTTTTGAGCAGCGTACAAAACTGGCACAGCAAGCGCTTATTGATTTTTTAGCCAAAGCAAAAAAAGAAGGTAAAACCGTTGCGGCACTAGGTGCTTCAACAAAAGGTAACGTACTTTTACAATATTGCCGCTTAACATCAGATGACATTACCTGCGTTGGTGAAGTAAACGACGAAAAGTTTGAGTGCTATACACCAGGCACATGGCTCCCCATTACGCCTGAAGATGAAGTTCTTGCCAAACAACCAGATTACTTATTGGTACTCCCTTGGCACTTTCGAACCTTTTTCGTTAATAATCCAAAATTCTCTGAATCAAAATTGGTGTTTCCATTGCCAAATTTAGAGATTGTTGGATAAATTGGCTCTAGTCCGACCAATGATCTACATAAAAACTGTATAGATGAATATGAGCGAAGTCCAGAAACCACTAGCGGTAGATTTGGATGGCACTCTCATCAAGACAGATTTACTCCATGAGTTATGTATCGGGTTACTTGCTACCAAGCCCTATCTGATTTGGAAAATTGCGTTTTATCTAGTAAAAGGCAAGGCTCATCTCAAAGAGTGGTTAGTTAAATCAGTTGCACTAGATATCGCATCTTTACCATACAACCAAGAGGTTATAAGTTGGCTAAGCGAACAAAAGCGAGCTGGCAGAAAACTCGTTTTATGCACTGCCTCTGACCAATTGATCGCAGAAAGAATTGCCAATTATTTAGGTATTTTTGACGAGGTGATTGGCAGCAGTGGCGGTAAAAACAATGCGGGAAACAACAAAGCACTTTGGTTATGCCTACAATATGGCGAAAGAAAATTCGCCTATGCTGGAAATTCTAATTCAGACTTGATGGTATGGGGAAAATCGGGGTCAGCAATTCTAGTTAACTTTTCAAAAGACGTA
>JBAXVK010000103.1:0-2084 GCA_037129175.1 Polynucleobacter sp. | reverse complement strand
GGAGATTTCTAAACCAATGTGAAGTTGATTGTCTTGATGGTCTTTTGTTGCTATATCTGGAACTGCGTCCGCTTTTTTTAAATACCATAGCTATTGGTTATTGATAAATTTAATTGTTGACCTTGGTTGTTACCCATTATACATATATACCTAAATCAGGATTATGGAATTCAATGAGCATGATTGCGTTGATAGAGTGGTGGTAGCCAAATAAGTAGAGGCAATAAGTGGTTTTATCTTAAATACTGAAGTTTCCTAAAAAATCATCAAGCCACCATGCGTAGCAATATAGCCACCAGCGAATTTTTCGTGGGTTTGCCGGGTTTGGGGCAAACCCTATCAAAATCCTCATTGAGTCCGGCTTCAGCGATAAGCCGTCGAATATCTGAAAAGGCAAAACTGGTTCGCCCTTTCACTTTATGCCGACGTTCCGGATCGGCTTTTAGGCGATCCGCATAAATCCAAGTGATCGTTGACGCCATCATACAAAATTGCAGATGGTTAGTCACGGCTTGAGCATTACGGCACTGACTTGTCCGGCTGCCGATGTCTTGTTTGAGTTCTTTGAATCCGGATTCAATTTTCCAGCGAGCCCCATAGTACTCGATGATCTGTATTACGGAGAGTTCCAGGTCGGTGGCGAATAGGGCTACCCATTGGGTTTTACGAAATACCCAAACCACGCGAACTGGACATTTGAGGGTCTTGACCATGATCACCGAGTCATAAGCGCACACATCTCGGCGTTTGCCGTAAAGGTTGACGCTATAAGTCTTGGCTTGTTGCCGAACCTCGGCAGCCCTATCAGTCGCCGACCCCAAACGCTTACCGTACATAGGGCGACGTCCACGCTGCTTAGGTTGCTGTGGATCAGGCTGGGCGTACAATACGATATTACAACGCAGCCGAGATAGCATATGAAAACCATCGCCCAATACCTTCCGAACCTGCCGCCACAGACTTTGGTTGCCAAACCAGCTATCGGTAACGACCAGCAGGGATGATGCGGGAAAATAATGACCTATGTCTATCAGCATCTGCCCTGCCAGGTCCAATTTAGTCTGAAAAGGCGCAAGTACGCCTTTGATTTTGGCGTTAGCCTTTTTTGCATCAATGGTTTTCTGGGCGAAGTAAAAACGAAAATCTAAAAATAAACAGGCCCAGCGACCTTTGACTTGTTTCAGTAAGCCGACCGCAACAAAGTTTTGTGCCCACGGATACTGGCTTTGATTGGTTTTGGCGGCATGATCAAAGATTGTCTCGCAGCCGAAGATGTTTTTGCCTATTTTGGGATTGATGCAGTCATCTAACGCCACCAATAGTCGACCTTCTGTTTCGGGCGAGGGTATCAAGCTCCAAACAGTCTGCCATAGCTTTTGCCAGGGTAAGGTCGAAGATGCCATAAACGTATAGAAGCGCTTCTTTTTTATCTCAATACCGAACAAGGCAATTAGGGTGCGCAGTATGTTGGAGGTCATGGAAGAGGTGAACGGGGCGATGACCGCCAGTAAGGTGTAGGCAAATAATGAGGCTCGCTCACGTCCTAGTTGGGTATCGGAAAAGGCGTCTTGGAGGGGTCGTAACAGATCGCGGAGGATAAACATAAATGAAGCCGTTTTATTTGTATAATCAGTGACTTATAAGTTATTATTATACAGTAAAATAAGACATCAAACAGCAATAAGTTACTGTTTATAAAGAGTAAATTAATTAAACAGGAGCGTATTAACGCGCATTAAGAGTGGCAAAATTTTTCGATTTTTTCACTATTTTTTCGCTTTCAAAAATTTACGCTCATAAAAAACTGGGAAACTTCAGTAGCTTAACTGTCGAGCTTTTTATACTAAGCTGACAATCCTATCTACTGACAAGTTATAACGATTGAAAGAACGTCCGTTATTTTTCTGCTCTTTGCCGTGAAAAGTCACAGTGACTAAATCTCCCAAAACGGCGTTATGCTGTTTCAAGCTGTGTATCAAATAACGATTTAGGGCAACACCAAAAACCTCACCATTATCTTCCTTTAAAAATAAAGTTTTATCTTCATCATAGAGTAAATCACTAAAAGCGCCTCTACCTTGAAT
>JBAXVK010000102.1:0-2117 GCA_037129175.1 Polynucleobacter sp. | reverse complement strand
ATATTATTATGATTAAATTGTTATGATTACGCAACAATTAATTTGAAATACCGCATGGGGCGTACCGCGGACGCGAGCCGGCTACTCCTGACGCTGCCAGTGCTGATTTCGGCAGAAGAACGCGCGGTAACCGCAAATTTCCTATCCGCGGTAGTCCAGCAATAGCACTTTCGGCGGCGCGAGCTTGAAGGCTGCCAGATAGATTTACGCGATTTAAGTGACCTTCGTCTGAATCGCTGTCGAAATCTTGGGGACTGAAGGCGATAGGCTAACTGCGCAGCGGTTCAGCAGCCAGACCATGTTCTCGAAGGCATCGGTGGTGTCCCAGGCGAGCTGGCGCTCGGCGGCCGACAGGTTAGGTGCGCGCTGCCACAGCGCCTCACGCAGACCAGCCATCAGCACCGTGCGGTCACTGGTAACTGCCATCAGCAGGGCCTGAGAGTCCTCGTCGAAGGCAGTCATTTCGTCGGCCATGGTGCTAGTTAAGGCGTGCGCAGAATCGCTAATGGTCGCGGCGAAATCGCTCACCGCTGGCATGCGTTGCAGCGCTTGCACTCCGCCGACCAATGCAGCGAGTGCCTCATGCAAGGCCTTGAGCGTCTGGTTGGTGTTCCACAGGCGCATGAGCCGATCCATGTCACCGGGTTGGTTGGGCATGTCGAACCGACTCTTGAGGAAGTTGTCGATCACTCCGATCAACTCGTCACCGGACTTACGCAGCACGCCAGGCGTCGGCCCTTCCACCGCCGGTTGCATGTATTGCCTGTCGGCAGCGCCATCGCCGCAAACCTTGCACAGGAAAGACGGCAGCCGCTGCACTAGCCGAAGCTGCTCTTGTTCCACCATGGAAACGGCAGTCATTGTCGCAAGGCTGTCGTTGAACTGGATGAACCGCGGTTTGCTCAACGCCTCTTCGGTCGTTTGCGGGCTCAGCCGCTCGACCAGCGTGAGCAAGGGTGTGTTGAAGACCGAAGCCACCGTCGCTGAGGCTATCTGGAACATCCAGTGAACCCCAGTCAGTTGCAGCGCGGGGTCTGCGCTTAAGCCACGCACTAGAGCCCCTACGGTCGGGATTCCCACCGAGTGTTCGAGCAGCAGCAGCGGCAGCAGCACTGCCACGCCGATAATCTTCATCAGCAGTTGGTACAAGTTGAGTTGTCGCGCCGTGCCACTCAATCCGGCGCCCTGGATGATGGTCTGGATGCCGGAGCCCAGGTTGGCACCGACCACGATCAGGATGCCCTCTTCGGTATCCAGTACCCCGGCGACCACCAGCGCCAGTGCGATCACCGAAACCGTCTGTCCCTGGACAATGACCGCCACGGCTGTACCGGCGATGAAGCCCCACAAGTAAAACTCATTCGCCCACGTCAGGATGTCGTGCAGTCGCTCGTAATTACGCAGCGGCACTGCGGCGTGCGTCATGAGCGCCACGCCGTACAACAGCAGCAACAGCCCCAGTACGGCGCCGACCAAATTGCGATACTTCGCGTTGCGATCGACACCCATCAGGAATGCGATACCGAGCGCGCCAATGCCGAGCATGATGGCCGGAGCTATATTCAGCGACACCAGCAAGAGCCGCAGCGTCGAGCCGGCATACGACCAGGTGACGATGGGCATCGCGCTGCGCACGGTTACTGTGCCGGCGCTCACCAAGCCAATCACGATGAACGTCACGGCATTGGTGCTCTGAATCACGGCACCGGCGGCGATGCCGGTGAACATTGACTTGAGTGGATGCCCAGTGGCGCGCGCAACTAGCCGGTGGAACCCGGCACCGGCGACTTGCTTCATGTGGGCCGTCAGGAACTGCGTCCCGATGAAAATGAAACCCAGCCCGGCGAACAACTCGATGAAGATCATTAGTCTTGGGCCTCAGACGATACGGTAGGCCCACCACGGACGTTGAACAAGCGCAAGGCGTTCGTCGGCGCGCGACCTAGGGGCTGCAGAAGGCCGTATCAAAAAGATGCAGCGTAGCCGCGATGGTGCCACACCGCCTGCGGCGGGTCTATCGAGCGCGCCTTCCTCGCCTGCATCCCACCATGCAAGGATGGCGGCGGGCAAGGTGAGCGCCGCGAAGATGAGCAGGGTGAGGAAGTTGGCGACGATCC
>JBAXVK010000101.1:0-2131 GCA_037129175.1 Polynucleobacter sp. | reverse complement strand
TATTAACGCTACCCGCGGAACAGCTAAGGCTTTTTCTAGTATTTTAGCAACCATCTTTGTTGCATTAAGTAAATTACCGTATTGTTCATCGGATAATGCAAAAACATAGTCACCAATATTTGTTTTTGGGATAAGAACAGTAAATCCTGGAGTGTTTGGGAAGGGCGTTAGAAAGGCTAAATGGTCATCATCTTCCCAAATCTTATAACTCTGCATTTCGCCACGGACAATTTTGTCGAATATCTTATCGCTCATGTAAGAATTATATAACAAAAACGGTCCGAATACCGTTTAAGCACAAGCGTATTGGAGGGCCAGGAGGGATAATGCACATTTCGTCGCTTTCTCGAAGCAAGCTTCTGCGACAGCTCCTTATGAGCGAACCCTCGACTACGGTATTTTCTAGCGAAAATCCCTGTCTAGGAACCATAGCGCCACATAGCTTCAAAATAAATAAGACCTACTTTTGAAGCAGGTCTTATTTATTTGGAGGGCCACCGTAGACGCTATTGCAACTTTTATTCAAATCAATAGGGATTTAAAGATTGCCACTTTCTAATATTAATTTAGCTTTAACATGTACTAGTTCGGACGCACTTTTATTATTTTTGACTGAATAATCTTTGCATAGTTTATAACCGTAGCTATACCCAAACCATCTATCAATATTTTTGCTGCCAAAAAACCAGTCACTATGGCTGTAGTTTTTTGAATTAATTATTTTGGTGGCTTTCGCGATTTGGTCGTCTTGTAGTTTAACTTTGGCATAGATGGGAGCCTTGCCACTATGCTGTTCTTCGTATAAGCAAGCCATACCTTCTGATACCATGGCTTCACCTAAAGTCTGTCCATATCCTGGATTACGCCATCTCATACAATGGTGGATTTCGTGAAATAGTGTTTCTTCCAATCCTCGCCTAGTAATCTTTTTAGATTTAGGGTCAAAAGACACATATACATGATTTGGTCCTGGCGAGTTTCCACCGATTCCGTATTCAGGGATCGCCAGCATTGTTGCTGACACAAATATAATATCTATCTGGTTTGCTTTGAGTTCTTTTTCAACAATTGGGATAACCGTGCTAAGTGATTTTGAAATCATATTAGATAGTTTATCTAGTTCGCCAGTTGAATTAGCAATATAGTGATTTATTGAAGGCATATTCATAGTGTATCAAAAAACAGAGGCGAATTACCACTGTTTTAAGCATAAGCGTATTGGAGGGCCACCGTAGACGCTATCGCAACTATCATCATCAGTTTTAATAAATATAGTACAATGTAGTCAAATGGTTCACATACACTTTATATGCCGAGGGAATGTTTATAGAAGCAGATTAGCAGAAGCTTATGCTAAATCGTTACTAAAAGACGATAGTGATATAGAGATTAGCTCAAGTGGTATTGAAGCAAAACTCGCTCTTAATGGTGATGTGGATATTGATGCCATGAAAGCACTTGAAGCAGATAATCTAAAGAAGCATCTTGTGCCCAGTTGGCAACAAACAACCCAAGATTTAATTGACAGTCTAGACCTATTAGTATTTATGAATGATTCCGTATATGACGATGCTTCAAAACTTTTTAATTTACCGAAGGACAAATGTGTAACTTGGCATATAAAAGACGTAGATAATATTTACCCACAAGTTAAAGAACAGGTAGATATTCTCATGAGAAAGTATGTTTAATCTGAAATTATAAAACGCTTATGCTTGGAGGGCCATCTGGGACTTGAACCCAGGACACCCTGCTTAAGAGGCAGGTGCTCTAACCAGCTGAGCTAATGGCCCTGAAACACTATTTTATGATAGCGTATTCAAAAACTTTAACAAACTACCCCTGTTTTTGCAAGTTTTTATAGAATTATTTAAGTCACTTATTCAATTTAGAGAACTGCTTAATGGTATTATTATATCGATTATGCTATTTGGTAGAAAAATTACAAAAAGAACAATTCAAATATTTTTGGGCTGCTTATGGATTCTTGATGGCTTGCTGCAGCTACAACCTAAAATGTTTTCAAAACAATTTTCAACTCAAGTTATAAACGCGGCAGCTAATGGACAACCTCATATAATTAGAGCGCCTATGAACTTTTTTGCAGGTCAATATGAAAATCATATAGTTC
>JBAXVK010000100.1:0-2169 GCA_037129175.1 Polynucleobacter sp. | reverse complement strand
ATGCAGTCCGTCCAAACCACCACTTCTTTGCGTATTGGCTACATGATTGTCCTCGGAGTGCCGATGATACTTGCCGGCGTATTTATTTACTTCTTTCCAATCACCCATCAACGAGCCATGGAAAATCGCCGCCTGCTTGACGAACGCGTCGCCGCCACGCCCACAACCTGAAGGTCACGACAAACTTCTCAACCACCAAGGCGCCCAAGGTCACCGTGCGCCGCCGGCTCTCCGCCGACCTACCGCTGGCGAATCTCACGGCTGACCTCTGGACGTTCCCGTGCGCAAGCAGATCTCGGTAGAGCCGTTCCTCCGCAACGCTGACAACCCGTCATCATGACAACACCCAAGGATAACGATCCACCAAGACGGATGCCGGAGCTGCCAAGTTACTTGCTCGAGGATGACGTCGAGCCGGTGGGGTGGCGGCGGTGGCTGCGTGGGGGGCGACGGATCGTGACGTTGATCGTCATAGCCATCCTCGCGGGCGCGCTCTTTGGTGCCAAGCCCGCTTACCGTGAACTCAAGGCCCGGCGCGCCCTGGCCATCGCCGAGCAGGCCGGGGCGGCCCTGGACCGGGGTGACTTCGGGCAAGCCTCGACCCTGTTTCGCCAAGCGTCGCTGATGGCTTTTCAAGACGAGCGCGTGGCGACCCGCCTCGCGTCGGTCATCAGCGATGGCATCGCCGATGGCTCCATACGACCGGTCGATGCCACCGTCGGCGCTCACATGATCATGGCGATGATCAACAATGCTGACGAATTGCAGTATTTCGCGCGCGGCATCTCGCCGGCGGCCGCCGTCGAAGTGTATGTCCGGCCCCTGTTCAAGGGACTGCTGACGCCGGCGGCTTGCAGCCAGGGCGGGGTCCCATCCGATTCCGGGACCAGCGCGGGGAGCCGCCATGTCGATCCGGTTTGACGATCGAGTCGTTATCATCACCGGCGCCGGTGGTGGCCTCGGGCGAGCCTATGCGTTCGACTTTGCTCGGCGCGGCGCGAAGGTCATCGTCAACGATGTGCCTGCACCGATTTCTGACGGCGGCGCCGGCAACGCCGAAGCGGTCGCAGCTGGGATCCGCGCCGAGGGCGGGATCGCCGTAGCCTGCGAAGGCGACGTCACGGACTTCGAGCAGATGGAGGCGATGGTCGCGAGTGCGGTTGCGGCGTGGGGCCGCGTGGACGTGCTGGTCAACAACGCGGGCATCCTTCGCGACAAGACCTTCGCGAAGATGGACATCGCGGACTTCGCCAGCGTCTTCGCAGTCCACGTGATGGGCAGCGTGAACTGCACGAAGGCAGCATGGCCTGTCATGCGCGAGCAGCGCTATGGCCGGGTCGTGATGACGACCTCGAGCAGCGGGCTCTACGGCAATTTCGGTCAGTCAAACTACGCGATCGCCAAGGCGGGCCTGGTCGGACTCATGAACGTACTGCATCTCGAGGGCCAGAAGTACGGCATCCATGTCAACGCGATCTGCCCCGTGGCCGCGACCAACATGATGGAAGGGCTGCTCCCGGAGCCGGTCGTCGCCCTGCTCCCGCCCGAGGCGGTCTCGGCCGCGGTGCTGTACCTCTCGAGCGAGGGCGCGCCCTCCCGTACGATCCTGGGCGCCGGCGCCGGGGTGTATTCATGCGTCGAGATAATCGAGACGAGCGGCGTCTACCTCGACGAGGCCGAGCGCACGCCCGAGGAAATCGCCCGCCAGTTCGCCGCGATCTGCGACAGAAGCACCGCGGATTCCAGGCCCCACTCCGGCGACCAGACGCTACGCATCCTGACCCGTGCCGCGCGGGAGCGTGGGATCTTCGTTCCACCGGCGACGGCAGACCTGTGACCCTCACGACGCGGGAGATCGCCCGACCCTGCGAAATCCCCTCTCCCGGACAGGACCACCATGACCGCTGAGACGACGTTCCGCCGCGAAGTGCGCGCCTGGCTGGAGGCGAACTGCCCGGCCGAGATGCGACGGCCCATCGCGAGCGACGACGACATCTGCTGGGGCGGCCGACGGTTCCGGTTCCAGTCCGACGCACAGCGCCTTTGGCTGGAGCGCATGGTCGAGCGCGGCTGGACCGTCCCGACCTGGCCCAGAGCCTACGGAGGTGCTGGCCTCAGCAGGGAAGAGGCGGCCATCCTCCGTCAGGAGATGCGCGCTTTGGGTTGCCG
>JBAXVK010000010.1:0-80014 GCA_037129175.1 Polynucleobacter sp. | reverse complement strand
TTCTGCCTTTTGGTATCTGGGTTGCCCATAGGCTCCAAAAGGCAGGTAAAAGCAAGTCGTGGATTGAGGCAGGCTTAGCGCTGCCTCTTGTTCTGCCACCCACGGTCTTGGGTTATTACCTTTTAGTAGGTCTCGGTGGCAAAAGCTTTTTGGGCATTCCACTGGTATTTTCTTTTACGGGCATTCTGATTGCCTCCCTCATCGTTAATTTGCCATTTGCTATCCAACCAATCCAACGTGCTTTTGAGGCTATCAACCCAGAAATTATTGAGGCTGCCCAAGTCAGCGGGCTCTCTAATTGGCAAATCTTTCGCTTAATAGAATTGCCGCTGGCATGGCGTGGCATCACTAGCGCGGCAGTTCTCACTTTTGCCCATACTCTTGGAGAGTTCGGCGTGATCCTGATGGTCGGTGGCGCCATCCCTGGTGAAACTAAAACGGTTTCCATTGCTATTTATGACAAGGTACAAAGTTTTGACACTGCTGGTGCTGGTCTCCTCTCTTTAATCTTGTTAGGCACTTCACTGATAGCGATTGCCATTTCCTACGGTGTCTTTGGCCGTCAAGCCTCACGCAATCAAGAGAGAGGAAGCTAATGCTCAAGATTAAGCTTTCTCAGGTAACTCCCAATCCCCTTCAACTTAGTCTTGAGTGCGCCCCCGGGGAACTTCACGCCTTAGTTGGCCCATCAGGTAGCGGCAAGACAACTGCATTGCGCACGATCGCAGGGCTAAATAATGCAAACACTGGAAGTATTGAATGTAATGGCGAACTTTGGTTCGAAGCTAATGAAATCAATGGCCTTACTACCTCACTCAGTCCTGCCGAGCGCTCTTGCGGATTTTTATTCCAACAATATGCACTCTTCCCACACTTGTCTGCACTAGAGAATGTGTGCATTGCACTCTATAACTCAGTAGCAGGAATTGCTGAACGTCAAGCACAGGCCAAGCAATGGCTCAATCGCATGGGCATCGGCGAACTAGCTCATCGCATGCCCAACCAACTATCTGGTGGTCAACAACAACGCGTTGCACTCGCGAGAGCCTTGGCAAGATCACCCAAAATCTTATTATTAGATGAGCCTTTCTCTGCAGTAGATGCCCCAACACGTCAAGGTCTGTATAAAACTTTAGCTGAGCTTCGCAAAGATTTCAATATTCCAATTCTCTTAGTAACTCATGATCTACGCGAAGCAGATTTGTTAGCAGACCGTATTACCGTGATTGATCAAGGTGTTGGTTTACAAACCGCTCCACCTCAAGTACTTTTCCAAAGACCCAGAAACTCTCGTGTTGCAGAACTAGTAGGTATCAATAATAAGTTTAAAGGTGTATTTACTGCAGGTAAGCTGACATGGGAAGGCTGCAATCAAGTATTTGAAGTGATCGATAAGGGCAAGATACCACCCAATACTCCAGTTGCCTGGGTTATTCCGGCAGATGGCCTCAGCCTGCACAATAAATCCAGTCAGACATCTATTGAAGGCTATGTAGAGCAGATCAGCACCTTGGGACAAATCGCAGTGATTCAACTCCTACTCAACAATGCTAGGCATACACTTACCTGGGAAGCTTCAGTTGCAGAAGTGATGCGATTGGAATTGGAAGTAGGAAAAAATACTCATGTTCAAATTGATGGTAGCAAGATTCATATCATGCCGCTACGCCCCATCAATGATCCGCGTCGCTTTATTTCCTAGCGATAAGGCCCAATAAAGCAGACATGCCTGCATGTCTCGCACCTTCATTGAGCTCTTTTTCATAGCAGCGCAGATCTAGTATTTGAAATTCTTTTGCAAGCTCTCGAATGATATCCTCTGTATAGAGGTGATCTTTTAGAGATGGTCCGCCCGTTTTATATTCCAGCTGCTTTAGGGTATAGCCTTGTAATATCAAGATGCCGCCAGATTTCAGGGCTTTATGCGCTTGCTTGAAGATGCGAGCTCGCATTTGCGGTTCAGCAAACTGAATAAAAATCCCAATCACTGCATCATATGTATTTTCTTGCCAGTCAAAGCTATCAGTATCTGATAGTGAATAGGCGATCTCTACTTGATTATCTGTAGCAAACTTCTTTGCCTTTTCTAAGGCGATGTCAGAGACGTCAAAACCAACCACTTGCATACCTTGCTTGGCTAGCCAAACACCATTACGGCCTTCGCCATCAGCAATACAAAGAACTTTTTGGTTTGGCTTTAAATAGGTCTTAGCTTGCAGGGCGAGATATTCATTTGGCTCCTTGCCAAAGATGAATTCTTCTTTATCAAAGCGTTTGTTCCAGAACTCTTTAGCATCATCAAAGTTCAGGTACTCACTTTGATGAACTTGATTATTTGTTGAGTCCGCCAACGAGATCACTCTTTAAATCGTTAATGTTCTCAAGACCAACCGCAATTCGCACTAAGCCATCAGTAATGCCAGCGGCTTTTCTTGCTTCAGGAGACACGCGGCAATGGGTAGTCGTTGCTGGATTAGTAATCGTTGTGCGTGTATCACCTAGGTTTGCAGTGATTGAGCAAAGCTTAGTTTGATTAATTAATTTAAAGGCTGCCTTCTTGCCACCCTTAAGAGTGAAAGAGACAATTGCTCCCCCTGCTTTTTGCTGGCGTTTTGCCAAAGCATGTTGAGGATGGGATGTGAGGCCAGGATGATATACGCGTTCAACACCAGGCTGCTTTTCTAGCCATTGGGCTAGGGCAAGCGCATTCTGACTCTGTTGCTTCATGCGAAGCTCTAAAGTCTCCAATCCCTTCAGGAATACCCAGGCATTAAATGCAGACAAGGTTGGTCCTGCTGTGCGCACGTATGGGAATACTTTGCCCATGATGAAATCTTTGCTACCCACAATCGCACCACCAACCACCCTGCCTTGGCCATCTAAATACTTGGTTGCAGAATGAATCACTACATCAGCACCAAGAGCCAAAGGCTTTTGTAAGGCTGGCGTACAGAAACAGTTATCCACCGCAAATAAGGCCTTTGCTTTCTTAGCAATCTTCGAGATGGCTTTAATATCAGCAATCTCAGTCAAAGGATTAGATGGTGTCTCTAAATAGAAAAGCTTAGTGTTTGGTTTAACAGCATCTTGCCATGACTTGGTGTCAGCCAAGTCAACATAAGTTGTTGTAATCCCAAAGCGACCTAGAATATTAGTGAACAACTGAACGGTTGCTCCAAATACTGAGCGGGAGCAAACCACATGATCACCTGCTTGCAGATGCGCCATTGCCATTGTCAAAATAGCAGACATACCCGATGCAGTTGCAATACAAGCTTCACCACCCTCTAAAGCAGCCAAGCGATCTTGGAACATGCTGACAGTAGGATTAGTAAAGCGAGAATAAATAAAGCCTTGGTCTGCATGGGCAAAACCATCAGCAGCTAATTCGGCACTATCAAAGCAAAAGCTTGAAGTCAGAAACATCGCCTCTGAATGTTCTTGATATTCAGCGGTACGACGAGTGCCAGCACGGACCGCTAAGGTCTCAAGTGCCAGCTTAGAAAAATCTGGTTTTTTACGTGTGGTTTTACTTTTCATACTGCTATTTTGACACCGAATTGCCCATTTGCCTCGTGTAAGGCAAATTCTTGTCGCTTTTTAGTCTTCGGTAGCCAAATGCAGATGAAGCTGGGAGGTAGCAAAGTCGCTTGAATCACGCTGACGGTCCGCTTTAGCTGCAGAGGTATTTCTGGCGGCCTCTAGAGCATCAAGATAAGAATCCGTGATGTCTCCAGTGATGTAATTACCATCAAAGCAGGAGGCCTCAAAGTTCTTAATATTGGGATTAATATCGCGAACCGCCTGCTTCATATCTTCAACACTTTGGTAAATCAATTGATCAGCGCCAATCATCTTGTTGATTTCTTCATCGGTACGACCATAAGCAACTAACTCGCTACGAGTTGGCATATCAATACCGTACACATTTGGGAAGCGCACAGGCGGTGCTGCTGATGCAAAGATGACTTTCTTGGCACCAGACTCACGTGCCATTTGCACGATCTCAAATGAGGTAGTACCACGGACGATCGAGTCATCCACAATCAATACTGTTTTATCTTTGAACTCGATACGCATGGCATTGAGCTTCTGGCGGACTGATTTCCTACGCACCGCTTGACCAGGCATGATGAAGGTACGGCCAATATAGCGATTTTTAAAGAAGCCTTCACGATAAGCTACGCCTAAATTCTTGGCGACCTGCATTGCTGCTGGGCGACTTGAATCCGGAATTGGCATCACTACATCGATCTCATCGACATTGGTCACTTTACGAATCTTCTCAGCCAAATAATCACCCATACGCATCCGCACGTTATAAACAATCACGCCATCAATTGTGGAGTCTGGACGTGCCATATAGACATATTCAAAAATACAGGGTGTCAGAACAGCGTTAGGCACACACTGACGTGAATAGAAGTTGCCATCAAGGTCAATATAAATTGCCTCGCCAGGGTTCACATCACGTACAAAGGTAAAACCTAAACCTTCAAGCGCTACTGACTCTGATGTCACCATCCACTCAGGACCTTGCGGTGTATCAGTGCGACCAAGGCATAAGGGACGAATACCAAATGGATCGCGGAATGCTAATAAGCCATAACCAGCAATCATAGAAACCACAGCGTAAGAACCTTTAACGCGATTGGTAACTCCAGTAACCGCATTAAACATGGCGCTCTCATCTAAAGCAGCACTATTCGTTTCTTTTTGAAGCTCATCAGCCAAGACATTTAATAAGACTTCAGTATCCGAGCTGGTATTGATATGACGGCGATCACGATAAGCCATCTCAACACGCAAACTTGGTGCATTGGTAAGATTGCCATTATGAGCCAGCACGATGCCGTATGGAGCGCTGACGTAAAAAGGCTGAGCCTCTTCTTCACTACTCGCTGAACCAGCTGTTGGGTAACGCACTTGTCCAATACCAGCGTTGCCTACCAAGCTGCGCATATTGCGAGTTCTAAATACGTCGCGCACGAGGCCATTAGCCTTATGCATGGTGAACGAGTTACCGTTCATGGTTGCGATACCAGCTGCATCTTGCCCGCGATGTTGCAAGAGCAACAAAGCATCATAGAGAAGTTGATTTACTGGTGAGTGGGAAATAGCTCCGACGACGCCGCACATATCTCTAGCTTCCTATTGTTAATTGAGGATTAATGGTAGGTGTTACTTTGGGCATTGCATCACCTAATTGCTTAGCCCAGTCAGCTGGTAGCCAACCTTTAATTAAACCCGTTGCCATATCCAAAGCTGGTCTGGTGATGGCATTTTTCCAGGCCACACTTTGCGGAATCGGCGTCAATGCGGCTAAGGTTGCCAAAATGACGACAATCAAGCCGCCGCGCACTAGGCCAAAAACCAATCCCAAGAATCGATCCGTCAGACTTAAGCCTGCTGACAAAATCATTTTTTGCACGAGCCCGCCGAATAATCCACAAACAATCAAAGTCAATATAAATAGGATGAGGAAACTGACACCAAGATTAAGCAGCTCGTCTAGATGGAAGGCAGAAAGCCATTCAGTAGCAAGGTAATTTGTATAGTGATAAGCGACCCATGCAGCTGCAAACCAAGATGCTAGAGCGAGGACTTCTTTAAATAAGCCGCGAGAGATACCTACTAAGGCTGACACCAAGAGCACAGCTAGGGTGAAATAATCCACCGGTGTTAATTTTAAGGTGGATAAGTATTCCATTACTGTTTACCAGTCTCGACGAGTCTTGGTGATAGACCCATCGCCTTAATTTTCTTTTCTGCCGCTTCTGCAGAATCTTTATCGGCATACGGGCCGGCACGAAGAACATAGAGCTTAGTACCATCGCTAGCACTTTTATTTAAAACGAAGTTTGGAATCTTTTGCTCTTTGAGTTTTGCAATCCAACCTTGAGCACGCTCTTCTGAAGCAAACGCACCGATCTGAATGACATATTTTCCTGAGCCATTCGCTGCAGGATTAGTATCGCTGTTACTGACTCCATTACTTGGAGCAGCAATAATTTCTTCACCAGCAGCCAAGCCCAATCCCGGAGCTTTGTTAGGGGCAGGTGTTGGCTTAGTTTCAACTTTGGGCTCTACCTTTGGCTCTGGAGCAGGTACAACTTTAGGAGCTTCTTTTACAGGATCCGCAAGTGCTTCTGCCTTAGGCTTATCTTCAGGCTTTGCATCAGCACCCGGAATGGGTAAGCTAGTCACGATATTGACAGCAATATCGTTGGGGGCTAATTTAGGACTGTTATCCAAAATACGCGGTAGACCAACTACGGCGATGAGGACCAACACAGCAGCACCAATCAGACGATGGCGCGCTCTTTGTTGTTCTGGATCTTCGGTAAGAGCAAGTTCTTCTGCTTCAGCAATTCGCTGAAAACTGCGTGGGGCTGCTCGTTTAGCGGAGCGCCTACCCACTGAACCCCTATCAAGGTCATCAGCCTGTGTTTTTCGCTTAAAGAAGCTCGGTAAACGAATCATGGATCAATGGGCCTGGTTGTTTCGGTAAATCATTACGCCTGCAACGGTATAGAAAGATCCGAAGGTCACAATTCTATCACCCTCACCCGCTTTTGAGAGCGCTTTTTGATACGCTGCAGCAGGGTCTGGGAAGCATTCAACACCGCCATCAGCCCCGTTTTGAGGCTTTACACCCATAGCCTCGAGCCTGTCTGCCAGCGCCTTAGCAGTTGCAGCCCTAGGGGTCGACAAATCAGTACAAAACCAGAAATCCACGCTATCTAACAAGGGTTTTATTACCCCGTCGATATCCTTGTCTGCCATAGCCCCAAAAATAGCGTAGGTGTAGGGGTGGTAGCCCATCTTGTCCAAGCCTTGAGCCAAAGTGGCAGCGGCATGGGGATTGTGGGCCACATCCAGTACTACTGTGGGTTGACCCGGCAGAACCTGAAATCGCCCGGGCAACTCAACCATGGCAAAGCCATTCCGAATATCCTGCGCGCTCACTGGCAAGCGTTGGTGAAGGGCCATCAAGGCCGCAATGACAGCAGAAGCATTCAGAATCTGATTAGCGCCTCGCAAGGCTGGGTAGCCAAGGCCACTAAAGCGTTTCTGGCGACCCGCCCAACCCCATTGCTGTTTATCACCCTGGAAGTTGTAATCACGACCTTGTAACCAAAGATCACAATCCAGCTTTTCAGCATGATCGATTAAAGATTTCGGGGGAACTGGATCGCCGCACACGGCAATCTGCCCTGGACGAAAAATGCCTGCTTTCTCAAAAGCGATCGCTTCTCTAGTGCTCCCCAGGAAATCTGCATGATCTATATCAATACTCGTCACAATAGCGCAATCCGCATCCACAATATTGACCGCATCTAAGCGACCACCCATACCTACCTCTAACACCACTACATCTAGATTGGATTGAGAAAAAAGATGCATGATGGCTAAAGTCGTGAATTCAAAATACGTTAAGGTTGGGGCATCGACTAAACTCACGCGCGCTTTTTCAACGGCGGCAAAGTGCTCTAATAAAAGGCTGTCATTAACATCCTGTCCGTTAAGGCGAGCACGCTCATTAAATTTAAGTAAGTGTGGTGAAGTATGGCAGCCGACTCGATAACCCGAGGCCAGCAAAATACTCTCGAGATAAGCGCAGGTAGAGCCTTTACCATTAGTGCCGGCAACCGTAATCACCGGACAATCAAAATGGAGATCTAATGCTGCTTTAACGCGATTGATGCGCTCAAGCCCCATGTCAATACCGACAGGATGAGCGGTTTCGAGGTGGCTTAGCCAAGCCTCTAGGCTAGAAAAAAGAATTGGGGCTTGGTGTGCTGTACTCAAGCGCTTAAACGGCTGCGCTACCCGTAATCGCAGGCTCTGGAAGTTTTTGCAAGAGTGCTAATAGGCGTGCAATCTCACCACGCATTTGGCGACGGTCAACAATCATGTCAATACCGCCCTTTTGCATCAAGAACTCAGAACGCTGAAAACCTTCTGGTAATTTTTCACGAACAGTTTGTTCGATCACACGGGGGCCAGCGAAACCAATCAAGGCTTTTGGTTCAGCCATGACTACGTCACCCATAAAGGCGAAGCTTGCAGAAATACCGCCCATGGTTGGGTCAGTCAGAACGCTGATATAGGGCAAACCTTTTTTAGACAACAAGGTCAACATCGAGTTGGTCTTAGCCATCTGAAATAAGGATAGCAAACTCTCTTGCATCCGTGCACCACCAGTTGCAGTAATACAAATGAAGGCACATTTTTTCGCAATGGCTTCTTGCGCACCGCGAGCAAACCGCTCACCCACTACAGAGCCCATCGAGCCGCCCATGTATTGAAATTCAAAACAGGCTGTAACAACTGGAATCGTTTCAATCTTCCCACCCATAACGATCAAGGCTTCGGTTTCGCCAGAGGCATCATTGGCTTCTTTAATACGATCTGGATATTTTTTAGAATCTTTAAATTTCAGTGGATCAGTTGGATAGATATCAGCACCTATTTCATAACGACCTTTTGGATCTAGCAAGCTATTCAAACGCTGACGCGCGCCAATGCGCATGTGATGACTGCATTTTGGACAGACTGAAAGATTTGCTTCGATATCGGTGCTGTAAAGAACCGTTTCACAACTGGGGCACTTAACCCACAATCCTTCTGGTACTGATTTGCGATTGCGATTCGCAGGATCAGTATGTTGAATTTGGGGTGGGAGTAATTTATCTATCCAGCTCATTAGTTAGCTATCCAATGCATCACGAATCTCACGAATGAAGGTTTCGAGTGATTGTACTGCCTGCCCAGGGGGTGCATCCTCCAGAAGACGAATAATGCGGCTACCAATCACCACGGCATCAGCACTTTTAGATACTGCCTTAGCGCTAGCGGCATCATTAATTCCAAAACCCACAGCAATCGGAATATCAGTCTGTTCACGAATTTTGGGGATGATCGTTGCCACATCTTGGGTATTCAGGTTTGCACCTCCCGTGACCCCGCGCATGGAAACGTAATAGATATAGCCTGAAGCTATTTTGGCAGCCTCTTTAATCCGTTCGGGAGATGACGTTGGCGCTAATAAGAAAATTGGATCAATGCCTGCAACTCGCATACGCGCTGCAAAATCAACGCACTCTTCAGGCGGGTAATCTACGATCAGTACACCATCAACTCCAGCTGCTTTTGCTTCAGTTGCAAAACGTTCTGCCCCCATTTGCTCAACAGGATTTGCATATCCCATCAAGACCACCGGGGTGTTTGGATCTTGCTTCCGAAATTCCTTCACCATTTCCAAACAAACGCGCAATGTAACGCCTTGAGTCAAGGCACGCTCTGAAGATCTTTGGATCACTGGACCGTCAGCCATTGGGTCAGAGAAAGGCACACCCAGCTCAATCACACTAGAACCACCGCGCACTAATGCATGCATCAACTCAACAGTCAATTTTGGATCTGGATCGCCTGCAGTAATAAAAGGAATTAACCCTTTTTTACCTGTAGCTTTTAACTCTTTAAAGACCGCTGTAATTTTGGACATAAGCCTTACTTAACCTTCAGAGCCAGTTGCTTGTGCAACGGTATGCATGTCTTTATCACCACGACCAGAGAGATTTACCAAAATAGTCTTATCTTTAGGCAAAGTCTTAGCGAGCTTACAAGCATAAGCAATCGCATGAGCCGACTCTAGCGCAGGAATGATGCCTTCAATTTGACAGCAATCATGGAAGGCTTTGAGTGCCTCTTCATCAGTGATAGCAACATAATCTGCGCGACCAGAATCCTTTAACCAGGCATGCTCAGGGCCCACACCAGGGTAATCCATACCAGCAGATACTGAATGCGTTTCAGAAATCTGGCCATTCTCATCTTGCAATAAATAAGTGCGATTGCCATGCAATACGCCAGGCTTACCAACACATAGTGCTGCTGAGTGTAAGCCACTACCAAGTCCATGGCCTGCAGCCTCTATACCAATCAATTTAACTTCAGGAAAATCAATGTAAGGATAAAAGATGCCCATGGCATTTGAGCCACCGCCAACACAAGCCAATACGAAGTCAGGTTGACGACCAGTCATCTCTGGCATTTGTACTTTGCACTCTTCTCCAATCACACTCTGAAAATCTCTCACCATCATTGGATAAGGATGTGGCCCTGCAACAGTACCGATAATGTAGAAAGTATTGTCCACATTAGTGACCCAATCGCGCATCGCTTCATTGAGTGCATCTTTTAATGTTTTGGTGCCTGATTCCACGGGAACCACTTTGGCGCCGAGTAGTTTCATGCGGAAGACATTTTGCGCCTGACGGGCTACGTCAACGGAGCCTTGATAGACCGTACAGTCCAGACCAAAGCGTGCACAGATGGTTGCCGTAGCAACGCCGTGCTGCCCTGCACCCGTCTCCGCAATGATGCGTGGCTTACCCATGCGCTTAGCTAGCATTGCTTGGCCAATCACATTATTAATCTTATGAGCACCCGTATGGTTTAAGTCTTCGCGCTTGAGATAGATTTGCGCACCACCGAGCATTTCGCTCCAACGTTTAGCGTGATAAACCGGTGATGGCCTACCCACAAAGTGTTTGAGCTCGTAATGAAACTCTTCAATAAATTCTGGGTCGAATTGATATTTAGCATAAGCTGCTTTGAGCTCATCTAATGCAAACATCAATGTTTCAGAAACAAACACACCGCCGTAAGGACCAAAGTGTCCTCGTGCATCTGGCTTATCGTACATAGCTACCTCTTTTGATTTATCTACAGCAAATTATTGGGATGATGATTTCTCATCTGCCGCGCGCACTGCTTTTACAAATTCAGCCATGAGCGCAGGATCTTTAACACCCCTGCTGATTTCTACGCCACTAGAGACGTCAACCGCGCAAGGATGCAGACGAGCAATCGCCTCGCCCACGTTGTGCGTGTTCAATCCACCACTCAAAACGACCCGAGGCGCGTTTTCGCTTACCCATGTCTGTGGAATTCCTTGCCAATCAAAAGGAACGCCTCCGCCACCATAACCCTCGACGAGGGCATCCAGCAGAAAAGCGTTTGCTTGCCTATATTGTAGGGAAAATTCACTAAATGCGAAGCCTTCCCCTACACGGGCTGCTTTTATCCAGGGCTGACCATCTGCAAGCTCGATACAGCGCTCTGGAGTCTCGTCCCCATGGAACTGCCATAAAGTAATTGGGGCGGCAGCGCGGATAGCTGAAAACTCGGCATCTGTGGCGTCTACGACCAATCCAACCGCATCTACACCTGCTGGAAGCCTGGAAATGAGTTGGGCAGCAACATTGGGGCTTACAGCACGCACGCTGGGGGAATAAAAGACCAAACCAACTGCATCTACCCCGGCGCCAACAGCCGCATCGATATCTGCGGAGGTCTTTAAACCGCAAATTTTGACTCTGGTTTGTCCAGGTGAGTAAGTAAGTAAGCCCATAAATGAATGATAAGGCCTTAGGGCTTAGTTAATTCAGGGGGCAACCAGGAGTTTTCTAGTCTTGGCGCCGGAATAGCAAATTCCTCTGGGTATGCGATTTTTGCTAAATAGAGGCCATCAGACATAAACGTAGGCGCTGCTATCTGTCTGTCTTTGGCAGTTAAGACCTCGGCCATCCATTTTGATTCTTGTCTGCCTTGGCCAATCTGCAAAAAACATCCCACTAAATTACGCACCATATGTTGTAAGAAAGCATTGCCACGAATCCGAAAATACAACCATGGTCCATCAGAAATAATGTCTATGGCATATATTGTTTTGACTGGTGTCTTGCTCTGACATTCAGAAGATCTGAATGAGCTGAAATCATGCTCTCCAATCAAGCACTCCACTGAATCTTGTATTGCTCTAATATCAAGCTGCTGATTGGGCGGCAGCATCAAGTAACCTGCACGGGAATGAACCATTGGTACGCGACATGGTCCAACATGTAAGGCATAAATATAAGTGCGCTCAAAGGCAGAGAAGCGGGCGCTAAATTCTTCTGAAACTGTCTTTGCCCAGTTGACAGCAATTGATGGCGGTAGAAATGAATTGACTCCTCTGACCCATGAGAAGTCTTCGCGTTCTACATTGGTATCAAAATGAATCACTTGCCCTAATGCATGAACACCAGTATCCGTCCTGCCCGCAGCAATTGTTTTAATTGGAAAGTCTTTAGAAGACTCGCCAACAAAAGCTGTAATGGCCTTCTCCAGCTCATCTTGAACTGAATTTTGATTGACTTGAGTTTGCCAGCCAGAATATGGGCTGCCGTCATACTGAAGACCAAGGGCTATACGCATTGCAATACCCCCATGGACTTAGGCATTACGGTGCGAGAGCTCCGCCAGCAAGCCTTGAGCTTCAATCGTGATGGTGGGATCAACTGAATTACTGACCCGCAGTACTTCTTCTAAGGATTTCTTAGCGGCGGGAAAATCTTCGATCGTGATGTAAGCGCGCGCTAGATTCAATTTGACGCGTAGTGTCTCTACTAGTGGGTTAGAGACAGCAGTAGTAGCAGCTAATGACGGCTTAGAAAGATCTAAATCGATCCTAGCAAAAAGCGCTTTGGCACGCTCAGACATGTCTGAGGGAGTGCTAGTGAGCTTATCTGGTGCATCGAAGTTAGTCAGCTCGGAGCGGCGAGCATTACGAGCAAAGGCCCATAGCAGTAAACCAGTTAATGTAATAAAAGCAATCCCCAGAATGGCTGGTCCAAATCCACCCAATCCAAAATTGTTTTCAACTGCTTTTTTCTCCTTCGATTTATCCAGGAGGCGCTGCAGGTCGGCAATATTCTTTTCTAACTCAGCAACTCGCACCTTCGCTTGCTCTAGTTGTCTTTCTTGAGCAACTAGCTCTTCTGTATAGCGACGCTCTTGTTCATTGCCATCCGCGCTAGAGCCAATCTTGAGGCGATCTTTTGGGGTTGCCTCCCCAGTCCTCGCATTGCCAGACTGAGATTGGCCTTGTGACCCATTGCTACCCTGCTCTGCATGCCACTGTGCATTAGACTCAGCCACAAATTGATTCGCTTCGGCTGGACTAATTGAGCGCAAAAGTGCTTGGCTGGGCTTATTGAGTTCAGCTCCTGCTGCTAAACGGTTAATACTACCGCTTGCAAAGGCATCTGGATTGGCTTTATACAAAGCCATCATAGTTTGATCTAAAGTGGCGCCATCTAATTGCGGTGCTATCATGGCAGCAATTTCAGAGAGTGTTTGGCCAGGCTTGACGAGAACCTTTTGCGCATCACCTAAAAGCAAAGTAAACGTTTTAGTAATACTGCCACTAGACCAATTGAGGTTCACTAATACATCGACAAAAGGATCATCGCTTACTGGAATCGCATTCACTGTTTCTACTAAAACTACCAATTGCTCCTGAGGATTACGATAAATCGATAGTTGCGGATTAAGGTCCAAAATCTTCTGAGAGATTCCAAGGCGCTCATAGGAGGCCTTGGGTAAGGTGCCTGCTTTTAAACTAGCTAAAGCAGCCTGCTCATCAGCCCCAAGCCGAATCGGAATCTCCACCCGCAAAGGCTCTCCGGATTTAGACAGCAGCGCAGGCGAGCCTAAAGAAATTGCCCAAGCTGCACAAGACCAACTAAGCCAAATAAAGCAAAGCGCTTTTAAAAAACGAAGTTGATAACTTCCTGACATTATTTTTCGAGCAAGATTCTGAGCATACGGCGCAAAGGTTCAGCGGCACCCCATAAGAGCTGATCGCCAACAGTAAATGCGCCAAGATACTCTGGGCCCATCGCCAATTTATGCAGACGGCCAATCGGTACAGTCATCGTGCCGCTGACCGCTGCTGGTGATAATTCACGTTCAGTCATTTCTCGGTCATTCGGAACCACTTTGACCCACTGGTTATCGTTTGCCAAAATAGCTTCAATTTCTTTTAATGGAATATCTTTTTTCAACTTCACAGTTAAACCTTGTGAGTGGCAACGCATCGCGCCAACTCGTACACAGATACCGTCAATAGGAATACTGCCTGGAGAACGAAATGCAGGACGCCCAAGAATCTTATTGAACTCAGAACCGCCCTTCCACTCTTCTTTTGTTTGGCCATGCTCAACAGGAACATCGATCCATGGAATTAGGCTACCAGCCAATGCGGTATTACGGAAGTTTTGTTTCGGGAAGTCCGCTGAGCGCAGTGTTTCAGTTACTTTGCGATCAATATCTAAAATCCAAGATGAAGGATCTGCTAATTCAGTAGCAACACTATCATGCAAAGCGCCCATTTGCAGAAGCAATTCGCGCATATTCTGTGCCCCAGCACCGGATGCTGCTTGATAAGTCATCGCACTAATCCACTCAACCAAATCGGCCTTCACCAAACCACCCATGGCCATCATCATCAAGCTCACGGTGCAATTAGCGCCAATCCAATTCTTACCCCCAGCAACTAATGCCTTATCAATCACAGACCGATTGATCGGATCTAAGACCAATACGGCATCATCTTTCATGCGCAAAGCACTAGCAGCGTCAATCCAGTGGCCATTCCAACCGGCCGCACGCAGCTTTGGGAAAACCGCATTGGTGTAGTCACCCCCTTGGCAAGTGAGGATGATGTCGCAGCGTGACAGGGCCTTAATGTCATTCGCATCTTGCAAAGCACTTTCGGTCTTGCTGACTTTTTTGCCATTCATCAATGGCACTTGGCCGCCTACTTGGCTGGTGCTAAAAAATACTGGCTCGATTAAATCAAAATCTTTTTCGGCCAACATTCTGTCCATGAGAACGCTACCGACCATACCGCGCCAGCCAACTAAACCTACCAATGGTGTTTTTGTGTTTGCCATGATGATGAACTATTTAATCAATTTTTAATTTCGTTTTAAGAGAGTGCGGCTACTACTGCATCACCCATTTGCACGGTAGATACCTTTTGAGTGCCTTCGGTATAAATATCAGCAGTACGCAAACCTTGCGTTAATACTTTTTGCACGGCCTTTTCAATTCGGTCTGCCTCAGAGGGCATTCCTAATGAATAGCGTAGCATCATTGCTGCAGACAGTATGGTCGCCAATGGATTGGCAATACCTTTGCCGGCAATATCTGGCGCAGAACCATGGCTTGGCTCATATAAGCCTTTGTTGTTCTTGTCTAAAGATGCTGAGGGCAACATCCCAATGGAGCCGGTTAACATCGCAGCCTCATCAGACAAAATATCGCCGAACAAGTTACCAGTCACTACTACATCAAATGCCTTGGGAGCCTTGACTAGCTGCATTGCTGCGTTATCCACATACATATGGGATAGCTCAACATCTGGATATTCTTTGGAGATCCGAATCATCACTTCACGCCAAAGCTGTGATGTTTCTAAAACATTTGCCTTATCAACACTGCATACTTTTTTGCTACGCTTACGAGCTGCTTCAAAGGCAACTCGGCCAATACGCTCCACTTCAGGCTCGCTGTAGTGCATGGTGTCAAAACCTTCGCGTGCACCTTTAAATAATGGCAACTCTGAAGTACGAATGCCACGGGGTTGACCAAAATAGATATCGCCGTTTAATTCGCGGACAATCAAAATATCTAATCCACCAATAATTTCTGGCTTTAGACTAGATGCAGCCGTCAGCTCTGGGTAGCAAATCGCTGGTCTGAAATTGGCAAACAACTTTAAGTGTTTGCGCAAACCCAAAATCGCCTGCTCTGGACGCAGTTCGCGCGCAAGCGTGTCATATTTCCAATCACCCACAGCGCCAAACAAAATAGCATCTGCTTTTTTGGCTAGCTCTAAAGTTGCTGGTGGTAATGGATGGCCTGCCACATCATAGGCAGCACCACCTACGGGAGCTTCTTCTAATTCAAACTTTGGACCAAGTGCTTGCAGCACTCGAACAGCTTGAGCAACAATTTCCGGGCCGATACCATCGCCCGGTAGAACTGCAATTTTCATGAAAGGCCCTTAAATCTAAAATTACGGCAATTGTGTCGCAAGCCACGGCATTTTGAGGATGCGCTCAGCTTCATAAGCCTTGATTTTATCTGCATGGCGCAGAGTTAAGCCAATATCGTCCAGACCGTTAAAAAGGCAGTACTTTCTAAATGGGGCCACTTCAAAGCTATATGCGGTGCCATCAGGGGTCATGACTTGTTGAGCTTCTAGGTCAATAGTCAACTGATAGCCATTGAATGCCATAGTTTCATTGAATAAGTGGTCAACCTGCATTTCTGTCAAAACAATGGGTAACAGGCCATTTTTGAAGCAGTTATTGTAAAAAATATCAGCAAAGCTAGGAGCAATCACTGCTCTAAAACCATATTGATCCAGCGCCCAAGGGGCATGTTCACGTGAACTGCCGCAACCAAAGTTTTTCCGGGCTAAGAGAATGCCTGCGCCTTTATATCGTGCTTGATTGAGAATGAAATCTGGATTGATAGGTCGAGTGCTGCAATCCTGCCCTGGCTCACCATGATCTAGGTAACGCCACGCATCAAATAGATTCTGACCAAAACCAGTCTTCTTAATCGACTTCAGAAACTGCTTTGGAATGATAGCGTCGGTATCCACGTTCTCTCGATTCAAGGGAGCAACCAAACCTTTGTATACCGTAAATTTATCCATGATTGTGACTCGTAATATTTACTTCACAGGGGTAACCACAACATCTTTACCCTTGGTTTGTGACTGATTATTTTGCGTGCTGCTAGAACCTTCCATTGACTTACCCATCGTCTGTAAGTCTTTGCCCATACCTTCCACTGTATTGGTGCAAGCTGCAATGACTACACCTGCAACACCAACAATGGCCAATCGAGTGATTAGAGATACTGGAGAGAATTTCATTTCTGATTACCTTTATGAAATCTTACGGACGTCAACAAAGTGACCTTCAATCGCAGCCGCAGCAGCCATTGCAGGACTCACTAAATGGGTTCTGCCGCCATTACCCTGCCGGCCCTCAAAATTACGATTGGATGTAGAGGCGCAACGCTCACCTGGCTCTAAGCGATCAGCATTCATTGCCAAACACATAGAGCAACCCGGTTCACGCCACTCAAAGCCAGCAGCTTTAAAAATACGATCCAAGCCCTCACGCTCTGCTTGGGCTTTTACCAAACCAGAACCAGGCACAACCAAGGCCAACTTCACATTAGCCGCTACTTTTTTACCGAGACGATCAACTACTTTAGCTGCTGCGCGCATATCTTCGATACGGCTATTGGTACAAGAGCCAATAAATACTTTATCTACAGAGATGCTGCTAAGCGGCGTATTTGGAATCAGATTCATATACTCCAAGGCACGCTCCATTGCAACCCGCTTACTAGGATCTCGTTCTTTTTCTGGATCAGGAACAGATTCACTAATAGCCAGCACCATTTCTGGTGAAGTACCCCAAGTTACTTGAGGAGCAATTTCTTCAGCACGCAGTTCGATCACTACGTCAAACTTAGCATCCGCATCAGAGTGCAAAGTTCTCCAATATTGCAAAGCTTGCAATAAAGCTGGGCCTTTAGGGGCATATGGACGGCCTTGAATATATTCAATGGTAGTTTCATCAACAGCAACTAAGCCGGATCTTGCGCCAGCTTCAATTGCCATATTGCAAACGGTCATACGACCTTCCATTGAGAGATTGCGAATGGCTTCACCCGCAAACTCAATAGTGGAACCCGTACCACCAGCCGTACCAATCTTTCCAATAACGGCAAGAACAATGTCTTTAGCCGTAGAGCCTGGTTGTAAGCGCCCATCTACACGCACTAACATGTTCTTGCTTTTTTTCATCAGCAAAGTTTGAGTTGCCAAGACATGCTCGACTTCAGAGGTGCCGATACCAAACGCTAGGGCACCGAATGCACCATGCGTACTGGTATGAGAGTCGCCACACACTACAGTCATACCAGGCAAAGTAGCGCCCTGCTCTGGTCCGATGACATGAACAATCCCCTGGCGAGAATCATTCATTTTGTATTGAGTAATCCCTAAAGCATCGCAGTTTTGATCTAGGGTATCTACTTGCAATTTGGAAATGGGATCGATGATGCCTTCAGAACGATCAGTTGTTGGTACGTTATGGTCTGAGACCGCTAAATTGGCGGAGATGCGCCATACTGGACGGCCAGCCAAATTCAAACCTTCAAAAGCCTGGGGGCTAGTCACTTCATGCAAGAGATGACGATCAATATAGATCGTTGCCGTGCCATCTTCTTCAGAGTAAACAACGTGGTCATCCCACAATTTATCATAAAGTGTATGAGACATAAGTGGCCTTAAATCCTTTACTTTCGGACCGAGATGTTCGGAACTGCACGAGAAGTTTCACCGACATACAACTGGCGTGGACGCCCAATCTTGTACTCAGGATCAGTAATCATCTCTTCCCACTGAGCAATCCAACCAACTGTTCTTGCCAAAGCAAAAATACAGGTGAACATATCTGTTGGAATACCAAGTGCGCGCTGGACGATACCAGAATAGAAATCTACGTTTGGATAAAGCTTGCGGCTAACAAAATATTCATCTTCCAGAGCAATCTTCTCTAGAGTCATTGCCAGCTTGAACAATGGGTCATCTTGTAGGCCCAACTCCTTCAATACTTCATAGCAAGTTTCACGCATCAATTTAGCACGTGGATCAAAGTTCTTGTAAACGCGGTGACCAAAACCCATCAAGCGAACGCTAGAATTTTTATCTTTTACTTGGGCAATGAATTCATGAATCTTATCAACACCACCATTTGCTTGAATCTGATTCAACATCTCCAAGCAAGCCTCGTTTGCACCACCGTGGGCTGGACCCCAGAGGCAAGCAATACCAGCAGAGATAGCAGCGAATGGATTTGTGCCAGAAGAACCGCACAAACGCACAGTTGAAGTAGAGGCATTTTGCTCATGGTCTGCATGTAATATGAAGATGCGATCCAAAGCACGTACTAAAACTGGATTGACTTTGTACTCTTCACACGGTGTGGCAAACATCATGCGCATAAAGTTAGCGGTGTAAGACAAAGAGTTATCTGGATAGATAAATGGCTGCCCTATAGAGTACTTATAAGACATCGCTACTAAAGTTGGCATCTTTGCAACCAAACGAATTTGAGCTACTTCACGAGCATATGGATCACTGTAATCAATCTTGTCATGATAGAACGCAGCCATTGCGCCAACTAAACCCGTCAATACAGACATTGGGTGCGCATCGCGACGGAAACCGCGCAAGAAGAATTGCATTTGCTCATGAACCATGGTGTGGTGCATCACCATCGTTTCAAAATCTGTTTTCTCTTTAGCGTTTGGCAAATTCCCATTGATTAAGAGATAACAAACTTCTAAGAAGTCGCATTTATTTGCCAAATCTTCAATGGGGTAACCACGGTAAAGCAACTCACCCTTATCACCATCAATATAAGTAATTTTGCTATTACATGAAGCGGTAGAAAGAAAGCCTGAATCATAAGTAAACTTCCCAGTCTGACCATAAAGCTTACGTATATCAATCACGTCAGGACCTACTGTCCCTTTGTAAATTGGTAAATCAATGTCAGGCGTGCCATCTGAAAACGAGAGTTTTGCTTTGATGTCCGATTCAATCATTTCTAATCCTTAGTCATTCAAAATTACGATTAATTCACTATTCTTTCACATGCTTTCACTGCTACACCATAATGCTGAGTTATTTCTCTCTTAGCTTGAGTAAAACTGCTTTAAAAGAGTCAGATTGCAGCTCTTTCTCTAGCGCTGCAACAGAATCTTTGCGTCCGATCAACAAATCCATCAGGTCATTGTCGTCTAAAGCTAACAGCTGGCTTAAAACCTTTCCATCCTCTGCGTTTAGATGAGCGCCATAGCGCTCAAAGAAACGTTGCAGAATTAAATCATTCTCTAGTAAGCCCCTGCGAGCATCACTCTTTAGACGATATAATTCTGCATTACCGAGGGTCATACTGCCCTACGAACCATCAACTCCTTGATCTTGCCAATTGCCTTTGTTGGGTTCAAGTGCTTAGGGCATACATCCACACAATTCATAATAGTATGGCAACGAAACAAGCGGTAAGGATCTTCTAAGTTATCTAAGCGCTGAGAGGTTTCTTCGTCACGGCTATCAGCAATAAAACGATAGGCCTGTAACAAACCCGCTGGGCCAACAAACTTATCAGGGTTCCACCAGAAGGATGGACATGCGGTCGAGCAAGATGCGCACAGGATGCACTCATATAAGCCATTTAACTCTTCACGCTCTTCAGGGCTCTGGAGGCGCTCTTTTTCTGGAGGAGGATTATCGTTTACTAAGTAAGGCTTGATAGACAAGTATTGTTTAAAGAACAAAGTCATATCGACAATCAAGTCGCGTACTACCGGCAAACCAGGCAATGGACGTAATGTGATGACCTTTGGCAAAGTCAACATATTAGTCAAACAAGCTAAGCCATTTTTTCCGTTGATGTTCATCGCATCTGAACCGCAAACACCTTCACGGCATGAACGACGATAAGAAATAGTTTCGTCTTGCTTCTTCAAAGAAATCAAAGCGTCTAACAACATGCGCTCGCCAGTGAGCTCTAGCTCATAGCGCTGCATGCGCGGAGCTGCATCGACATCTGGATCGTAACGGTAAATTTCAAATATACGGATATCACTCATTCTCTATCTCTCTTACTTAGAAAGTACGTTCTTTAGGTGGCACTGAATCAACGGTCAATGGTTTTAACTGGACTGGTTTGTAGTCCAAGCGATTACCCTCGCTATACCAAAGCGTATGCTTCATCCAGTGATCATCATCACGATGAGGATGATCATCATGTGAATGTGCGCCGCGACTTTCTTTGCGAGCTGCAGCAGAAATCATGGTTGCATTGGCAGTTTCAACTAAGTTAGCTACTTCCAAAGCCTCAATCCGGGCAGTGTTGAAAATCTCTGACTTATCCTTAACCCAGAGGTGCTTAGCGCGCTCGGTCAATTTAGCCATCTGACGAACACCTTCATCCATTAACTCTTGATTACGGAATACGCCGGCATATTTCTGCATGCATTTACGAATATCGTTCGCAACGTCTTGTGCATACTCACCAGAGCTAGAGTTATCTAGAGCAGCCAAGCGAGCCATCGTTTGCTCGCCAGCATTTGCAGGCAATGGCTTGAACTCACGATTCTTAAGGTTCAAGCCAACGATGTGATTACCAGCAGCACGACCGAACACCAAGAGGTCAAGCAATGAGTTTGTACCTAAGCGGTTTGCCCCATGCACTGAAACACATGAGCATTCTCCAATAGCATATAAGCCATTGACTTCTTCATTGTGCTTACCATTAGCGGGCACAACCACTTGGCCATTGATGTTGGTTGGAATACCACCCATCTGATAGTGAATCGTTGGCACAACTGGAATGGGCTCTTTGGTCACATCAACGTTCGCAAAGTTAATACCGATTTCATATACAGAAGGCAAACGCTTCATGATGGTCTCAGCACCAATGTGCGTGAGGTCTAGTACCACATAGTCACCGTTAGGACCACAACCGCGCCCTTCTTTAATTTCTTGATCCATACAACGTGAAATGAAATCCCTTGGCGCTAGATCCTTATAGGTTGGCGCATAACGTTCCATAAAACGCTCGCCATCTTTATTGCGCAAAATAGCGCCTTCACCGCGGCAACCCTCTGTCAACAAGACGCCTGCACCAGCTACACCAGTTGGGTGGAACTGCCAGAACTCCATGTCTTCCAAAGGAATGCCTGCGCGGGCCGCAAGGCCCATACCGTCGCCGGTATTAATAAAGGCATTTGTAGATGCATCCCAAATACGGCCAGCACCCCCAGTTGCCAAGAGGACTACCTTGGCTTCCAAGATATAAACCTGACCTGTTTCCATTTCAAGCGCAGTAACGCCAACCACGTCGCCCGCGTCATCACGAATCAAATCAAGCGCCAGCCACTCAACAAAGAAGTTTGTTTTGGCGCGTACGTTACGTTGATACAAAGTGTGCAACATCGCATGACCTGTACGGTCAGCAGCCGCACAAGCACGTTGCACAGGCTTCTCGCCATAGTTTGCAGTATGACCACCGAATGGACGCTGATAAATGGTGCCGTCAGGGTTACGGTCAAATGGCATACCAAAATGCTCAAGCTCATAGACTGCTTTTGGAGCTTCGCGACACATGAACTCGATAACGTCTTGGTCACCCAACCAGTCAGAGCCCTTGATGGTGTCATAAAAATGATAGTGCCAATTATCTTCACTCATATTACCCAGTGAAGCACCGATACCACCTTGCGCAGCAACCGTATGTGAACGCGTTGGAAATACTTTTGTTAATACAGCAACATTGAGGCCAGCTTCTGCTAACTGCAATGAAGCACGCATGCCTGAACCACCTGCACCAACAATTACCGCATCAAAACGACGGCGTGGCAATGATTTTTGAATTACAGTCATCGAATTACACTTTCCACAAAATTTGTACCGCATAGGCTGCACAAGCCACGAGGTACAGCACGGTCAACACTTGCAGTGTTAAACGAATGCTGACAGGCTTGATGTAATCCATCCAGATGTCGCGCACACCAATCCAAGCGTGATAGAACAAGCTGAACAAAGCCAAAAAGCTCAGAAGCTTCATGAACTGATTGGCAAATAAGGCAGACCAGCCCTCGTAAGTTGCACTACCAGTGATGCAATAGTCAACTAACAAAACAATCGTGAATACAACCATCACAATCGCTGTTACGCGCTGGATGATCCACTCCTTAAGGCCGTAATGAGCACCTACTACTAAGCGCTTTGGTCCAATTTGATAAATGGGCATGAAATATCCTGAATGAAGTAACGCTTAGTAAAAGCCAAATAATTTGAGACCAACTACTGCTGTCAAAGCCAAGCCAAGAGAAAACACAAAAATGGCTGAACGATTGGCTTCAGACTTCTCGACACCGATTTCTAAATCGAGCAGGAGGTAGCGAATACCCGCACAGAAGTGGTGCAAGAAAGCCCAGATCAAACCAAGGCAAATAATTTTTACCAAAATATTGCTAGTGAAGGCTTGGAATTTTTGGTAACTCAGCTCAGATGCCAGGCTCTGATCAAAGAGATACAAAATAAACGGCAATAAGAGGAACAGTACTGCTCCGCTAATGCGGTGAAGGATAGAAACTTTACCCGCCCAAGGAAGGCGATATTTAACTAACTGGGCTATACCAATGTTTCGATAAACCGGTCTATCTTTTTTTACGTCCTGCTGTGCATCAACCATGGGTGATCTCTGTGCGTATGTGGAGGTTTAATGTATTTTTGTTGTATTGCAACATATTCTATTGGAAACCTTAGTAGTGGTGAGGATTTTTTAGTATTTAAAAGCGTTAAATAGGGGTTTTAACGGATATATTTAGTTCAACTTGTTCTCGTAATGCTGCTCTCTAGTGTCGTACCTAGCGTGCCGAATTTCTACTGGTTTATTCCCATAAGTAAAGGCCACTCGCTCAACGGAAAGGAGCGGCGCCCCCACTGGCAACTGGAGGTGTCCAGCTAAGATCTCATCAGCCGCTACTGCTTTAATTTTTTCCTCTGCACGCACCATATGGGTGGCGTATTGACTCTCGTAAAGTGCGTATACAGGTCCATGCCAAGCATTTAGAGCATCTAGGTCTAGGCCTTTAAAGCGCATTACGGTAAGCCAAATCTCTTCAAAAACAATGGGTTTGCCTGCAAAGCTTTGCACCCGATCAATATGAATGACTGGGTCACCTGCCTTTAATTTAAGCAAACTGGCTATATGAGAGTTAGCTTTGGTCCTTACACAGGCTATAAAATGACTAGTTAGGTGAAATTTCTCACCAGAATCTGGTGCCAAGCGCAAAAAACGGTATTGCCAGTCATCCTCTTGGTGGGTGGCTACAAAAGTGCCCTTCCCTTGACGTCTGACTAGGAGATTTTGGGCTGCCAACTCATCAATGGCCTTGCGAACCGTACCCTGGCTCACTGCATAGCGGGTAGCCAACTCCATTTCACTCGGAATCACAGCCCCTGGAAGCCATTCAGCGGCTTGTAGACTAGCCAAAATCATCACTTTAATCTGCTCGTACAGCGGACTAAATGAGGCAACAGGCAAATTTACTTCTGACAATCTGACTCCATTCGCTATCAATTGGATAAAATTCAGGGTAATTCTAGTCTTATATAAGACGTCATTCACAGTGTAAAGCGAAAATCGATGCACTTAAATGGATAATAGAAAAGTTTTGATTAATTAACCTTCCCCTGGAGTTATTAGTAATGGCAAAAGCCCCAATGCGCGTCGCTGTAACCGGTGCAGCCGGTCAAATCGGATATTCTCTTTTATTCCGTATCGCCAATGGCGACCTTTTAGGCAAGGATCAGCCCGTAATCCTCCAGTTACTGGAAATTCCTGATGAAAAAGCCCAAAAAGCCTTAGCTGGCGTCATGATGGAATTAGAAGACTGTGCTTTCCCGCTATTGGCAGGCATGTCAGCCCATTCAGATCCAATGACTGCGTTTAAAGATATCGATGCAGCCCTTTTAGTAGGTGCGCGTCCACGCGGCCCTGGCATGGAACGTAAAGATTTGCTCTCTGCTAACGCGCAGATTTTCACAGCCCAAGGCAAAGCATTAAATGCCGTGGCGAAGAAGACTGTCAAAGTACTGGTTGTTGGCAACCCAGCAAATACGAATGCTTACATCGCTATGAAATCTGCTCCAGATATTCCTGCGAAGAACTTCACAGCAATGTTGCGCCTCGATCACAATCGCGCGCTCTCACAATTAGCTACTAAGTTAAACAAGCCTGTTGCCAATATTGAAAAATTGGTTGTTTGGGGGAACCACAGCCCAACCATGTACCCAGACTATCGCTTTGCAACCGTCGATGGCAAGTCTGTAAAGGACTCCATCAATGATCCAGCTTGGAACAAGGATACTTTCATTCCCACCGTTGGCAAGCGTGGCGCAGCCATTATCGAGGCTCGCGGCCTTTCATCTGCAGCTTCTGCAGCGAATGCTGCGATCGATCATATGCATGATTGGATGCTTGGCACAAATGGTAAATGGGTTACGATGGGCATTCCTTCTAAAGGTGAATATGGCATTCCAGCAGAAGTGATTTATGGTTTCCCAGTGGTTTGCGAAAATGGCGAATACAAAATGATCGAAGGTTTAGAGATTGATGAATTCTCCCGTGAGCGCATGACTCATACCCTTAATGAATTACTTGAAGAACAGGCTGGCGTTAAGCACTTGCTCTCCTAAGGAAATTGGTACATGAAAAAAAATCTTCTCACCATCAGTGTTTTACTTGCCAGTATTTTTTCTACTGCGAATGTTAACGCCGGTGATGAAGTATTCACATGGACTTGCACTGAAAGTAAACAGTTCAAAACTTCTGGTACTACTGAGAAGATTGTCTTAACTTGGGAAACGAAAACGTACAGCCTGGATCGTCAAACCTCATTACCAGGCAGCCTACGTTATAAAAACACCAACAGCGGTCATGACCTTGTAGTGTTGGGTAATAAGGCGATGCTGTTCAATATCAAAGCTGGTGTGAGGCTGGCTGATTTCTGCCAAACTCCAGAAATGAAGGCTGGCAGATTACCGCATTTGTTTGCTGATGCGGAGCCCTTTGTGCAGAATTAATTTCTCAGATTGCATTAAATAAAAAGCCGAGAGATCCTCGGCTTTTTTGTTGTTGATTGTTTCTAATGAAACAAGGGTTGTTGAGATGGAGCATCGTCTGGCATCTCTGCATGTACAGCTTCTCCTGAGCGATCTGGGAATAATGGTGCTCCACAGTCATCACATAGCTCAGGCTCAAAGAGCATGGCATGGCGAAAGACATCTTCGACACCAGCATCATGCAATGCATCACATATTTTCTTAATCGGGCTTTCATCATCCGATAAATCATTTAAGGCATCGCTCGCAACACTCTCGCGGTCATATAAAGGCCAGATCACGCCATACATGATTTCTGAAGAGCCTTTTGCGCTAAAGGAAATACGGTACTCATCGGCCTGCTCTTCACCAAATGCACCCACTACGCAAGATAGGCCAGCAGGCAAAATACCTAAGCCGCTCTCTAGGTAGTTGACTGCTGCACGAATGCTTAAAGGGCGTACATGCTTATCAGCCAAACGACAGTTCGTAAAATAGGACTCCGGTAATAAGAGTTCGAACTCACAGCCTGGCAGCAAAGAGGCAATTGGATCGTGCATGGCGTTTTGCCAGCCAATTAAACTCACGCCACGCTCTTGACGCGCAGGCGCTTCAGCCTGCCAGCGGAAAATCGGCGTACCACTTGGGGCGCTAAGGGCAGCAATGATAAAACGCGGGTCAGCTAAAACTGCAATCGTCTCAGACATATCGCGCAACTCGAGCTTCACATCTTTACTACAGATCGCTGCATTTGCTAAGGATTCAGTCAAGATACGCGTTTGACAATGCGAATGTGGCATCTGATCAATGCTATAGAGCCAAGGAACAATTGCAAGGCGAGTATCTGGTGCTGCAATAGCAGAATGCAATGCTTGTGCGGTAGCTTCAACCATATTCGTTTGTAATGGTCCAGAAGGGATTTGATAACGGGTATGTGCAACGATTGGCATTGCTAGTAAGAGCACATCCCACTCCTGTCCTTCATGCTCAATCTTGAGAGATTCTGCTAGGGTTTCAGCAGAATCTGCCAACACTTCAAAAGCAACTGTATTAATGCGAAAGGTTTGATCTAGCGCGGCATCAATCACATTTTGATTTTGACTTTTCAATAAACGCATTAAACGAACGTTGAGACGCTCCTCCCAAAAGCGATCTTCTATTTGACTGCCAGAGGCGGCTAAAGAAATAGCATCAGCCACGAGCTTATCAACCTCAGGGGAGCTGCGCTGCGAGGACTTGGTGCGATGTACAGCCATTATTTTCTCTCTGCCCTTCTGAATACTGGCTTCTCAAGCTTAGATTCTGCCGCAAAATACTTATAACCATCTAAATTGAAACCTTTTAAGTCTGCCGGATCAGCAATACGATTCTCAACCACATAGCGAGCCATTAAACCGCGCGCCCGTTTGGCATAAAACGAAATGATTTTGTATTTGCCGTCTTTGCCATCCTGAAATACCGGAGAAATAATTGGGTAACCCAAGTCCTTAGGCTGCAAGACCTTGAAATACTCTTCCGAGGCTAAATTGAGCAATACAGGCTTTTTTTGCTTTTCCAATATCTTCTTGAGCGAATCGCTTACCCTGCTCCCCCAAAAGGCGTAGAGGTCCTTGCCTCTCGTATTCTTAAATGTGGTCCCCATTTCTAGGCGGTAGGCTTGCATCAAATCCAGAGGTCTTAAGGCTCCATATAGACCGGACAAAATCCGAATATGGTCCTGGGCAAAATCGACAGCCTTAGCATTTAAGGTTTTAACGTCAAAGCCATCATAGACATCGCCATCAAAAGCATAGATCGCTGGCTTACTGTTCTCTGCGGTGAATTTCTTGGACCAATCGCGGTAGCGCCCCACGTTCAAGGCGGCTAATTGATCAGATAAACCCATCAACTTAGCCACATCCTGGGGGGAGAGCTTTTTGAGATCGCCAATCAATTTAGCTGATTCTGAGACAAATTCAGGCAAGGTGGACGTCTTGACCTTCACTGGGGTCTTGTAATCCAAGGATTTAGCGGGAGAAAGTACGATCAGCATGGCACAATTTGTCTATGTATTTTTACCATTCTAGCGACTAGTAGATTTCCCTGCCTTAAATGACCACGCCAGACATCAGCCCCTCCTTTCCGAGTCGCCTTCCCAATGTGGGAACAACGGTATTTACCGTCATGTCAGCGCTTGCAGCAGAACATCAGGCGATTAACCTAGGCCAAGGCTTTCCGGACTTTCCCTGCGATCGCAAGTTAATTGCCAGCGTGAACGACGCTATGCTCGCAGATCAAAACCAATACCCTCCGATGATTGGGATTGCAGCGCTACGCAATGGCATTAGTCTGAAGGTCAAAAATCTATACGGTCACCACTATGACCCCGAAGCGGAAATCACCATCACCGCAGGCGGCACCCAGGGAATTTTGACAGCCATTCTGGCTTGCGTTAGTCCTGGTGATGAAGTTGTCATCATTGAGCCTGCTTACGACAGCTACCGACCTTCCATTGAATTAGTCGGTGGCAAAACGATTGCCGTATCGCTACAAGTAAAGCGCAATGCGGATGGACACGTTACTTCCTATGAAATTCCTTGGGATACTTTGGCTAGCGCCACTAATTCCAAAACGCGCCTACTCATCATTAACTCTCCACATAATCCCACTGGCATGGTGTGGCAGACAGCAGACTTAGAGCGTCTAGCTCAATTAGTAAAAAATACTTCCACACTCATTGTGAGTGATGAAGTCTATGAGCATATGGTCTATGACGGCGCTGCACATCATAGCGTGGCTTCGTACCCAGAATTAGCCGCTAGGAGTTTTCTGATTTCTAGCTTTGGCAAGACTTATCACGTCACTGGCTGGAAGGTAGGCTATGTTGCCGCGCCACCAGCTCTGACAAAAGAATTTCGTAAAGTTCACCAATTCAATGTCTTTACTGTGAATACACCCGTGCAGTATGGGCTTGCTTCATACTTGGCAGATGCATCACATTACCTAAATCTCCCTGCCTTCTATCAAGCTAAGCGTGATTTTTTCAGAGCGGGTTTAGCAAAGACCCCATTTAAATTACTACCAACACCAGGCACCTACTTTCAGTGTGCTGATTACTCTGCGCTGAATATTCCACAGGCTAAATTAAATGAGGCTGATTTTTGTAAGTGGCTCACTACTCAAGTGGGTGTAGCAGCGATTCCCGTTTCTGCTTTTTATGATCGTCCCACTGAATCTGGTGTGATTCGTTTCTGCTTTGCCAAGCAAGAGCAAACCTTAGCGGCTGCCTTGCAACGCCTACAATCTTTATAGAGAAAATTATAATAATGAATAAATCAAAGAATATGATCGATGTCTATAGTTGGCCAACACCGAATGGCAACAAAGTCCACATCATGCTCGAGGAATGTGGCTATCGTTTGGGTAAAGATTGGACTGCTATTCCGATTAACATTGGCACTGGCGATCAATTTGCCAAGAGCTTTCTGAAAATCAGCCCGAATAATAAGATCCCTGCTTTAGTAGATCCAAATGGTCCCGATGGAAAGCCCATCAGTATTTTTGAGTCCGGCGCTATCTTGCTGTATCTCGCTAGTAAGACTGGCAAATTTCTTCCTAAGACGACCCGTGCCAAGTATGAGGTCTTGCAATGGCTGATGTTCCAAATGGGTGGTTTAGGACCCATGCTTGGGCAAAATCACCATTTCCGTCTCTATGCGCCGGAGATTATTGACTATGCAATTAATCGCTACACCAATGAAGCCAAACGTTTATATGGGGTTCTTGATCAACAACTAAAAGATAATCCCTATATTGCAGGTAAAAGTTACTCTATAGCAGATATCGCCATTTTTCCTTGGACACGGAATTGGAAAAATCAAGGCATTGAGATGAATGACTATCCTCATTTCAAGGCTTGGTTCGAAATGATTGGAGAGCGTCCAGCCGTAAAACGGGGATGTGAAGTATTAACAGCATTACGCAAGCCTTTGACTGATAACAAAGCTAGAGAGCAGTTGTTTGGTTCAACCCAGTATCAAAAGAGGAAATGAAATGAAGATTCAATCAGTCGGTGTGATCGGTGCAGGTACGATGGGTAATGGCATTGCGCAGGTTTGCGCTGTTGCCGGTCTAGACGTCGTCATGGTTGATATCAATGAAGCAGCTGTGCAGCGTGGCTTAGATCAAATTAGCAAAAGCCTAGATCGTCTGATTAAAAAAGAAACTCTGACTGCTGATGAAAAAGCTGCGGCGCTTAAGCGTATTAAAGGCAGCACCTCTTATGCCGATTTGAAAGATTTAGGTTTTGTGATTGAGGCTGCCACTGAAAATCAGGCTGTCAAAGAAAAGATTCTGCATCAAGTCGATGAGATTGTTAGCAAAGACACCATCATTGCCACTAATACCTCCTCTTTATCCATTACCAAGCTAGCTGCTCTAGACTCAAACCCAGCGCGCTTTATTGGCATGCACTTCTTTAATCCACCACCCCTCATGGCCTTGGTGGAAGTCATTCGTGGCTTACAAACCAGCGATGCAACCCATGCAGCCATTATCGATATGGCTAAGCGCGTCGGCAAAGAACCCATCACTGTTAAAAATTCACCAGGGTTTGTGGTCAACCGCATTTTGTTGCCCATGATTAATGAAGCATTCTTTGTATTGTCAGAAGGGCTTGCTAGTCCTGAAGACATCGATGCTGGTATGAAGTTGGGCTGCAATCAACCGATTGGTCCTTTAGCTTTAGCTGACCTCATTGGCTTGGATACTTGCCTAGCAGTGATGGAAGTGTATTTTGAAAACTTTAGCGACTCTAAATATCGTCCTTGCCCTCTCCTTCGTGAAATGGTGGCGGCTGGTTACCTTGGTCGTAAAACCGGTCGCGGTGTTTACACCTACGAAAAATAATTTTGCTTTCTGATGAAGTTCAACTAATTAAATACTTGTGAATCCTATTCCACCCCTAGTCAACAAATTAGCCTATGCCGGTCTGATTCCTTTTGTTGGACTAGCTTTAATGGTGCAACTGGCACCTACACCTTTAAATTATTTAAGCGCAGAATCCCTTGCCGGTTATGGCGCAGTCATTACTGCATTTATGGGAGCTTTGCATTGGGGTGCTAGCTTGCATACTTTGGGTAAAGCCCCTAGCGGAGATCGCTGGATCGATCGTAACGCTTGGATCTGGGGCGTTACTCCCGCTCTCGTTGCCTGGCTTGCCCTACATATTTATATTCCAGTGGGTTTACTAATCCTTGCAGCTACCTTAATCATTCAACGCAATATTGATCAGAATACCTATCAATATTATTTTTCGGATGAGGCGGCACGTAGCGCTTTTATGACGATTCGTAATCGCTTGACCTATATTGCTGCTGCCTGCTTAACTTGGTCAGCTATTGTGATTCTCTTTATCCAAGCATGATTGTTCAATGAGCGGTCTATTCGATAGCACTCCTCTGCCACCCCTAGCGGAAGCATTACGTCCGAAAACCATTGAAGAAGTCATTGGACAAGCCCATTTATTAGCTGCAGGTAAGCCGCTCAATCTCGCCTTTGCCTCTGGCAAGCCACACTCGATGATTTTGTGGGGGCCTCCGGGGGTGGGTAAAACGACTTTAGCCCGCCTCTCAGCTAAAGCGTTTGATCGTGAGTTCATTGCAATCTCTGCAGTATTGGCCGGAGTTAAAGAGATCCGCGAGGCCATTGAGCAAGCTCAGCAAAATATGGCTCAATATGGCAAGCAAACGATTTTGTTTGTCGATGAGATTCATCGCTTTAATAAGAGTCAGCAAGATGCGCTTCTGCCTCACGTGGAGTCAGGCTTATTCACTTTTATTGGCGCAACTACTGAGAACCCCTCATTTGAGGTGAACTCAGCACTTCTATCTCGTGCCCAGGTCTATGTTCTGAAGTCCTTAACTGCAGATGAACTCAAGCAGCTATTTACGCGTGCGCATCAACATGCTTTAGCTGATATCCAGTTTGAAAATGATGCGATCAATACCCTAGTTATCAATGCCGATGGGGATGCCCGCCGTCTATTGAATCTAGTAGAGCAAATTCATAATGCGGTTTTAACGCCCGGCTCTTCCGTTCAAGTGATTGACCAAACTTTTGTTGAAAATGCCCTCACCACTCAAGCGCGTCGTTTTGATAAGGGTGGCGATCAGTTTTATGACCAAATTTCTGCGCTCCATAAATCAGTGCGAGGCTCAGACCCCGATGCAGCACTGTATTGGTTTTGTCGTATGCTCGATGGAGGCGCCGATCCGCGCTACCTAGCGCGCCGCATTATTCGGATGGCTTGGGAAGATATTGGTTTGGCTGATCCTAGAGCTATGCAATTAGCAAATGATGCTGCACAAACATTTGAAAGACTGGGCTCGCCTGAAGGTGAACTCGCATTAGGTCAAGCCATAGTGTATTTAGCAGTGGCATCAAAAAGTAACGCTAGCTATAACGCATTTAATGCTGCACGCGCTTATGTTGCGGAGGACCAATCCAAACCCGTACCAAACCATCTACGCAATGCGCCAACCAAACTCATGAAAGAGCTTGGGCATGGCAAAGAATATCGCTATGCGCATGATGAGCCACATGCTTATGCTGCTGGTGAGTCTTATTTACCGGAAGGAATGTCAGAGCCCCGCTGGTATAAACCTGTTGAGCGTGGTCTGGAGAGTCAAATTAAGGAAAAGATGGCTTTCTTACGTAAGCTAGATGCTGAATATCAAAAGAAATAGGAATTAGAAAATGAGTGAGAAAACTTCAGCCATTTTGTATTACGACATTATTTCGCCCTTCGCCTATCTCTATGTAAAGCAAAGACAGCGTCTGAAGCAGCTTGATATCAAGCCGGTGCCTGTGCTTCTGGGCGGCCTTTTAAGGGCTACTGATAATGTAGGTCCGGGAGAAGTTGCGGCTAAGAGGCTGCATACTTATCAATTTTGCGTATGGCAAGCAGAAAAATTAGGTATACCCTTTCGTTTTCCTGAGCGCCATCCATTTTTAACGGTTGCAGCACAACGTTTGCTACTTGAAAAGAATGCGGATTGGACAATGGTAGAACGGGCCTTTGATTATGTTTGGATTGAAGGCAAAGATCCCAATCTTTCTTGGTCAGAATTTTGCGTCTATCTTGGCTTATCTAGTGAAACTCCAAGGCCCGAAAGCCCCGAGATTAAGGCAGCACTAGTCGCCAATACGAATCAGGCTAAAGCGGATGGTGCCTTTGGGGTGCCTGCCTTGATACTCAATCAACACTGCTTTTGGGGTTTCGATACCATCGATTGGGCGCTCGATTACCTTGCCCGGCCAGGGATGTTTGACGAAGCATCCTATGCCTATGCTGGGAATGTTCCCAACGGCCTCACTTAATAAAGTTACACAATACAATTGTTCCATTCATTTCATTCAAGGAGTCTTTATGCGTAAGCTTTTTACTAGCCTCATTCTCGTTACTGCATGCATTACTAGCCAAGCAGTTCTTGCAGGCCCTCAGGTTGAATTTAAAACAACTATGGGTAACTTCGTTGTTGAGCTAGATGATGTGAAGGCCCCTAAAAGTACTGCTAACTTTTTAAACTACGTGAAGAGTGGTTTTTATAATGGCACCATCTTTCATCGCGTGATTGATGGCTTCATGATTCAAGGTGGCGGCTTTACTCCAGACTTAAATCAGAAATCAACCAATGCCCCTGTAGTTTCTGAAGCGCAAAATGGCTTAAGAAATAATCGTTACACCATTGCGATGGCGCGTACCTCTGATCCTGATTCAGCTACTTCCCAGTTCTTTATTAATGTCAACGACAACGCTGCATTGGACTATCCCAATGCCATGGGTAATGGCTATACCGTATTTGGCAAAGTCATTTCTGGTATACAAACTATTGATGCAATCCGTAAGGTCCCAACGATGGTTGCGCCAGCACCACGCATGGGCAGAATGTCTGATGTGCCTTCGAAGACAGTAACGATTGAATCAGCCACCATCCTCAAATAAATAGAAGAAATTGGGTTAGCCGCCATGATTTTGCTCGACGATGCGCAAAGTACAGCGGCCAAACCATCTAGTCGCCATTATGAAAGCCCGCTACATTATTGGCGCGTTCTGTCTAATGGTGACAACTCGCTCGACATATTAGCAACTCAAAAGTGTTTAGCCCAAATTGCCTCATCCCTTGCTAGAGGGGAGTTTGTTGTCGCTGCATTTGCTTATGAACTCGGTAGACAAATTCATGGGCTTCCACAAAGAATGGGGGCAGCTTCAAGCGCTCACCCGCTGATAGAGGCTTGGGCATTTAAGGATTTTGATAAGTTATCCAAACAAGAAGCTGATGCCCTGATTACCGATCAGCTTGAGCAACTTGAGGATGGACAGAGATCTGCTGGTGTTATGGATGTTCGTGAATCATTGAATGAACAGCAATTTTCCTCTGATATCGCCAAGATATTGGAATACATACGCAGTGGCGATACTTATCAAATCAATCACACCTATCGCATTACCGGCAACACCTACGGCTCTCCCCTGGCTTTGTATAGTCGCTTGCGTGATCGTCAGCCAGGCAGATTTGGGGCTTACATCTCACACGAAGGCAACTACCTGCTATCCCAATCTCCTGAGCTCTTTATTGCTCGTGAAGGCGATACCCTCAAAGCAATGCCGATGAAAGGTACTGCAAGTGCCTTATCTGAAGTAGCAAGTGCTTTATCAGATGATCCCAAGAATCAAGCTGAAAACGTGATGATTGTGGATTTGTTGCGCAATGATCTTAGCCGCGTCTCTTTGCCGGGTTCGGTCACTGTGCCTAATTTATTTGAAGTGGCTAGGTATGGTGATGTATTGCAAATGACATCGACTGTACAAGGTCAAGCTAAGCCTAATACCTCTCTCTTAGATATTTTGCAGGCCGTCTTTCCGTGTGGCTCTGTCACAGGCGCCCCTAAAAAACGCAGCATGCAAATTATTCAGGAGTTGGAGTCTGAAGATCGTGGCTACTATTGTGGCGCCCTAGGCTGGCTTGACCCAAGTGGTGACTTTGCCTTTAGCGTTCCCATTCGCACCGTTGAAATTACAGAAGATGCCCAGTCGCATGCCTCCACCTTTACCTTAGGCATTGGCGCTGGCATCACGAATGATTCTGATCCAAAACACGAATGGCGAGAGTGCTCTATTAAGTCAGCCTTTTTAATAAATTTACCTGCCTCTACTGGACTATTTGAAACAATTGCAATTACTGGAGGAAAGCCTCAGAAGCTAGAGGCCCACTTAGATCGTATGCAATCTTCTGCTTTGGCCTTAGGAATTTCTTTTTGTCGGCCTGATGCCAAATTAGCGATTGAAAGTGCTTGCTCATCACTAGATGCTGGAACTACTTTCAGGTTGAGGCTTGATCTCGCTCCAAACGGTGATCTTTCGGTTTCCACGGGAGTACTCGATGCCCTCAATGAGCCAGTCAAAATATTCTGGGCAAAAGATATTCTGTCTGGCAAGGTGGGAATGTTTTCTGGTGATGCCTTATTGCGCCACAAGATCACCAATCGTGGTCTTTATGATTTAGCCTGGAAAAAAGCTGGTAGCTTAGGTGGTTTTGACGCTCTATTTACCAATGAACAGGGCTTTGTTACTGAGGGCGGAAGAACCAGCATTTTTATTAAACCTCAGGGTAGCTCTGAATGGCTGACCCCGCCTCTTTCAGCAGGCTTATTGCCTGGGGTGATGCGGGCAACTCTCCTTGCAGATCCAAAACTAAATGCCCGCGAGGCTAACCTGACTATTAATGATGTTTCAATAGCAGATGAGATTATTCTTACGAATGCCCTGCGTGGCGCCATTAAAGCCCATTTCTAGAAAGCTGTCATGAAGTATTGTCCAAACTGCGCATCTCTACTGACGATCAAAATTCCGGCTAATGATTCTCGTGAACGCCATGTTTGTGAGGCCTGTGGCAATATTCATTATCAAAATCCCCGCAATGTCGTCGGCAGTATCCCTGTTTATGAAAAACAAGTCTTACTCTGTCGTCGCGCTATTGAGCCACGTCATGGCTACTGGACACTCCCTGCGGGTTTTATGGAGCTGGGCGAAACTACGAGCCACGGCGCTGCTAGAGAAACTCTCGAGGAGGCAGGCGCTCACGTTGAAATGGGTCCGCTCTACTCCTTATTAAACGTTCCTCATGCCCAACAGGTGCATCTGTTCTACTTGGCGAAAATGAACACCCCTGATTTTTGTGCCGGGGAAGAAAGCCTTGAAGTTGCTCTCTTTCATGAACATGAAATTCCTTGGGCGGAGTTGGCTTTTCCAACCGTGAAGCAAACGCTGGAATGGTTCTTTGCTGATCGCGCTGCAGGTATTTTTGAGGATGGTAAAGAGTTTCAGGTACGTAGTCGTGATGTACTGCCATCCGAGAAAATTTAGTGCCTGATATGGGTCAAGGCATGAGTCAGATCGCTTGGCTAGGACCACAGGATTCCTTTCCGAACCCACTGCTTGAACCCGATCCAGATCTCAGTGTTCCTGGGCTCATTGCAGTAAGCGAACGTATTTATCCTGGGCAACTATCTCAGGCTTACCAACTGGGTATCTTTCCCTGGTACTCTGATAATCAACCCGTCTTATGGTGGTCGCCAGATCCCCGCATGGTTCTTAAACCTACAGAATTTAAATGTAGTGCCTCTCTGAAGAAAAATATTCGTCTTTTTTGCCAAGATGTTCATTCGCAAATTTCGGTAGATGCAAATTTTGGTGCTGTGATTCGCTCCTGTGCTACTAGTACACGCAAAGATCAAGATGGTACATGGATTACTCATGAGATCGTAGATGCCTACACTGCACTCCATGAGCAAGGTCATGCGCATAGCATCGCAGTCATCGAAGAAGGTCACATCATTGGTGGTCTTTACTGCGTATCGTTTGGCGGTATGGTTTTTGGAGAATCGATGTTTAGCCGTAAGCCAGGCGCATCGAAGATTGCCCTAGCCGCCTTAAGTGCTTGGTGCCTTCATAATGGAATTGCCATGATTGATTGCCAGCAAGAGACGGCACACCTTCATTCTCTGGGTGCGGCACCCATCTCCAGACAGAAGTTTCTGGAACAACTGCAGATATCCTTAAATCAAACTAAGATTGAACTATCCTGGACTTTTGATAAAACGATTTTGACCCACTGGCTATGACCCGGCTCAAAGAACTTCCGCTCACCGCATTGCAGTTTTATGCAACGGCGCCCTACCCCTGCTCTTATTTACCGAATCGCATGGCGCGCTCACAAGTAGCCACGCCCTCCCATTTAATTCATGCAGATACTTATAGTGAGCTTTTGAATGCTGGCTTTCGTCGCAGCGGCCTGTATACCTATCGTCCTTATTGCGATGAATGTAGGGCCTGCATTGCCACCCGAATTCTGGTGAATCAATTTATGCCTTCTCGCAGTCAACGTCGCGCCTGGAAAAAACATCTTGGCTTAGAGGTATCTGTTCTGAACTTAGGTTATCAAGATGAGCACTATCAGCTATACCAGCGCTATCAAAATGAAAGACATGCTGGTGGAGAAATGGATAGCGATGATCAAGATCAATATATGCAGTTCCTATTACAGAGTCGTGTGAACTCACGCATTGTGGAGTTCCGGGATGGTCCACATGATTCGCATCCAGGACGGCTGCGCATGGTCAGCATGATTGATATTTTGGATCAGGGCATTTCTTCGGTGTACACCTTCTTCGATACCTCGGTACCAGCATCTAGCTACGGTAGTTACAGCATCCTGTGGCAAATCGAGCAGGCCAAATTACTGGCTCTGCCTTACCTCTACCTTGGCTACTACATTCAAGAGAGTGAAAAAATGTCCTATAAGGCTAAGTATCAGCCTCTGGAAGGTTTGATTGATGATCATTGGCAGCCTTTGTCTAGCTTGACTGGGTCATAATATCTATCCATGATCGACCGTTACTCTCTTTTACGTCCCTGGCTCTTTTGCTTAGATCCCGAACAAGCCCATAACCTCACTCTCAGTAATTTAGATCGTGCAGAGCGCTGGGGTTTACTTAAGCGCCTCATTAGTAAAACGGTAGCTGATCCTCATACACTTTGTGGCATCACCTTTCCAAACCGAGTAGGTTTGGCTGCTGGCTTAGATAAAGACGGTAAACATATTGATGCGCTTGCTGCCCTTGGATTTGGCTTTCTAGAAATTGGCACAGTCACCCCCCGTGCGCAAGCAGGCAATCCCAAACCACGGATGTTTAGATTGTCTGAAGCGCAGGCCATCATTAATCGCATGGGTTTTAATAATGATGGTGTTGATGCTTGCGTTGCCCGAGTGCGCCGCTCACGATTTTGGCAACAAGGCGGTGTCCTTGGTATGAATATCGGCAAGAATGCCAGCACACCCATTGAAGATGCTGCCAGTGATTACATTTTGGCAATGGAGGCTGTTTATGAAATAGCCACCTACATTACCGTGAACATATCCTCTCCTAATACTCAAAATCTCCGTGATCTACACGGTGAAGACATGTTACGCTCATTATTGAGCAGTCTAGATGAAGCCAGAAAACGTTTGAGTGAACGCTATGGTGTCCGTAAACCACTCTTCTTAAAAATTGCGCCTGACTTAGAAACTACTGACATTGATTTGATTGCAGATCTATCAATGGAGTTTGGCATCGATGCCATCATCGCTACCAATACAACTATTGCTCGTAACTTAGTGCAAGGCATGCAGCATAGTCAGGAAGCGGGTGGATTATCGGGCGCTCCAGTACGCGCGCTTTCTACTCAAGTGATCAAAACACTCAAGGCAAGATTGGGAAATGATCTACCCATCATTGGCGTTGGCGGTATTTTGTCGGGAGCCGATGCCAAAGAAAAAATGATGGCTGGCGCCAGCTTAGTGCAGATCTATAGCGGTCTGATCTACAGGGGTCCAGATATCGTGAATGAGTGTGCCAAAGCCCTCAGAACACCCTAGAATCGACTCATCAAACTGGGTTTGGCTGTCTAGGGTCTCTATAAAATTGCGTTTCACAATATGCAATCGCATCTGAAATCGCTACAATAGACTTTATGAGCGATACTAAAACTGTCAAAAATGCTAGAAGTACCGGGGAAGTTGCTAAAACAGCTATCCAGGTAGTTGAGCGCATGATGAATCTGCTCGACGCCTTAGCTGAGCAAGAACAATCCAGTACCCTCAAGAATTTAGCCGAACAAACTGGCCTGCACCCCTCTACTGCCCACCGCATTCTGAATGATATGGTTGCCTGCCGTTTAGTGGAGCGTGGCGATGGGGGTACTTATCGTCTTGGCTTAAAACTCTTAGAGCTAGGTAACTTAGTTAAAGCAAGGCTCTCCGTGCGGGAGGCGGCTCAGGTTCCCATGCGTGCCCTGCATAAACTCACTGGTGAAACTGTTAACTTATCAGTGCGCCAAGGTGATGAGATCGTTTATATCGATCGCGCCTATAGCGAACGCTCTGGCATGCAAGTGGTTCGTGCCATTGGTGGTCGTGCCCCGCTACACCTCACCTCAGTAGGTAAATTATTTTTATCAAGTGATGATGCTGGCCAAGTTCGCGCCTATGTCACACGAACTGGCCTATCAGGACATACACGCAATAGCATTACTGATCTCAATAAATTAGAAGCTGCTCTGAATCAAGTTCGAAAAGAGGGCAATGCCCGCGATGACGAAGAGTTAGAGCTGGGCGTGAGCTGTTTTGCTGCGGCTATTTTGAATGACACCGGAAAATTAGTTGCGGGCTTATCACTCAGCTCACCCACAGATCGTATGCAAGCAGACTGGCTTAAATCCTTACAGGATACTGCCCTACAGATTTCTAAAGGACTAGGCTACAAACCCAAAACAACTGAGCCAGGCACATCAGCCTAGCCTACCCATTACATAATGCGACGAATGGGTTGCGTCCCTAAAGGCATACGCTCATACCAGTCACGCACTCGTACTGCATCAGCAAAGCGAGATTGGGTACCAACAGAATCCAAGAAGACTAATAGTAAAGGCGTGTTGTTGATCCTAGCTTGCATTACTAAGCACTTACCTGCTGCATTAATGAAGCCTGTTTTTTGTAAGCCGATATTCATATCACCAGAGCGCACCAAACGATTGGTATTTAAGAACTTCTGTGGACGATTCCCAATCATCATGGTTAAATCTGGCCAAGTTGAAAATTCACGGATCATTTTGTACTGATATGCAGCGCTAAGCATGCGGGCTAAGTCTTCAGCAGAGGCCACATTCTCACTCATTAAACCAGTCGGATCAGCAAAATGTGAATGCTCCATTCCCAATTCTCTAGCCTTACGGTTCATGGCATCTATAAAAGCAGGAATACCGCCTGGATAGTTTCTGCCTAAGGTATATGCAGCGCGGTTTTCAGAGGACATCAAGGCAAGCAATAAGGCTTCTTCACGGGTCATCACCGTGCCGCCAGCAAGGCGAGATTTAGCATAAATACGAACATCATCTGCATTAATCACAATAGTCTCGTCCAAAGGCAGTTTGGAATCTAAAACAACCATCGCAGTCATCAGCTTAGTAATGGATGCGATTGGCAAACTAACAGCAGAATTTTTTTCAAAATACACTTCTTTAGTATCTTGATTAACAACCATCGCCACGCTCGATTTCAGACTCAATTCATCATGTTGACCACGTAAACCAAGGGCGGTAGCAAATGATGGATGGGAAGGAACAACCGGTTCAGATGGGCGCGTTACCGTGACTCGAACAGTTTTTGGCTTTTTGGGAGACTTGGCAATCTTGACAGTTACTTTATTAGCCTTGATTTGACCATCTTTATCTTTGGCAGCTGCGATGGCTGGTGCATTCAGAGAAGCGCCACAGGCAAAGACCAGAGTCAAGATCAAGATCGAAAATCGATTCAAACACATCCCCAAAATAGCTTCCAAAACTTTTAACATATGGAATGATAATTACTTTCACGGCTAAAGATGGATTTATTAGCCCCATCTTGGACGTTTGATAGCGCCCTACTCAGCAATGGTCGCTACCGTGTTGACTTGGCGGGCATTTACTAATACTACCCCTGTCATAGTCAAACCCAGTCCTAGCGCCATCAGTGCCGTAAAGGGCTCACCAAATAAGAACCAAGCCATCAGTGCCGTGGTTGGAGGCGTTAGGTAAAGAAAGCTTGTAACCTTTGTTGCTGCACCCTTGCGAATCATCATAAATAGCAAACTAATTGAGCCAATGGAAAGCGGAAATATCGCCCATAACAAGGCGCCAATCACTGATGCATTCCAAACCATCACACCTGTCTCAAAGAAATATATGAAAATAAAGCAAAGCACTGCTGAAACACCAAACTGAATTGAAGAGCCTGCCCGCAGATCAAATACCGGACAATATTTTTTCTGATACAGCGTGCCAAAAGTAATTGAGAGTAATGCAATAAAAGCCAACACATAGCTCGCAAATGGAATATGGACGAAAGTTATTTTCTCCAATACCACTAAAGCAACACCTGCAAAACCAAACCCTAAACCAATCCATTGGCGTGGCGAAACTTGTTCTGATATCCATGCAGCAAACCAAGCGGTCACAATGGGTTGCAGGCCAACAATAATGGCTGCTAAACCTGCTCCCATGCCCAAATGGATGGCAAAATAAACGCCGAGTAAATAGCCAAACTGCAGCAAGCTGCCAGCAACAGCAATATGCTTGGTCTGTGACCAACTTGGCCACGTAATACGCCAGATTAAACTCAGTGCCGCCATAGCTGCGAGAACACCGATACAACGCCAAAATAGGAAGGTAGCTGGCTCGACATAAGGCATGGCTAGGCGAGCAATCACAAAACCCGTACTCCATATCAGCACAAATATAGGTGCAATTGCGTGATCTAGGCTGAGTTTCATGGGTAACTTACTGAAAATATGGCAGTTTTTGATTGAATCATTGATTTTAGGCTCTTTTTAATACAGCCCCCAGGCCTTGAATTTGTGTCCTTAAAAGATTCTTCATACTGCGGCGCGATTAATATACTGTCAAAAGATGCAAGACAGACTACAGTTGGAACTGAGCTAGAAGCAAAGCCTAAATCCATCTCAAGGGAATTGCAATGAACTTAACACCAGAACAACTTGTGGCGGCACAAAAAGCCAATTTAGAAACTTTGAGTAGTTTGACCAATCAAGCACTCCAAAGTATAGAAAAATTAGTTGAGCTCAATATGCATATTGCAAAACAAAGTTTGAGCGACAGTATGACGAGTGCAAAGAAGGCTTTGGAAGTGAAAGATATTCAACAGCTCCTCGCCCACCAGGCTGAAACAGTCCAGCCCATGGCCGAAAAGATTATGGCTTACAGTCGTCACTTATATGACTTAGCTCACGAAACTCAAAACAACTTCACCCAATCTGCTGAAAAAGAACTTCAAGCAGGTCAAAAAAAGATAAATGCATTAGTAGAAGAGTGGACGCAGAATGCGCCTGCCGGCTCAGATGCCGCGGTTCATGCCATGAAGCAGGCCATCGCCTCCGCTAACAATGTATATGAAACCAGCCAAAAGGCTATCAAGTATGCAGTTAATGTTGCTCAAACTAATCTCAATACTGCTACTGATACCGTTATGAAGGCTGCCGATACCCCTAGTAAAGCAGCTAAAAAGAAATAGTTAAACCTATTCTGCAGTAGCTCCAGACTGCTTCACTAACAGCTCCCAGTAAGGGATCTCCTTTTTGATGAACGCTGCAAATTGCTCGGGAGTTTGTTCGCTATTTAAAGAGCCCATCTTTGATAAGCTCTCAGCAACCTCAGTTGAGGCCAATGTTTTATTAATTTCTTTATTTAACTGGTTGACCAGTGCTGTTGACGTTTTAGCTGGAACAAAAATTCCATACCAATTTTCTACAACAAATTTAGGATAGCCAAGCTCCTTCATAGTAGGAACATCTGGTAAATTCTTTGCTCGTACTGCTCCAGTAGTTGCAAGCGCCCTAACCTTACCGCTATTTAAGTGAGGAACCATTGCGCCAGTAGACTCAAATGCCATCGGCACTTGTCCAGCCAATACGTCAGCAATTGCAGGCCCAGAACCTCTATATGGGATGTGTGTCATATCCAGCTTTTGTTCAAGCTTAAGTAATTCGCCAAGCAGATGATGAGTACTTCCGCTTCCAGGAGAAGCAAAACTAAATTTACCCGGCTCTTTCTTAATCAAAGCGATTAACTCTGCGACTGAATTGGCGGGAACGGATGAATTAACGTAGAGCACCATCGGTACAGCAGCTACCTCAGCCACAGGCCTCAGACTTGCAATGGGGTCATTACGCAGTTTGTATAAATTACGATTAATCACAACACCAGTGCTATTGCCAAGTAGTAGTGTGCAACCATCACCAGTAGCGCTACTCACAAATTCAGTACCAATATTGCCGCTGGCACCTGTCTTATTTTCAACAATCACACTGACATTTAATTGCTTAGAAAGCCCAGGAACAAGCATTCTTGCAAGAACATCACTAGCACCACCTGGTGGATAAGGGGAAATGATTTTGATTACAGAGCATGGGTACTGAGCGTATGCTAATTGAGTACTCAATCCAAAACAGATTAAGTAAAAGATTTTCAAAATCATTCTCGGGTTATATAGTGCATGCATATCAGTACCTAACTTTTCAACATTTGCTCGTAGTTAAATTGCTTATCCACATCAAGAATTGACTGCCCGGCTCTTAATGCTTCAACCATTGCTAGCTCTTTGGTAGCAATATTTTCTGCTGTATCCAATACCTCTTTAATCTTGCCAGCAGGAATTGCTACGACTCCATTGACATCAGCAACAATCACATCACCAGGTAGAACAAGAATATTTCCGATCCGAATGGGAATATTCCAAGCCTCTTGAACTATTCGCCCACGAGCAGTAATGGGAACCGTTCCTCTTGCGTGAACCGGAAATCCAAACTCTTCACAGGTATCCACATCACGGACTGCGCCATCGACAACAACGCCAGCAATTTTCTTCTGCAAGGCTCCCATCGAGAGAATCTCACCCCAACAGTTATTGTTCAGATCCCCACGGTTATCAATCACAATCACATCACCAGGGGAGGCAGAAAATATTGCATCAACCCCAAGATGGGCCTTACTTTGGGCAGCACCTGCGGCAATCATTCGGATCGTAATTGCCCTACCAATCACTTTAGTCTTACCCCACTGCGGAACAATGCCGATCACAGCAGCTGCAATGCCTAACTTATCAAGAGCATCGCTCAAATTTGAGGTGGCTAATTTCTCCAACCGACCCCTGTATAAAAAATCAAACTCTTCGGACGTCATCATATCCCCCGTTTACTTTGGAATTCTGTTATTAATTCTGGAGAATACCTTACGCGCATTGCCTTCAAAAATCATGGATTTCTCTTGATTACTCAGACCATCAACCGCATTGAGATAGCGACGCGTATCGTCAAAATAAAATCCAGTATCTGGATCGATATCCTTTACTGCACCAAAGGTTTCTGATGCAAAGAGAATGTTTTTAGCCGGAATCACCTCGGTGAGTAGATTGATTCCTGGCTGGTGATAAACGCAAGTATCAAAATAAATATTGTTGAGTAGTTTCTGATTAATATCAGGGATATTCATGTCCTTTGCAAGCCCTCTAAATCGACCCCAGTGATAAGGGACTGCGCCGCCGCCATGCGGAATTAAGAATCGCAAGGATGGAAACTGCACAAACAAATCTGAGGTCAGACATTGCATAAATGCAGTGGTATCGGCATTTAAGTAATGTGCACCGGTAGTATGGAAGCAATCATTGCAACTGGTACTCACATGAATCATTGCTGGAACATCTAAAGCAATCATCTCTTTATAGATTGGATGCCAATAGGGATGGCTTAGTGGAGGATCGCGCCAATGTCCACCTGAAGGATCAGGATTGAGATTGATGCCAACAAATCCATATTCATTAATGCATTTGCGCATTTCAGGCAAGCAGGTGCTGATATCCACTCCAGGCGACTGTGGCAGCATTGCAGCGCCAACAAAGTTTTTTGGGAATAACTGTGTCACTCGGTAGCATAGCTCGTTGCAAAGGGCTGCCCAAGTTGCTGAGGTATTAAAGTCGCCAATATGATGAGTCATAAAACTGGCTTGTGGGGAGAAGATGGTGACATCAATACCCCGCTCTCGCATCCTAGCTAGTTGATTATTCTCAATCGACTCGCGGATTTCATCATCACTAATTTTTAAATCAGATGCCTTAGGGCCCAACTCTGGCGTATTTAAATTGGCAACCTGGGCATCGCGCCAAGCCTTTAAGGCTTTTGGCGCTGTAGTGTAGTGGCCATGACAATCAATAATCATCTATTCCTTCCTTTTTGGTGATGATGTCAACAAAAATTAGTCTGGTTGAATATTAGCTTCACGTACCAATTTCTCGTAACGCCTACGCTCTGAATTCAAATACGAAACTGCTTGAGCGCTAGTTCCTGGACTTACCTCTCCGCCAACAGAACCTAGTCGCTCAACCATCTCTTTAGACTGCAAGGCTTTCTCAACTTGGGCATGCAGCGTCTTTACAATAGATGCCGGGGTCTTGGCGGGTGCAATTAGGCTGTACCACACGGAAGCTTCAAAACCTGGAAAGCCGGATTCTGCAACCGTGGGTATCTCTGGAAATATGGGGGAACGCTTGGCACTCATAACGGCAACAATCTTTAGTTTGCCGCTTTTGACATGCGGAGCTACTTCCAACATATTCATCGCAACCAAATCCAACTGCCCCCCAATAAGATCTGTAATTGCAGGCGCTCCACCTTTGTAGGGAATGTGTTTTAAAGAAATTCCTGACGCCTGCTCAAAAAATTTCATGGCCATATGTGGTGTTGATCCATTGCCAGGAGTTCCATAGGTAATAAAATCAGGGTTTGCCTTTGTAGCCTTGATCAAATCAGATAATTTTTGATACTTGCTATCAGCATTAGTTGCGATGACTACTGGCACGCGACCAATCATGGCAATTGGTGTAATGTCTTTATCGATATCAAAGGGTTGTGGCTTATATAAAGACATATTTGCCGCCAAGGCATTGGCAGCAACCATCAAGGTGTAACCATCAGGTGGACTATCAATCAATTGCTTGACGGCGATATTTGTTCCAGCTCCTGGCTTGTTTTCAATCACTATTGACTGGCCCAGAGAGACTGAGAGACTTTGACCTAATGTTCTAGCAACTAGATCCACCGCGCCGCCAGGGGCATAACCAATTAAAACCTTAATTGGTTTATTTGGGTAATCTTGAGCCATCAGACTACTAGCAAAAAGAAGATTTGCTGCGAGCAAGAAACTCAATAGGATTTTTTTCATCAAAATTACTCTCTAGGGGCCCCAGACATTTTCACAATTCCTTCATAACGCTTAATCTCAGATTGTGAGAACTTTGTAAAATCTGCTACTGAACCCCCATCAACCTGGGCACCAATTCCTTGAAGGCTTTTTCGTACTTCAGGATCCTTCAAAACTTTATTAAATGCAGCATTGAGTTTCTCAGTAATATCCTTTGGCGCACCAGTAGGCAACATCACACCATACCAAGCATTCGCAACCATTGGCACTCCAACTTCTTTCATGGTTGGCACGTTAGGCAATTCAGGGATGCGCTTGTCTGCTGCTATTCCTAAGGCTTTTAATTTACCAGCCTTGATGTTGTTAAGTGATCCAGTATCGAGCATCATATCAATGTGACCAGCCATTAAATCTAGGGCTGCGGGACCACTACCCTTATATGGGACATGGCGAATATCTAAGCCTGTAACGGTTTTAAATTGTGCGCCGGCCAAATGTTGAGATGCGCCAATGCCTGCAGAGCCATAGGTAAATTTTCCAGGGTTCTGTTTTGCATCAGACATTAAGTCTTTCATGCTATTCCAAGGTGATGCCTCTGGCACAACCATGATGTTTGGAATGGTGCAGACCAAAACTACTGGAGTGAAATCTTTAGCGGCATCAAATCCTTGATTTGCAAATAAGTGAGGGCCTGCCGCGTTAGTTGAACTAGTAGCCATCAAAATAGAATAGCCATCTGGCTTGTCTTGCACAAAGGCTTGGGTGCCTATGTTGCCACCAGCTCCGCCCTTATTTTCGATAAATACTGAAACACCGAGCTCTTTGGTTAGTGGTATCGCCAAGATACGAGCAACTTGATCTGTTGCCCCGCCCGGCGGCCACGGTACTAGAAATTTGATCGATTTATCAGGATACGCAGCAAACACATTAAGCGCAACCGCACCTAACAGGGTCACAAACATCAACCTAAGCTTCATAAGACACCTTTTTGCTTTAAGCTTACGTTCACCCATGCATCATCATATTTGCCATCAAGAATGGACTGAATTGTTTTGCGCTCTGTAATCTCTTTTTCCTTACCTAATCGAGCAGCCTCTAATACCAACTCAGGGGACAAAGCAATGATCCCATCGCTATCACCTAAAACTACATCGCCTGGATTAATAACCATACCCCCTATGGAAACGGGTACATTAATACTGCCTGGACCATCCTTATAGGGACCACGCATATTGACACCGCGCGCCCAGCACGGAAAGCGATGCCTTTCAAAAGCCTCAACATCACGAATCGCCGCATCAAAAACTACACCAACAGCGCCCTTTGATTTAGCAACAGTCATCATGATTTCACCAAACAAGGCTCGAGAGATATCGCCTCCACCATCAACTACCAGTACATCCCCAGGTTGTAGAATTTGTAGCGCCTTATGAATCATCAAATTATCACCAGCTCTAACACTGACTGTGACAGCATTGCCACATACGGCAACCGGCGACTTATTTACCGGTAATATATTGACTGCGCCAATAGTTCTGCCTAATACATCACTGACAACCGAGGTTGCCAATCCTGTCAGGGCAGATATCCCCTCCTTGAAAGCCTCTTTTCTGGGGTTAATTTCATAGCCATTATTCATCTTGATTTCCTTTTCAAACCACTTAATCTACAGTTGCGCCTGTGCGCTTGACTAAAGACTCCCAATATGGAATTTCTCTATTAATAAATTGTGTAAATTGCTCCGATGTCCCTGCCACATCACTTGAACCCATTTTACTAAGACTTGCTGCAACTTCTGGATCCTTCATAACGGCATTCACTGCTTTATTTAATCTTGCAATCAGAATAGATGGCGTTTTAGCTGCAACAAAAATACCATACCAATTCTCTATAACAAAGCTCGAATATCCAAGCTCCTTCATAGTCGGAATATTTGTAAAGTTTTTAGGTCGCACTGCGCCCGTTGTCGCTAGTGCACGAATACGTCCCGATGTCATCTGTGCGGAAATCGCTGTCGTAGTCTCAAATGCAATCGGCACTTGACCAGCTAGAACATCAGCCATTGCTGGTCCCTGCCCTCTATAAGGTATATGTGTCATGTCTAGCTGCTTTTCAAGCTTCAGCATTTCTGCCATCAGATGCTGTGGACTACCGCTACCACCAGATGCATAGCTGTATTTACCAGGATTATTTTTAATGAGTTCAACTAGCTCACCAAGAGTATTTGCAGATACTGATACATTCACATAAAGAACCAAGGGTACAGAAGCCACTTCTGCAACTGCCGCCAAGTCTTTGGAAGGATTTATTTTTAACTTATATAAATTTTGATTGATTACTACACCAGTATTATTTCCCAATAATAGAGTGCAACCATCTGAAGCTGAGTTTGCAACATATTCAGTGCCAATATTACTACTTGCTCCACCCTTATTTTCAACTACAACATTTGTACCGAGTTGCTTAGCTAAACCTGGTGCCAGCATTCTGGCCAAAATATCTGTTGTACCTCCAGGTGGGTATGGTGAAACAAACTTCACGACTGCACAGGGGTAAGCGCTTTGTGCCAAAGCGCTCTCAGAGCATAGCGCCAAGCAAGAGATGGCCACCAGCAATAGCTGTTTTTTCATGATTTTTTAGCCTCCATTGTTTGCGCACCCTATAGCCACATGCGCTAAGATCTGTTCTTTGTAAAAATATACCTTACTCTGGCAACTATCTGTCAGATTATCTAAATAACCATTAAATGACCAATATAGTTGATCGAGAGATGTTGCTTGGATTCGCCCGATCTTTTGAAGGAAAGAGTAAGTGCGCTGATTGCCAATCTCTATCGTGTGCAGGCTGGGAAAGTATTCCCGGTGGCTTCATAACGAATGCTCTAGAGTGTATAGGGACCCTAAGAGTCGAAGATGCTCCAGAAAATTGGGAAGAACATCACCCGAAGGGAACTACGATATGGTCAAAGGATGCTCCGATCTCTATATCTTTCCATCCCTATAACAAGTCAGATATCTATGAATGCAAGAGTTGTGGATGTAAGTATCTACGCTATACAGAGTGTGGTGGTTATTATGTGGATGAACGCATTCGAGAATTAAATAGGCATCTCATTACATGAGATTGATATTTGCTTGCAGTGGAAATTCAAAAGCCCTGATCACTCAGGGCTTTTTTTAGCAACTTAGAAGATATCCTCTTACTTAAGGCTTCTTCTTGACTGGCGGTAAATCAGTGCAATGGCCATGTACTGCCTCTGCAGCCAGACCAACGGACTCACCTAGGGTTGGGTGCGGATGAATAGTCTTGCCAATATCGACTGCATCAGCGCCCATTTCAATTGCTAGGCAAACCTCGCCAATGAGATCGCCGGCATGAGTACCAACAATACCGCCACCAATAATGCGATGAGTCGTTGCATCAAAGATCAGCTTTGTGAAACCTTCATCACGACCATTAGCAATAGCTCTACCGCTAGCTGCCCAAGGGAATAAACCTTTCTCATAAGCTATACCCTGTGCTTTACATTGCTCTTCAGTTAAGCCAGCCCAAGCCACTTCTGGATCGGTATAAGCAACGGATGGAATCTGCTTTGCATCGAAGTAAGACTTCTGACCTGCTGAAACTTCAGCCGCAACATGACCTTCGTGAACTGCCTTATGAGCCAACATGGGCTGACCAACAATATCGCCAATCGCAAAGATGTTTTGCACATTAGTGCGCATTTGTTTATCGACTGGAATAAAGCCACGCTCATCTACTTGAACGCCCGCTTTAGCTGCATCAATCTTCTTACCATTTGGTGTGCGCCCTACAGCAACTAACACTAAATCATAGGTTTGTGGTTCTGTGGGGGCGTTCTCACCTTCAAAAGTCACCTGAATACCATCGGGCTTCACTTGTGCTTTAGCGGCACGTGTCTTAAGCATGACTTTTTCAAAACGTCCGGCATTGAACTTCTCCCAAACCTTTTCAAGATCACGATCAGCGCCAGCCATGAGTCCATCCATCATCTCAGCAATATCAATGCGTGAGCCTAGTGCACTGTAAACCGTAGCCATCTCTAAACCAATGATACCGCCACCAATAACCAGCATTCTTTTTGGGATGCTCGTTAGCAATAAAGCGCCGGTGCTATCTACTATGCGAGGGTCTTCTGGTAAGAATGGCAATTTAACAGGCTGACTACCAGCCGCAATAATCGCCTTCTGAAAGCGCACCACTTCTTTTTGGCCGTTCAGATCTTGACCGGTACCGCTAGTCATTTCTACTTCCACGTGATTAGCATCCAAGAAGCGCCCTAAACCACGCACTGTTTTGACTTTACGTGCTTTTGCCATGCCAGCTAAACCACCAGTTAACTTAGCAATCACAGAATCTTTGTAGCTCCGCAATTGATCAATCTCGATCTTTGGTGCGCCAAATGTAATGCCATGCTTAGACATGGTTTTAACTTCATCCATGACTGAAGCAGTGTGTAGTAATGCTTTAGATGGAATACAGCCCACGTTAAGACATACGCCTCCTAAGGTTGCGTAGCGCTCAATTAAAACTGTATTCATACCCAAGTCAGCACTTCGGAATGCGGCACTATAACCACCGGGGCCAGCACCAAGTACTAACACTTCGCACTCGTGATCTACTTTGCCGCTGTATTGACCGGCTACTGGAGCTGGTGTTGTTGGGGCTGCAGCTTTTGCTGGTGCAGGTGGAGGTGATGTAGTGGCTTGGACCGCGGATGCAGAACTGCTTACTTCAATTTCAGCAATGACAGAACCTTTGCTAATCTTATCGCCTAGCTTTACTGCAATACTAGTAATCGTTCCAGCAGCATCTGCCGGAATCTCCATGGTTGCTTTATCAGATTCAAGCACTAATAAAGGCTGCTCTTTTTCAACCACATCACCAACCTTTACCAGCACTTCAATCACCGGTATATCAGAATAGTCGCCAATATCTGGGACAAGGATCATTTGCTTAGCCATCGATCCCCCTTATAGCGTAGCGCGACGGAAGTCGGCTAAGAGTTGCGCGATATATAAATTGAAACGCGTAGCCAATGCACCATCAATCACGCGATGATCTGCAGAAAGAGACAATGGGCAGATCAGGCGTGGTACAAATTGCTTACCATCCCATACTGGTTTCATAGCAGCTTTACTCACACCTAAAATAGCGACCTCTGGAGCATTCACAATGGGTGAGAAGTAAGTTCCACCAATACCACCCAAAGAAGAAATAGTAAAGCTGGCACCCTGCATTTGATCTGGCTTCAATTTACCGTCACGAGCCAATGCTGCTAACTCCGAAGTTTCTTTAGCAATTTCGAAGATGCCCTTCTTATCCACATTTTTGATCACCGGCACTACTAGGCCGGTTGGTGTATCTGCAGCAAAACCGATATTGAAGTACTTCTTCAAAATTAAATCGTCACCGTCAAGCGAGCTATTAAACTCTGGATGTTTCTTTAAGGCAGCTACAGCAGCTTTCATCAAGAAAGCGAGCATCGTAATCTTGACGCCCTTCTTTTCATTATCTTTATTCGTCTCTACTCGGAATGCTTCTAAGTCAGTCACATCTGCATCTTCGTGATAGGTCACCGCTGGGATCATGACCCAGTTACGAGCAAGATTAGCTGCAGTCAGCTTCTTAATACGATTGAGTGGCTGACGCTCAATCTCACCAAACTTCGCGAAATCGACTTTTGGCCAAGGAATCAGATTGAGGCCGCCCAAGCTTCCGCCACTTGCTGCTGCTGGACTACCAGCGCCACCAATCATGGCTGCTTTGACAAAAGCTTGTACATCCTCTTGAGTAATGCGGCCCTTTGGACCAGATCCTTTGACCTGATGAACCGTCACGCCCAATTCACGGGCAAATTTACGCACCGATGGACTTGCATGACTCAATGATGCATCTACTACTGGGGCTGGATTCGAAATTGGAGGAGGTGCTGGAGCGCGAGCAACTGGTGGCTCAACTACCACAGGCTTACTTACTGGTGCTGTTGGTGCTACTGGAGCCGCCGCTGGAGTAGCTACAGATCCAGATGAATCAGCTTGAAGAATTAATACGACGGATCCTTGGGAAAGATTGTCGCCAATCTTCACTTTGACTTCTTTCACAACACCGGAGTGTGATGAAGGAACATCCATCGTAGCTTTGTCAGACTCAAGCACAACGATGGATTGCTCTTTCTCAACCCGGTCACCAGCTTTGACTAAGACCTCAATCACTGGAATATCTTTGTAGTCGCCGATATCCGGGACTATGATTTCGATTGGAGTCGTACCTGATGCAGGTGGGCTTGCTGGCGCTGGTGTTGCAGCGCTTGCCTGAGCAGGAGTAGCCGCTGTTGCTGAGCCCTCTTCCAAGGTGATCACAACTGATCCTTGGGAAAGATTGTCACCAATCTTCACTTTGACTTCCTTCACAACACCAGAGTGCGATGAAGGAACATCCATCGTGGCTTTGTCAGACTCCAAGACAACAATAGATTGTTCTTTCTCAATCTGATCACCGGCTTTGACTAAGACCTCAATCACTGGAATATCTTTGTAGTCGCCGATATCCGGGACTTTAATGTCGATTATTTGACTCATGAATTCTTCTCTTTTAAACCGTCATCGGGTTTGGTTTAGCAGCATCAATGCCATACTTCTGAATAGCCTGAGCAAGTTTTTGACGATCCATCTGGCCTGCATCTACCAAAGATCTCAGGGCAGTTAATACCACCCAACGACGATCAACCTCGAAGAAGTCACGAAGTTTTTCACGGGTATCAGAACGACCGAAGCCATCTGTACCTAATACTTCATAGCGACGACCCATGTGCTGAATTGCTGGACGAATCTGCTCAGCAAACAAACGGACATAGTCAGTAGCTGCAACGACTGGGCCTGAAGTATCTTTGAGGCAGTTCTCAATGTGAGAAAGTGTTGGAGTAGCCGTTGGGTTCAAGAGATTGGCACGATGCACTGCGTTCCAATCACGACCAATCTCAGTAAAGCTTGGGCAACCCCACAAATCAGAGGCAACGCCCCAATCTATGTGGAGCATTTCTGCTGCTTCAATCACTTCACGAAAGATAGTTCCTGAGCCGAGAAGTTGAACACGTAACTTAGCCTTGTCATCGCCAACAGACTTGAGTTTATACATGCCTTTAATGATGTCTTTTTCAGCACCCTTTGGCATTGCTGGATGAGTGTAGTTTTCGTTCATCAAGGTGATGTAGTAATACACGTCTTCCTGAACTTCCAACATACGGCGCATACCATCTTGAATCACTACCGCTAATTCAAATGCAAAGGTGGGGTCGTAGCTAATACAGTTTGGTACTGCGCTACTCCAAAGGTGGCTATGACCATCCTCGTGTTGCAAGCCTTCACCGTTCAGCGTTGTTCTACCAGCAGTACCGCCGAGTAAGAAACCGCGGCTGCGCATATCGCCTGCTGCCCATGCCAAGTCACCAATCCGCTGGAAACCAAACATGGAGTAGAAGATGTAGAAAGGCAGCATTGGTACACCGTGGGTTGAGTACGAAGTTGCAGCTGCAATCCAATCGCACATGCCGCCCGCTTCATTAATACCCTCTTGCAGAATCTGACCGGTCTTGTCCTCTTTGTAGAACATTAATTGATCATGATCTTCTGGGGTGTAGAGCTGACCTAATTGATTCCAAATACCCATCTGACGGAACATGCCTTCCATGCCAAAGGTACGAGATTCATCAGGAACAATCGGCACGACCCTTTTGCCTAGAACTTTATCGCGCACAACAGTATTAAGCAAGCGCACAAATGCCATCGTTGTTGAAATCTCACGACCTTCTGCAGTTGCTTCAAGCAGCGGAGCAAATACATCTAATGCAGGAACAGGCAAACTTTCTGCCTTAGTGCGACGCTGTGGCAAATAGCCGCCCAACTCTTGGCGTCGCGCCTTCATATACTCTAGCTCAGGGCTGCCTTCAGGAAAACTCACCAAAGGCATGTCATCGAGATCCTCATTTTTTACTGGAATCTCAAAACGATCACGAAAACGGCGGACGTCGTCATCGTTCATCTTCTTTGCTTGGTGAGCAATATTCATCGCCTCACCAGAGCCACCCATGCCATAACCTTTTATAGTATGAGCCAAAATCACTGTGGGCTGATCCTTGTGATTTACCGCCGCATGGAATGCCGCATATACCTTATGAGGATCATGGCCGCCACGATTAAGTTGCCAAATCTCATCATCACTCCAGTCGCTCACTAGTGCTTTTAATTCTGGGGTATTGAAGACCGTCTCACGAACATAGCCACCGTTCTTAGACTTCATGGTCTGATACTGACCGTCAACAATCTGGCCCAGACGCTGCATCAAGATGCCTTTTTTGTCACGTGCAAATAGAGCGTCCCACTGACCACCCCACACTACCTTGATCACATTCCAACCGGCACCGCGGAACTCAGCCTCGAGTTCTTGAATGATGCTGCCGTTACCACGCACTGGTCCATCTAAACGTTGCAAGTTACAGTTCACTACGAAAATCAGGTTATCGAGTTTTTCACGACCAGCCATACCAATAGCGCCTAAGGATTCTGGCTCGTCGGTTTCACCATCACCTAAAAATGCCCAAACCTTACGGCCTTCATGCTTAATAAAACCACGGTCTTGCATGTAAAGCATGAACCGCGCTTGATAAATGGCCATGATTGGGCCAAGGCCCATGGATACGGTTGGGAATTGCCAGAAGTCTGGCATTAACCATGGATGCGGGTAACTAGAGATACCTTTGCCCCCAACCTCTTGACGGAAGTTATTAAGCTGCTCATCTGAGAGGCGGCCCAACATATAGGCGCGTGCATATACACCTGGGGCTGAATGGCCTTGAACAAAAATGAGATCGCCGCCATGCTCTGGTGATGGTGCATGCCAAAAATGATTAAAACCTACGTCATACAAAGTTGCTGCTGACTGGAAAGAAGAAATATGGCCGCCAACGTTAGTATCTTTGTTAGCACGAAGAACCATCGCCATCGCGTTCCAACGAGTGTATGAACGAATGCGGTGCTCGACATTCTGATCGCCTGGTAAACGCGCTTGATTCTCAACGGGAATCGTATTGATATAGGGAGTCTCTGCATGAAATGGCTGGACAACACCATTGACCCTGGCATGAGAAATTTGCTGATCAATTAAATAGGCAGCACGCTCAGGACCTTCATTGTGAATAACCCCATCGAGTGCCTGTAACCATTCTTGAGTCTCTCCAGGATCTGCGTCCTGGGAATTCTGCTTACCTAATACCTGCTCTGGAACTGCCGCCATGTCTTGTCTCCGATGAGTACTGCGTAATTAATTACTTACTGTATAGCTAATATTTTATGAAGGTATATGGGTGTAAACAAGCAATTTTCCACATAATGATAGTATTTCTCATAATGTGGTATTTTATTGCGGTGCAAATAAGATCTTGAATTTACACAAGAAAAGCCGTTTTAGATAGGGCAATGAGGCAAAATAAGCCTCATTCATGAAATTATCGGCATCTATTAGCTTACTCCTCAGTCCATTCAAGTGGCTCCGAAAAATACGGGGATTTAGGCTCGTATACACCCCCCTCATTGCCATTGTCATATTCACAGCGGTCATGGGTGTCATTTTGGGTACCCTGCAATTACAAGAAAAAAATCAGCAAGAATCGGCTCTATTTAGAGAGCTCTCTTTCGCTAAGCAGCGCATTCAAGTTCGATTTGCTAATAATCTGGATGTACTAGTCAGCATTAATCGTGAACTAGCAGCCAGCGAGGATCAAGAAAGACTGAAAAAAATTGCTTACGAGCAAGCAGCTGATTTAGTGACCAACAATCATGAGATTGTCAAAATCATCTGGATTGATTCAAAAAAACAGCGGCTATGGACGGCGCCACCAAGTAATAATAAAACGGATTGGATTAGCAAAATCCAAAATGACCAATCGGCCAATGAGGAGTTGGCCAATGCCATTGAATTAAGTAGAAGCACGAATAGGCCATCGTTTAGTCAATTCATTAACTTAAGTCTCCAAGGTGATGAGTCCCTAGCAAGAGAAAGAAAAATCGTTTTTTGGCAAGTAGTTCCCAATCTAGTTGGTGGAGATATCGTTGGTTATTTGGCCGCCCTCTATACAGCTCAAGGTGTTTTAGATGTTATACCGCCAGAACTCAAGGCCTATTACCGCTTTACGCTACTAACCGATAATGAAAGAGTGTTGTCTATCTCGTCTGATCGTAATACTCCCAAACGGGCATTTAGTAACCAGACGAGTTTGGATATTGGCGTTCTTAGTCCGAATTTAACTTTACGGATTGATACCTATCCTCCGCCCACCAATCTCACCTTTCGAATGCTGATTGGTGTTGTCCTTGGATTGTGCGCCTTCGTGATTTGGAGCTTGTGGTCAGTCTTAAAACAAATGCAAGTCCGCCAAGAAGCGGAAGCTAGCCTACGGACTGAAACCAGCTTTCGTAATGCGATGGAAAATTCTACCCCTGTTGGTATTCGGGCGCATGATATGGACAAGCGCATTACTTATGTGAACCGTGCGTTTTGCGAGATGACTGGCTGGTCGGCAAAAGAGCTGATTGGTCTAACCCCTCCATTCCCCTTCTGGCCAGACTCTAGAAGGGATGAGCTGGTTGAGAAGATGAACCGCGCGCTGCAATCTGAGGTCGTATCAAAAACAGGTATTGAGGGTGTCATTTTGCGTCATGATGGATCACAAATCCAGACGCGTACCTTTATTGCTCCACTGATCAATGAAAAGGGTAAGCAAACTGGTTGGGTTACCTCATTAATTGATATCTCTGAGCCAAAAAAGATTCGTGAGGAACTGGCCGTTTCACAAGAGCGCTTCATTACTGTACTTGAAGGACTTGATGCAGCGGTATCGGTTGTGGATCTTGAGAATGACAAACTTCTATTTGCGAATCGCTTCTATCGAGAGAATTTTGGCGATGATGCTAAAGGCCATTTTAAATTATCTGGCAATAGTAATAATCTTGAAACCCTTCATGATGTTGCCGAAGATTTGCAAGAGTCTCCTCCTGGTATTCCAACTTCTTTATTATATCAAGAATCAGAGTCTGAAGAAGTGCAATTAGATGATGGTAGCAATAAATGGTACGAAGTACGTCGTCGTTTTATTCCATGGGTAGATGGTCATTTGGCCCAACTCTTGATTACCACTGACATTACGATCCGCAAAGAAGCAGATGATCTGGTGCGCCAACAAGAAGAGCGTATGCAATTTACAAGCCGCCTTACCACCATGGGTGAAATGGCATCCTCTCTTGCGCACGAGTTAAATCAACCTCTTTCGGCCATCTCTAACTACTGCATGGGCGTTGCAAAACGCTTAGAAGGAAATATTGACCCAGATTTAAAGAAAGAAATTTTGCCTGCTTTAGAAAAAGCGTCTGAACAAGCACATCGTGCAGGTACCATCATTCAGCGTATCCGCGGATTTGTGAAGCGTAGTGAGCCTCAGCGCAAATTTTCATCCATGACTGAAATCATTAATGATGCGGTTGGTCTTTTGGAGATTGAAGCGAATCGCCATCGCTTAAGCATCACCTCTTCGCTTGCAGACAATTTGCCCGAGGTCAATGTAGACCCCGTTCTGATCTTGCAGGTCCTAGTTAACCTCCTAAAAAATGCCCTTGATAGCGTGCGTGAGGCTTACCCCCTTTCTTCCCGTTGGTCAGCCCCGCCCGTCAACATTAGCGCCGATTTAGATACCAGCACCTTCCCAGCTATGATGCGGATCCGGGTGACGGATTCTGGGGGTGGTATTGCTGAATCGGTCATAGAACGTATGTTTGAGCCATTTTTTAGCACTAAGGTAGATGGAATGGGCATGGGGCTCAATATTTGCCGCTCCATTATCGAATCCCATCATGGGCGGCTTTGGGCCTCCAATATGATGGACTCCGAACGCACTAAACTGGCCGGCTGCACCTTTACAATACTTCTACCCCTAGAATCTCCTGATTCGAAGGACAATGGATAAATATCCAACTTTTAGATTGACCTTGTGAGACCGAATATGAACATAGCTGTTGCCAAACCAAACCAAGCTGAAGTCGTTTATGTAGTTGACGATGATGAAGCTGTGCGTGATTCTCTAACTTGGCTTTTAGAGAGTAATGGTTACGTTGTTCGCTGTCATGCTAGCGCTGAACGTTTCTTGCAGTCTTTACAAAGTACGGATAAGTCTACTATCTCTTGTGCAATCCTCGATGTTCGGATGCCTGGGATGTCTGGCCTTGAATTGCAAGAACGCTTAATTAGTGAAAACTTTCCAATGCCAGTGGCCTTCATTACTGGTCACGGCGATGTCTCGATGGCAGTCTCCACCATGAAACGTGGTGCAGTAGATTTTATTGAGAAGCCCTTTAAAGAAAATGATCTCTGCGGTTTAGTTGATCGTATGTTTTCTAAAGCAAGAGTGGATTACTCGCAAGCAAGCCAACGCAAAATTACTCAGAGCTTACTAAGCAAGCTTACTGGTCGTGAGCGTCAAGTATTGGAGCGCATCGTTGCTGGTCGTCTCAATAAGCAAATCGCGGATGATCTTGGCATCTCTATTAAGACAGTTGAAGCTCACCGCGCTAATATTATGGAAAAGTTGAACGTCAATACCGTAGCCGACCTACTCCGCTTAGCTTTATCTGATCCCCAGCCCAATTAATACACTTGCAATGCCCGCCCAATTACTAGACGGTAACGCGCTCTCCAAAAAACTACGTGCTGAAATAGCTGCCCGTGGCACGATTGTTACTGCCAAAGGAGTTAGGCCTGGGTTAGCAGTCATTGTGCTTGGTGAAAATCCTGCTAGCCAAGTGTATGTCCGTAATAAAGTGAAGGCTTGTGAGGATGTAGGCTTTCATTCGGTATTAGAGCGCTACTCTGCTGAGCTGGGTGAAGAAGAATTGCTCGCTCGCATTGCGACTCTCAATGCAGACCCATCGATTCATGGCATCTTGGTGCAATTGCCCTTGCCAGAACATATTGCTGCTGAGCGTGTTCTTGAAGCCATTGCTCCTGAAAAAGATGTCGATGGCTTTCACGTAGCTAATGCTGGCGCCTTGATGGTTGGTCAACCAGAATTTAAGCCCTGCACTCCTTATGGTTGCATGAAGATTTTGGAGAGCATTGACTATCCCATTCGTGGTGCCAGAGCTGTGATTGTTGGAGCCTCCAATATTGTGGGTAAGCCCATGGCAATGCTACTCCTGCAAGCTGGCGCAACAGTGACTATTTGTAATAGCAAAACACGTGATTTAGCCCATCACACCAAAGATGCGGATATCTTGGTAGTTGCTACCGGTAAGCCGAAGATGATTTCTGGCGATATGGTGAAAAATGGTGCTGTCGTGATCGATGTAGGCATCAACCGCATGCCAGATGGCAAGCTTTGTGGTGATGTTGATTTTGATGCAGCTAAATATATCGCTGGCTGGATCACCCCTGTACCGGGTGGCGTCGGCCCGATGACCATCACCATGCTGCTCATGAATACTTTAGAAGCAGCTGAAAAGGCATCAAAACTCTAGATCCATTAAGCTAGAGGGTATGACTACATCTCTCTTTACTCTACCCCCCGCTTTACAAAATAATCCTCTTCTGACTTTTGGTCGCGGCATTGCCGCCTATCCAGAAGTTAAGCCTGAGCACATTGCTCCTGCCATTCAGTTCCTGCTAGGGCATGCACAAACTGCTGTAGATACAGCAACTGATGTGAGGACGCCATCGAGCTGGGATAAGCTGGCTGAACCCTTAGAGGATGCGACAGAGGCGCTAGGAAGATCTTGGGGCGTTATCTCCCACCTTAATAGTGTTGCCGATACACCTGAGTTAAGAGCCGCTTATGGAGAGATGCTGCCAGAGGTTACTGCTTTCTTTTCTAGTCTTGGGCAAAACTTAGCACTCTACAAGAAGTTTAAAGATCTCAAAAATAGTCCTGACTTTGTAAAGCTCAATCGCGCACAACAGAAAGTGATTGAAAACTCGCTGAGAGATTTTCGTCTGGGTGGCGCTGAACTCAGTGATGCTGACAAACCACGCTTTTCTGCCATTCAGGATGAGCAAGCGATTCTGGGTAAAGCATTCTCCGATCATGTCTTAGATGCTACTGATGGCTTTGTTCATCTGGCAACAAATAAAGCAGATCTTGCTGGCTTACCAGAAGATGCTGTCGCTGCAGCGACTGATACCGCGCAGAAAAAGGGTCTGCAAGGCTGGGCCTTCACCTTGCACTTCCCCTCTTACTATCCAGTCATGCAGTATTCCGAAAATCGAGAGCTGCGTCGCCTGATGTATCAAGCCTATGTCACGCGCTCATCAGACTTGGCGCCTGAGTATGCCAAAGGTAAGCTCGCTTGGGATAACGCTCAGAATATGCTGGAGCAATTGCGCCTGCGCGATGAAGAAGCGTGCATGTTGGGATTTGCCAATTATGCAGCACTTAGTTTGGCCCCCAAGATGGCCAATACCGTTGATGAAGTAGATCTCTTCTTAACGAACTTTGCCATTAAATCAAAACCATTCGCCCAGAAGGATTGGGAAGAACTTTGCGAGTATGCCAAGGCGGAGCTTGGATTTGTAGAAGGGCTTGAGCCTTGGGATATCCCTTTTGCTGCAGAACGCTTAAAACAAGCGCGCTATTCTTTCTCTGAGAATGAACTCAAGCAATACTTCCCATTGCCCAAAGTATTGGATGGTTTATTTCAGGTCATTCAGACACTCTTTGGCGTCAAGATTGAAGCTGCAGACTTACCTTCTTGGCATGCGAATGTGCAATCTTTTGCCGTCAAAGACCTTGCCGGAAAAATACGAGCTTATTTCTATTTAGATCCCTATGCCCGCCCTGGTAAGCGTGGCGGCGCTTGGATGGATGACGCTCGTGGTCGCAGAGAGCTAGCCAACGGAGAGATCCAAATACCAGTAGCCTATCTCGTGTGTAACTTTGCTCCTCCAGTAACTATCAATGGGGTATTGCGCCAACCCACTATTACTCATGATGATGTCATTACCCTTTTCCATGAAAGCGGCCATGGTTTACATCACCTGCTGACACAGGTGAGTGCCTTAGGCGTCTCAGGCATTAATGGTGTCGAATGGGATGCAGTGGAATTGCCAAGTCAGTTTATGGAGAACTTCTGCTGGGAATGGGAAGTCCTCGAGAAAATGACAGCGCATGCGCAAACTGATAAACCATTACCACGCGAGCTCTTTGAAAAAATACTGGCTGCCAAGAATTTCCAGAATGGTTTAGCAACTTTGCGTCAAATTGTGATGTCCTTAACTGACTGGCGCTTACATTCACGCTTTGATGCTAAAGCTGCCAAAGGTCATGCAGTGCTCGATGTTTCTAGGAGTATTGCTGATGACTACAACATCATTCCGCAGCCTGAGATCTCTCGTTGGATTAATTCTTTTAGTCATATCTTTGCTGGCGGCTACGCTGCTGGTTACTACAGTTATAAATGGGCTGAGGTGCTATCTGCAGATGCTTACTCTGCCTTTGAGGAAGCGGCAAAACTAACTGGCAGTGTATTGGATGCCAAGACTGGAAGGCGATACCGAGAAGAAATTCTGGAGGTAGGTGGAAGTCGCCCTGCTGCTGAATCCTTTAAAGCCTTCCGTGGACGTGAGCCCAGTATTGATGCCTTACTAAGACATGGTGGTTTAGCGTAGTTCCTTAGATTAAGAGAGCTATTAAATTCTCATTTCGAATTAATCAAGGCGTTCGTAAACAAAAATCCTACTCGCAAGCGGGATAGTTTTTGTTAAAGCCATTCGTGCTATTACTTAATGCGAAGTACGTGTTGCCATGAGCCATCAGTAAGATGCGTAGTTTCTACCCAGCCACCAACACCAGCAAACTTTCCTGTCCCACCGGTAATCGCACGGGCAGTCGGAGATGACTCAACTAGGGTTGCCTTAATACCGGGGTATGAAGCAACACCCTGAATAATGATTTGGTCTTTTGAACCTGAGCCGAATGAAAAAACTGCGCTGGTAATTCTAGATTCCATGCCACCCGGCTCTTCGCTCACGCTGGTCGTTGTCATAATCCAATCAGTCATGACTTCAGTGCTATTGCTAGCTTTTGCTTTGAAATGCCATAAACGCACATCGCCAACAGATTGACCTTTTGACCCATGGTCAAGTAGAGTTGGAGCGGGAACCTCAGGATGAGTTACCGTAATGACAGTTTGGGCACAAACTAGACCCGTGAACAATAGAAAAATACTTCCGACAAATAGACGAAAAAATGCTTTGAACTGAAAACTTTTGAAATTCATATCTAATTCCTATAGGGGCAATAAAAAAATTAATTGGGTTTAGTACAAGCCTCGGGTTTAATTTGATCGGGTTTTTCTTGACCGAGATAAACGCCAATAATCTTCACAGGTAATTTTCCAGAAGCCTTACCAAGATGGCACCATTCAATCGCTTCTACGTATGATGTGCCCGATTTAAAAGTTTTCTTACCCTTACTGCCATAATCTACTTCTAACTCTCCAGAGAGCACATAAACAAATAATGGAACAGCGTGCTTGTGTAAAGAGGTTTGTTTGCCAACTGGTATATCAATCAGAAAGGCTTTTATGAGAGGTTGCCCTGTCGGATATTTAAAATCTTGTCCCAAGATGGTTTTGGGCGATTGTGCTATTAAGATTTCTGTAGCCTCAATATCTTCATAGGCGACAGCGCCGTCGACATGCGTCAGTGCCAGCGATTGCGTTGCAGTCAGCCCCATAGTAGAAACAAAGCCGACAACAGCAATTAATTGATTGAATTTCATTACACACCTCCAATAGTCTTGTGGAATACAGAATGCCAAGCAATTTGATATGGGTCAAATGATTTTTAGGATATCTCATCAATACCGAGGGTTATCACCAAATCAACTTTACAGAGCCCTATTTTAAATATTACTGATCCTTATTGATCTCAGCAATTACTGGAGCATGGTCTGAGGGCTGCTCCCAAGTCCTAGGCTCTTTATCGACTATGCTTGCACTACATTTTTCTTTGAGCGCTTCACTTAGTAGGATGTGGTCAATACGCATGCCGGCATTTCTTCTGAAACCCATCATGCGATAGTCCCACCAACTGTAGGTTTTAGGCGCTTGCTCAAACATTCTGAATGAATCATTAAGCCCAAGCTTTAATAGTTCTTGGAATGCATTTCTTTCTGGCGCTGAAACGAGATTTTGCCCTTCCCATGCTTTGGGATCATGCACATCTTGATCAGCTGGTGCAATATTGAAGTCCCCCAGAAGTGCTAAGCGTTGATTTTGCTCGAGCTCTTCTGTTAGCCAAGTTTGCAACTTGTTTAACCAGTTCAATTTGTAAACAAACTTATCGCTCTCCGGCGATTGTCCGTTCGGAAAATAGGCTGAGACTAATCTAATAGGTTTTGTTCCTGCAAATGGAATGGTGGCTGCCAGGATGCGCTGCTGCTCATCATCATTTCCTGGGATGTTTCTAATGGGCTTTAGAAAGGTAGTGGCCGCATCAGAGGCAATCGCTGCTAAAGCCGCTTTACGCACGATGATAGCAACGCCGTTATAGGTCTTTTGCCCTGCGGCTATGCTGATATAGCCCGCTGCTTCTAGCTCTTGATGGGGGTACTTATCATCTGTGAGCTTAAGTTCTTGTAAGCACAAGGCGTCAATAGCTTGCTTTTTCTTTTCCTGATCTTGCAACCAACGAAGTACGTGTGGAAGACGAACCTTTAAGGAATTGACATTCCACGCCGCAATTCGAATTGAATCAGTCATCTATACCCAGTTCCTGCAATTTACGCGTAATCGTATTACGTCCAATGCCAAGCCGTTGTGCTGCCTCTACTCTGCGGCCACGCGTTACTTCTAGCGCTGCTTGTAATACTGCTTTTTCAAACCGAGCATTTAGTGCATCGTAAACCTCTTTATCGCCATCTTGCAGCATTTTGGCAGCTAAACGCCCAAGCCCACTTTCCCAATCACCTGCAGTCCCTTTTGTGGACGCTGGGTTTGTCGGGGATGATTCGCCGCGCAATATGACAGGCTGTTCTTGCGCTTCTGCCATGATGTCGGCGGGCAGATCACTGATGCCAATAATGTTGGCAGGCGTCATGACTGTGAGCCAATGACACAGATTCTCTAATTGACGAACATTGCCTGGAAACGGCATCGCTGTGATCTCTTTTAGTACCTCATCGGAAAGCTTCTTAGGCTCAACGCCTAGTGACTTAGCGCAACTGAGCATAAAGTGTCTTGCCAACATCGGAATATCTTCACTACGTTCGCGTAATGCAGGCATGCGTAAGCGAATCACATTCAAACGATGTAATAAATCTTCACGAAAGAAGCCCGCTGCTACTCGTGTATCCAGATTTTGGTGGGTCGAAGCAATAATACGTACATTGGCCTTGATTGGATCTTGGCCGCCAATACGATAGAAGTGCCCATCAGATAAAACGCGTAAGAGTCGAGTTTGCAAGTCGAATGGGAGATCGCCAATCTCACCTAAGAATAAAGTACCACCATCTGCTTGCTCAAAGCGACCTCGACGTAAAGTCTGCGCTCCCGGGAAAGCACCACGCTCATGACCAAATAATTCTGATTCGAGCAGGTCTTTAGGAACCGCTGAAGTGCTCAGGGATACAAATGGGCCTTTCGCTCTTGGACTATGCCTATGCAGCGCATGCGCTACCAACTCCTTACCAGTACCAGACTCGCCAGTAATCAGCACAGTTGCATGAGATTGAGCTAAGCGACCAATTGCACGAAAGATTTCTTGCATCGCAGGCGCTTGGCCAATAATCTCAGTAGCATCCTGTCTCCACGCAGTCAATTCTTTGGCGCCTGAATCATTACGGATACTCTGTTCTACCGCCCGATGAATTAACTCAACCGCTTTTTCCACATCAAACGGTTTGGTGAGATATTCAAAGGCCCCACCCTGAAAGGATGAGACTGCAGAGTCAAGATCTGAATAGGCTGTCATGATGATGACAGGGAGATTTGGATGGCTTGCTTTAACATGCTGCAATAAATCTAAGCCATTACCGCGAGGCATACGAATATCTGAGATCAGAACCTGAGGAGATTCTTTCTCTAGCGCGTTGAGCACATCATTTGGATTAGAGAAGCTCTTATGCGGAATATTCTCGCGTGCCAAAGCTTTCTCTAGAACCCAGCGAATTGATTGGTCATCGTCGACGATCCAAATTGGTTTCATGATGCTCTCTCCTGCCTACGGTATGGAATTTGAATATGGAAATCGGTACGTCCAGGGCGGCTATCGCAAGCAATAAAGCCCTGATGTTGTTGTACAAAGGTTTGTGCCAGGGTGAGGCCTAAGCCGCTACCACCCTCTCTTCCGGATACCAAGGGAAAGAAGATACGCTCCATCATTTCTTCTGGAATACCGGGTCCGTTATCGATTACGTGTAAATCCATCGCTAATTTATAGCGTTGCTTTGCAATCGTGACCGAACGCGCTACGCGGGTTTTGAGTTCGATTTGGGCAACACCAGTGCTAATCTCTTCGGAGAGTGCTTGGGCTGCGTTATGCACAATATTGAGGGTCGCCTGAATTAATTGTTCACGATCACCCATCACATCTGGAAGGCTGGTGTCGTAATTACGAATAATTTTTAAGCCCTTCGGAAACTCTGCCAATACGAGACTACGTACTCGCTCGAGCGCTTCATGCACATTGAATGCCTCAATAACATGAGCCTTGCGATGTGGTGCCAGCAGCCGATCCACTAGGGTCTGCAAACGATCAGACTCTTTAATAATGACTTGCGTATATTCACGTAAACCTTGTTCAGGCAATTCAAACTCTAATAGCTGAGCTGCGCCACGTATTCCACCTAATGGGTTTTTGATCTCATGCGCTAAGTTGCGCATGAGTTGCTTGTTTGATTCCACCTGTTGCGTCACACGTTCATCGCGCGTACTACGCAACTGTTGATCGATTGGAAACCACTCCATTAATAGTAGGTCAGGATCTTCAAGTGCAGCAACTACGATGTGTGCCTGGATTAACTCTTGATGAATACTGCCTGGCAAGGAATGTAAAACTAACTCTTGGCGCTGAGCGACAACATGGCCAAGCTTTACTTCAGTGATCATTTTATTGAGAGCTTCATTACCCCCAAATAAATCATGCACAGACTGTCCCTCAAGTGATTTACGGGATAGATCCAGCGCTGACTCTGCAGCTGGGTTCACATAAACCAATTGTTGGCTCTCTGCCTCAAATACCATGATGGCATTGGGCATCTGATCAAGCAATGTCGGAAAAAAAGGAGCAGCCGTAGCTGCCCCCTTGAACGAATTGCGCAACAGACCTGCGCTCAAGTTCTCTCCTTCGCTTACAGGGAATAGTACATATCAAATTCGATAGGATGGGTTGTCATACGGAAACGCGTGACATCTTCCATCTTCAAATTGATATAGGCATCAAGCATAGACTCAGTAAATACTCCACCGCGAGTTAAGAACTCGTGATCTTGTTTTAATGCATCTAATGCTTCTTCCAAGCTTGCGCAAACCGTTGGGATCTTTGCATCTTCTTCTGGTGGCAAGTCATACAAGTTCTTATTAGCAGCTTCACCCGGATGAATCTTATTCTGGACACCATCTAAACCAGCCATCAATAAGGCAGAGAACGCCAAGTATGGGTTAGCCAATGGATCTGGGAAGCGCGTTTCGATACGACGACCCTTAGGATTTGGTACATGTGGAATACGGATAGAGGCAGAACGGTTACGGGCTGAGTATGCCAATTTCACTGGCGCCTCAAAACCTGGTACTAAACGCTTGTAAGAGTTTGTACCTGGGTTAGTAATGGCATTGAGTGCTCTAGCGTGCTTAATGATGCCGCCGATGTAGAACAAAGCAAACTCTGACAAACCAGCATAACCATTACCAGCAAATAAGTTCTCGCCATTCTTCCAAACCGATTGGTGAACGTGCATACCAGAGCCGTTATCGCCAACTACTGGCTTAGGCATAAAGGTTGCTGTCTTGCCATAAGCATGAGCCACGTTTTGTACAACGTATTTCTGCCAGATAGTCCAGTCAGCACGCTGTGTCAATGTGCTGAACTTGGTACCCAATTCATTTTGGCCTTGACCAGCAACTTCATGGTGATGAACTTCAACTGGAATTCCCAGTGATTCAAGAATCAAACACATTTCAGAACGCATGTCCTGGAAAGTATCAACTGGAGCAACTGGGAAGTAACCACCTTTTTTACCAGGACGGTGACCAGGATTGCCGCCTTCCATTTCGAGACCAGATGACCATGGAGCTTCTTCGGAATCAATCTTCACGAAGCAACCTTGCATGTCGGCACCCCAACGAACGCCGTCGAAAATAAAGAACTCAGGCTCTGGACCAAAGTAAGCCGTATCACCTAAACCGGAGCTCTTCAAATATGCTTCAGCACGCTTTGCAATAGAACGTGGATCACGGTCGTAACCTTTGCCGTCTGAAGGCTCGATCACATCACAGGTGATTACTAGCGTAGGCTCTTCATAAAATGGGTCGATATAGCAAGCTGTTGGATCTGGCATCAACAACATATCGGAAGCTTCAATCCCTTTCCAGCCGGCGATAGAAGAACCGTCAAATGCATGACCGCTCTCGAATTTATCTTCATCAAAAGCAGAAATAGGAACGGTCGTGTGCTGTTCTTTACCCTTTGTATCTACAAAGCGGAAATCAACGAAAGTACATTCTTTCTCTTTAACTAACTTCATCACATCAGCGACGGTCTTCGTCATGCAAATCTCCTCTATGAACTAAATTCGGAATTTAAATAAGGCATACACCCTTGTTTATTCCAGGCACCAAACATGCCTAATGGATGTATGTAATTTACTGAAGCAAACAAATGGGAACCTTCATTATTGCACTAATTAAGTGCTTGATTCTCCCTTGGGGAGTCTAAAAGTCCGCTATTTGCACTTATTTGGTGCAAATAGTATGGTTTGCTTCTCAGGAGATATCTTGAATTTCGTAGCCTAGCTCTTGGGTGCCGGCCCTGAGGGCAATCCAGGCGCTCTCCAAAAGATTGGCGTTGCCCTTAATGCCCAATTCAATATGACGATGGGCATAAATACCTTCCTTCTTGGCGTCTCCAACTGAAGGTAGGCTAAACACCTTCACCCCAGGAAAATTAGCTTCTATCCGCTCCATTAGAGGAGTCAAGGTCGACTCAATCCCCTTGGGAACAATGAAGCTCTGCTCTGCCCAGTTCTCTTGATGAAAGAGATCCTTATAGTAGGTATCTAAACACCAAGCCATCATGGGGGCAGCCATGACTGGAAAGCCAGGAACAAAGTGATGCTCTTTTATCCGAAAGCCCGGAATCTGGTTATAAGGATTGGGAATGATGTCGCTACCAATCGGGAACTCCCCCATCTTGAAGCGATGTTGATTCTCGGGTGTATTTAGGTCTGCTTTGATGGGATCACCTTCAGCCGTTGACTGAATGCGCCCCGCAATGAGTTCTTGTGCGCTTGGGTGTAATTGCGTTTTGGTGCCTAGTGCCAATGCCGCACATTGACGCGTGTGGTCATCTGGTGTCGCACCAATACCACCAGTACTAAAAACCACATCACCACTGGCAAAACTTGCTTTCAGCATTGCAGTAATTTGCGCAGGATCATCGGCCACATACTTGGCCCATGCAAGACTTAAGCCGCGCCCGTTGAGAAGCTCAATTAATGTAGCCATATGTTTATCTTGGCGACGACCGGATAAAATCTCATCACCAATCACAATCAAACCAAAGCGGCGCTGCGCTTTAGCAGGTAGGTCTATTTCAACTTTTTTTATTGCATCAACCATCTCATTAGCCATGATAGGGAAGTTCCATTTCAACTACACGTGATTGCACTGTTAACGCTTTATCCAATTCCTCTTGCCGTAATTCTTGTAAAGCATCTAGTAAGAAGTGGCTAAACCAAAGGGCCGCAAACACAAAGATCAAAGAATAAATCCAGAGAGCAACAAAGCTTACTAGCGGAAATAATACTAAGGCTAATGCTGATGTAGCCCAGAAGAACGTTGGTACAGCACCAAGCATCCCAGAAGCGATACCCATACAAAGCAAGGGCCAGCGAAATTTTTCTAATAGCTGATCACGCTCGTCTGCGCTAGCATGCTGAGCTAGCACGTCATAAGACATCAAGCGCATCGTTAGCCATCCCCAAAGCAATGGCGGCAGGACTGCTACCAGCGGCGGCACCCACCATACTGGCAATGTCAACATGACTAATGCAAGGCAGATGAGCGCCGACCATAAGGTGTAAATCAGACTACCAAATAAACCACCGCCCCGCTTGTAATCTAAATCTTGATAGTGCGCCTGCCTGACAACAATTTTCACAATCGTGGGTACAGTTGAAAAGGCAATAAAGACTAGCAAACTAATGGTGATCAGCGGAATAATGAGCATCACAAAAAATAAGGGTGCAATCCATGCCCTAGCGTTTTCAAATCCAGCCCAGATCAAGCCTTCTTGAATCCAGTTGGTAAACATAGAGTTAGTCAGAAATTCACTAAGCACTGCGAGCGCGGGCGTCCATGTAAGCCAAATCAGACAACCCCAGAGAATCGATACGATCAAGAATGGCCGTAAGCTCAACCACAGCATTCTTGGATGCATCGTCCCCACGAGGGCTAATCCAAATGATTTAAATACTTGCGGCAGTCCGACCATAAAACTCCTATTGCATACCACTGCGTATGCCCTACTTCATTGATTTACTTTGGCTTGAATTCTTTCACTGCACGCAATAAGCCCTGCCATTGCTGAGTGAAGAGATTGTGTGGCACAGCTAAATTTCTTACCCCTGTAGGATAGACCTCTTTCGGGAAGATGGCGGTTTTAAATGCGATATCCCACCAAGGAAACAAAATACCAAAATTGCAACCGCCCAAGACACCAGGTCTGCCTATCGCCTCATGACCATAACCCACTGCATGATGCATGCGATGAAACATCGGCGATACCAAAAAGTATTGGCCTTTGCCCAGATGCACTTTGATATTAGCATGCTGCCAGCTTTGAATAAATTGACTTAATACAATCAGGATAATGAATTGTCCTGGAGATACACCAAATAGAAGTGCAAAAAAGGCCAGCACTACTGCGCGCATGGTGTCATCCAAAATATGATTACGATTATCAGACCATGCAGTCATTACCGTTTGACTATGGTGCAATGAATGTAATTGCCACCACCAGCTAAAAGTGTGGCATGCGCGATGGTAGAGATACTCTACAAGATCAAGGAGCACCAAATACACTAAAAAGCTTACTACTGGAACTGAGCTAACTCCGGGCCACCAAGATTCGACATTAAAACGATCGAAACGAAAATCATGCAAGATGGAATCGATTTGAAAAAAGAATCCCGATAGCGCAATAAAAATGAGCCCATGAAAAATACCTAGGCGATGAAACAAGGTATAGAAAACATCTGCCGTGCTTGCTTTTGAGAAACGCTCTTGCGTCTCTGCAGGGGCTAAGCGCTCCCAAGTTCTGAGGACAAGCATAATCAGAATAATTTGAATGCAGCCAAACAAAAACCAATCGACACCATCAAAGACATCTTCTGCCCAAGCCATTAAATCAAATTGATATAGCAATGGCCCGATAATTTTGGCAAACAGAAACTCCTGAACACTGCCATAAGCGTCTGAGATGATTGAAGTGATAGAGTTCAAATCCATGCTTTATTTTGACTGATTTGGGGAATTTTTGTGCATCTTAGGCAATAAACCAAAGCAAAAGCCGCGATCCTTTAGATTAATGATTAATTGCTCCAATACCGCCGGAGCCCAAGGATCCTTTCTAGACCAAATGCCGAGATGGCCCATAGTGATATCGCCATCTTTGATCTCACGGCTCGCTTTCTCTAAAAGGACGCTATTTGGGTGCTTATCGGAGTTCAGCTCATCACCCAAAAAACCGGTTGGTGCCCAGCCAAAATGTTGATAGCCGCACATATCCCCCATCCGAATTAAATTTGATGAGGTTTTACCGCCAGGAGCACGCCAGATCTTTTGCAATGGCTGACCTGTTAACTCTTCGAAGCGAAGATCTACCTTGCGAATTTCCTTACACATCATTGCTTCGTTATAAAGCATTGTCATTCCAGCTTTGGGACCAAATTGCGACTTCACAAAGACTTCGCCTTTAGGCCCGTCTTTTACAAAATAGGTATGGTCATAAGTATGGCTACCAAAGTGTTGTCCTTCTTTAGCGCGCGCTTGCCAATAGGCTTTCCAAGAATCATCCAAAGCAAAGTCACCTCGGAAAGTCTTCTCATTGGATAGGAAAAAGGTAGCTTTGACCTCTTGATGCTTGAGAATCTCAGCAACTGTTTGAGCAACTGACATATTGCCAGTATCAAATGTGAGGTAAACCGTTTTATTGCAGCTAGCAGTTTGGGCGGTGGCGCTAAAGGTCAGGCTGCTCAGCACTAGTGCGGCTATGAGATGAATAAGTTGTTTGTACTTCATAGCGGGGTTTATTCCCAGGAAGCTCTAGGGTAAAAGAACACGCCATGCGGTGATTTGCCCACTGGAATCACTGTCATGAGTTTCATGGAAGGAATATCAATCACGCCGACTTTTTTAGCAAAACGTAGAGTGACCCACAAAGTTTTACCATCAGGGGTAATTTCCATATCGTCGGGACCAGCTGGCAAGCCAGTGATATCACCCACCTTCTCTAAGCTTTGCATATTAATAAGGCTAATAGAGGATGCAATGCGGTTACTGACAAATACATGTTTCTTATCGCCTAAGGGGCGGAAGTTATGGGCGCCCTTACCGGTTGGAATACGCTTGACTTCCTTACGCGTTTTCCAATCGATCACCTGAACGTAATCCTCGCCAGTAATGCCAACCAATAGATACTGATCTCCTGGAGTCATCCATAAGCCAGCAGGAACTTTACCTATAGGCATCACCCACAATATGTTTTGCGTTTCTAGATCAATTGCTGCAAGTTCATTGGAGTCTTGCAGTGTGATAAAAGCAATTTTGCTGTCCGCTGTAAATGCAATATGGCTTGGTGTCTTTGCTAACTTCACTGTTTTAGCCAGCTTCAGATCGGCGCCATTGACAGCATAAATATCCACACGGTCTAAACGATTGCCATTTGCAACAAACCATTTGTGATTAGGTGAGTAGCCAATTTGATAGGGATCAATGATATTTGGGATTCTGCCTGTTAATTCACCAGTACTTGGGTTCATCAAGACAACATCATTACCAGCAGCATTGGCAATCAATAATGTTTTCTCATCTGGGGTCATCATCAAGTGATGAGGCTCTTTGCCAACAGGAATGGTTTTGATCACCTGGCGACTTGGCATATCAATCAAACTCACCGATGCTTCACCTGAGTTGAGAATCACCGCTATCTTTGGTTGATTGGTCGCTGATACTGAATTTGGTATAGCAGTAGTTTGCGCAATGGCAAAGTGATTTGCTGAAATGAGGGCCAATATAGAGCTGGTCGCAATACTACGAAAACCTCTAATCGTGATAAATGTGTACATGCCTCTATTGTAAGCAATGAAGTGCTAATTAAAGACCTCTAAAACCTGATGGATTTGACTTAGCGCAAGCTCAGTAAAACCTTTTCAAGTCGTTTTAAGGACATTGGGGTTGGTGTTTTAAGCTCTTGGGCATATAAAGCCACCCTCAACTCCTCTAACTGCCACCGAAAATCCTGCAGGGCTTGATCCTCAGTCATAGCATAGGCGGCGGAGCCTTTACTTCCTTGCAACAACTTTTGCCAAGGCCTGGCAACTGACTCCCAATCTTTTTGACATTGCGCATCACGACTGGGGTTAGAGCGTAACTTATCAATCCGCATGGCAATCGCTTTTAAGTAGCGCGGTAAGTGAACAAGCTGCCCATATGGAATTTGGGCCACAAAATTAGGAAAGATCAAGGCTTGCATTTGGCTTTGCATATCTACATAGGCTGCGGGTGAAGACGCTTTTGCACTAGCCATCTTTTTCTGTAGATCAGCATGGGCTTGCAATGCATTGAGCGCATGACGTGAGATCTCTTGAGCGATGAGCGCCAATCGGGGTTTACCAGCTTGCAAGCGCTCTATAAATTGTTCCGTATTGATTGGTAGTGGCTCGCCCATAAAGGCACGTTCCAATGCTAGATTCAGAATCTGCTCGATTAGTCCATCTACTGAACCAATATTAATAAAAAGTAATCCCAGCTCCCGAATACCTGGTAATTGTTTTTGCAACGCTTTGAGCGTATCTTTATTACTGAGTGAAAATAGTCGGCGCAAGCCTAGTTGATGCTGTTTTCTGGCTTCGAGCAGATCATCAAAGACTTCTAGGTCACAGTAGTCACCTCGGTCAACCAATGCGGGGTAACCAAACAAGGTTTTATTCCCTTTTTGAATCTCTAGAGTTTCTGGTAACTCCCCGAACTCCCAGGAGCGGTAGCCTCCCTGCTCAACTGAGCGAGCCTTCTGTGTAGATTGAGTGCCTCCTACTTTAGGAGAGTCAACTCCTAGCTCCGCTTGCGCAGTCTCTTGGGCAATGGCTTGGAAGGCACTCCGGGCAGTTTCTCCATATTCAGAGCGCAGGCGGGCGAGATTTCTTTCTACCTCTAGTTGACGACCATGCTCATCAATCAGCCTAAAGTTCATGAATGAATGCAGGGGCAATGACTCAGGCCTGAAGTCAGTCCGTTTAATTTCTAAGCCACGTTCTTTACGAATATCACTCATCAAGCTATCTAGGAAGTCGCCTATGCCAAATTGTTTTTCTTCAAGCTTGCGCTCTAAGAATGACTTTGCATAGTCTGGTAGTGGCACGCAATGACGGCGTAGTTTTTGCGGCAAGGATTTGAGTAGTAGTAGTACCTTTTCCTCACACATACCGGGTACTAACCATTCGCAACGACGGCTATCCACTTGATTGAGTTGCGTGAGCGGCACCACCAAAGTGACGCCATCTTTTGGACTGCCGGGTTCAAAGTGGTAAGTAAGGTCTAGCTCCGCACCACCTACCATCATTTTCTTAGGATAACGATCGACCGTAATGCCTGCAGCCTCATGACGCATTAAGTCTGCTTTTTCTAGTCTTAGCTGATGGTCTAGATCAGGCTCCTTCTTGAAATAGGCCTTAAGATCTTCGCGATTACAGATCTCTTTCGGAATGCGTGACTCGTAGAAAGCAAAGAGTAAATCATCATCTACCAAGACGTCAGGACGACGTGAGCGATGCTCTAGCGCTTCGATTTCTTTAATGAGGCGACAGTTATGCCAGAAGAATCCAAACAGCTCAGGATATTTTTTCTTGGCATCAGCCTCGGTCTCACGATACAGAGCAGGTGTATCCATACGGCCAAACATTTCTTCTTGAACTAAGGCTTGGCTAATAAATAAGTTTCTGGCTTCTTCTGCGTTATGCGGCTCATAGCGTACTCGTCGGCCGTGATAAATAGGTAAGCCATACAAGGTGCCGCGTTCAAAGGCCAGCACTTCACCCTGACGGTTATCCCAGAAGGGGTCGCTCAGCGATTTAATCAGACGATGGGCTGCAACCTTCTCAACCCACTGCGGTTCAATCTTCGCAATCGTGCGAGCATACATACGACTGGTTTCTTGTAGCTCCCCTGCCAATATCCAAGCGCCAGCCTTTTTACCAATCGTTGAGCCTGGCCAGATGAAGGGACGGATGCCCCGGGCACCCACATAGCCGCCTGTCTTGCTATTGCGGTCTTGAGACTTTTCATCTTCCTCTTTTTTGGCCACATAACCCAGCAGACCTGTCAGTAAAGATAAATGGACTTGCTCGTAACTCGCTGCGAGGCCATTTTCTTTCCAGCCCTTTTCACTCAGCATGCTGTGCAATTGCACATATACATCTCGCCACTCACGTAAGCGACGTGGAGATAAGAATTTACTTTTGCATAAATTTTCTAATTGGCGATTGCTATGCTTATGTTGCAAGGCATCTTGATACCAATTCCAGAGCTTTACAAAACTAAGAAACTCAGAGCGCTCATCTGCAAACTGGAGATGCGCTTGGTCAGCCGCAGCACCCTGATCCATAGGTCGCTCACGAGGATCTTGGGTTGCCAAAGCGGTAGCAATAATGGTGACTTCCTTTAGAGCATTCTGCTCTTTAGCTGCTAACAACATTCTGCCAATCCGCGGATCAAGCGGTAAGTCAGCTAACTGCTTACCAATTGCCGTGAGCTTAAAGCTATTGTTAATATCTTTGCTATCGGTGGCATCGGCAGCATTAGACTCATCAAACTCAATTGCACCTAACTCATCTAGTAATTGCACACCGTCTGTAATAGCTCTGCCAAGCGGCTTGTCAATAAATGGGAAATGCTGAATCTTTGGTAAGTGCAGCGAGCTCATACGCAACAACACTGCTGCTAATGAACTACGGAGAATTTCTGGATCAGTAAACTTGGGGCGGCTTTGATAATCGAGCTCGCTATATAAGCGGATGCAAATACCATCCGATACCCGGCCGCAACGGCCTGCCCTTTGGTTTGCCGCTGCTTGTGAAATGGGCTCAATCTGTAATTGCTCTACCTTATTACGATAAGAGTAGCGCTTTACTCTAGCCAAACCACTATCAATCACATAACGAATATTAGGAACCGTTAAAGACGTCTCGGCAACGTTCGTTGTCAGAATAATGCGACGGCCATTACCCGGGCTAAAGACTCTTTCTTGCTCGGCAACGGATTGACGTGCAAACAGGCTAAGAATTTCTGGATGAAAGCGTTGTTGCAGTTCATGATCCTTACGCAGAGCCTCTGCACAATCCCGAATCTCTCGCTCGCCTGGTAAAAATACCAATACATCCCCAGCACCGGATGCGCCCTCACGCCAAACATTGGAAATTTCTTCTGTAACTGTTTCGGGGATTTCTTTGGCGGCCTTAGATTCTTTTTTGCCATCGGGCTTAGAGTCTGGCTCTAGGGGAGAATACCGCTGCTCTACGGGAAAGAGACGACCGCTCACTTCAATCACGGGGGCGACTTTACCGTTGATTGTGAAGTGCTCTGCAAAACGCTGGGCGTCAATTGTGGCTGAAGTGATGATGAGCTTGAGATCAGGCCTCTTTGGCAGGAGCTGTTTGAGATAGCCTAATAAAAAATCAATATTCAGACTACGTTCGTGCGCCTCATCGATGATGAGCGTGTCATAGGCTTTGAGCTGCGGATCACGTTGGGTCTCCGCCAATAAGATGCCATCGGTCATCAGCTTGATCGAGGCGGTTTGACTAGTCTTGTCTGCGAAGCGTACTTGATAGCCTACATCCTGACCAATCGGTGAGCCTAGCTCTTGGGCAATTCTCTTGGCTGTGGCAGTAGCAGCTATCCGGCGAGGTTGGGTATGGCCAATCAGCTTACCGCCGTTAATGGTGCCTCTCCCGAGGTCCAAACAGATCTTGGGTAACTGGGTAGTCTTACCAGAGCCTGTCTCTCCACAAACAATCACTACCTGGTGGTTCTGCAAGGCATCCTTGATGATTTGCCTTTGACCAGAGACAGGCAATTCTTCCGGAAAACGGATCTCTAGCCTGCGTGAGGTGTTGGAAGCAGGCACAGGCTTTGGCATTGCTTTGGGTTTTTGTTGGTTTATGGGCTCTTGCACCCTATAATTTTCTCACTATGCCAACAAATGCACCGAATCAGGCCTCAAGTGCCGAAGAATCTACCCCCAACTTCCCCTTTGTAGGGTGGTTGCGCGACGTTGCGCCCTACATTCATAGCTTCCGTGAAAAAACCTTTGTGATTGCTTTTGCTGGTGAGCTTGTCCAAGAAATTGGTCTTGAGAATCTAATTGAAGACATCGCCATGTTGCATGCCATGGGTATGCGTATTGTTTTGGTCCACGGCATTCGTCCGCAGATTGAAGAGCAACTGACCTTACGTAAGATTAAGAGTAAGTTTGGCAAGACTGCAATGCAAAGCTATCGAATTACTGATGCGGCTGCACTAGAGTGCGTTAAAGAGGCTGCCGGTGAATTGCGTCTTGATATCGAAGCCGCTTTTAGTCGTGGCTTACCGAATACCCCGATGGCAGGATCACGTATTTCTGTGATCTCCGGAAACTTTATTACCGCGATGCCAATAGGTGTTGTTGAGGGAACTGATTATATCCATACAGGATTAGTGCGTAAAGTGGACTCCGCATCTATTAGGCTCTCTTTAGATAGCAACAAAATTGTTTTGCTCTCCCCATTGGGCTTCTCACCTACTGGTCAAGCATTCAATCTAGCCTATGAAGATGTCGCTGCCTCTACTGCTGCTGCACTGAAAGCCGATAAGTTGATTTTCTTAAGCCCTTACGAAGGGCTCCATGATGCAGAAGGTGATTTGATTACTGAGCTATCCCTACCTCAACTCCAAGACTATATGGCCGAGAGTAAGGATATCGATATTGGTATGAAGAGTTTGCTCAATATTGCCGGTAGAGCTATTAAATCTGGAGTGAGTCGTGTTCACTTCTTGCCATGCAATCAAGATGGTGCATTACTTGAAGAACTCTTTACCCACGATGGTATTGGCATGATGCTCGCCTCCTCCGATATTGAGAACCTGCGCGAAGCCAATCAAGATGATGTTGGTGGTATTTTGCAATTGACGATGCCGCTTGAAGATGAAGGCATCTTGGCAGCTCGGGGACAAGACGTGATTGAGCGAGACATTCAGCGCTTCTCCGTCATTGAGCATGACCGTGTTTTATTTGGTTGTGCCGCCCTCTTTCCTTTCCCTAACGGCGTTGGGGAACTTGCTTGCCTTGCAGTCGATCCTGATGTGCAAGGCTCAGGCGATGGTGAGCGTCTTCTCAAGCGTGTTGAAATGCGCGCCAAACAAGAAGGCATCAAGAAATTATTCGTTCTCACTACCAGAACAGAGCATTGGTTCTTAAAGCGCGGCTTTAAGCGGGCAACGGTAGAAGACTTGCCTGAAGAAAGAAAACAAATTTATAACTGGGATCGTAAGTCCATGGTTTTAACTAAAGATCTATAAGAACAATAAGAAAGGTATTACAGATGGCACGCATGGTTCAATGCATCAAACTTAACAAAGAGGGTGAAGGAATGGATTTCGCTCCACTTCCTGGTGATCTTGGCAAAAAGATTTGGAATCAAGTATCTAAAGAGGCTTGGGCTGCATGGTTAAAGCATCAAACTATGCTCATTAATGAAAACCGCCTCAATATGGCTGACCCACGTGCTCGCCAGTACCTTCTAAAGCAGGTTGAGAAGTACTTCTTTGAAGGTGGTGCAGATATGGCAGAGGGTTACACCCCGCCAGCAGAATAAAAAGGGGTTATCTTGGGTATTGCGATACAACATAAATAAATGCCTAAAACTTGTTCTCAAGGGTTGACACTCTAAATACTCAGGCATAGGATGTAATCGTAGTGAGGCAGATATAGTGCCCCGCTACATTGGCGAAAGCCACTTAAGAATGAGCATATCTATATGCTCATAGGCTAAGGAACTAAATACCTTCCGAGCGCCTGCGCCATGCAATCCATGGCAAACAACCCGATGGGGAAGCCCCGTCGGGTTTTTTTATTTTTAGAGGACGATTCTTTCTACGCCAGCAGCATTGCTGACTAACAGGATGTTGGCTTTTTCTTTAGCAAAGAGTCCAACCGTGATCACGCCCGCAATTTGATTGATTTGTACTTCGATTTTGATGGGGTCGCTAATCTTTAAACCTGCCACATCCAAAATCCAGCCACCGTTATCTGTGACAAAAGGCTCGCTTGGCGTTTGATTTAAATCTGCACGCGTATTTTTAGCCAGGCGCAGGGTTACCTTGCCGCCCAGTTTTTCTAACTCTCTACTCACTACGCCTTTTGCTAAGGGGATGATTTCTACTGGAAGCGCAAAGTTGCCAAGGATGAGAACTTGCTTGGATGAATCGCAAATGCAGATAAATTGCTTTGCCATAGAGGCAACAATTTTTTCACGGGTGAGCGCCCCGCCCCCACCTTTAATCATGTGACCTGATGGATCGATCTCATCGGCGCCATCCACATAGGCAGGTAAGCTTAGGACATCATTGGGATCTAGAACCTGAAAGCCATGTTTTAGTAAGCGCTCTGTGGTCGCATTCGAACTCGATACCGTTCCTGAAAAATGATCTTTATGGGGAGCTAAGGCATCAATAAAACAATTAGCGGTTGAGCCGGTACCAATCCCTAAAATTTGCCCTGCTGGCAGCTTTAAAACTTCATCTCGCGCTGCCTCGCCTACCATTTGTTTGAGTTGATCTTGGTTCATATGCCTGCGCAACGCCCTTATGCCTTAACTGGAACTGAGTAATGAATACATCTATCATATGATATCTACAAGAAACCCACTGCAGCAGACACCTTATTTAGACCAATCTAGCCATGAATAGCACCTCTAAAGCCCATAACCAACTAGAGCAACTCAAAAAGCTCACAACGGTCGTTGCCGATACAGGCGACTTTGAACGCATGCAAGAGTTCCAACCGCAGGATGCGACGACTAATCCATCGCTCATTCTTAAGGCGGCTCAGCAAAGTAATTATCAAAGCCTGGTGCAGTCGGTTAAGAATGCCCATCCCGGCATGAACCCTACTGACTTGGTGGACTACATTCTGGTGGCATTTGGCTTGGAGATTCTCAAAATCATTCCTGGCAGAGTATCTACTGAAGTCGATGCAAGGCTTTCTTTCGATACTAAAGCGACCGTTACCAAGGCTAAGCACCTAATCTCCTTATATGAATCACAGGGCATTGATCGTAAGCGTATCTTAATTAAACTTGCAGGTACTTGGGAAGGTATCGCTGCCGCAAAAGACCTCGAAGCTGACGGCATTCATTGCAATATCACTTTACTCTTCTCTTTAATACAGGCTGCCGCTTGTGGCGCTGCAAACGCAAGATTAATTTCTCCATTTGTGGGTCGCATTACTGATTGGAATAAAGCAAAGTTGGGTGCCAATTGGAATGATGC
>JBAXVK010000001.1:0-210764 GCA_037129175.1 Polynucleobacter sp. | reverse complement strand
AGCAGAGGATTGAAAATCCTTGTGTCGGTGGTTCGATTCCGCCCCGGGCCACCAAAATAAAATAATGCCCTGCTTTGTGCGGGGCATTTTCTTTTAGAGCTTGGCAGGGTTAGAAGCCAATAGTCTCGGTTACCCCCATCATGAGCCGTCCTTTAAAAGGACAAATCAATTAGCCATCCCCGTGCCAGTCGATGTCGTTTAAAACGACAATCCCAGCAAATGGGCATAGAATTGAAAAGTGAAAAGAATATGTATCGCTCTTTGTTTTAGTTTATTTGCCAGCTTGATTCATGCTGGTGGCATGCCTATATCTACTGCTGCCGTATCCCAAGCTCATTCTGGGCACGTAGTTCAGCATAATTGCCATACAAAAAGTGATGTGAATGTTGAGCAGTCGCAATCAACCAATCATCAAGCACAGCATCAATGCTGTTTGGGCGTAGTAGCAAACTTATCTACAAGCCAATATATCCAGCCAGATTTCTCAAACCACTTTGTTTCTCAAGTGCCCCAACTCATTGTTGAGGCTGTTCCAAGTCATATATTCAAACCTCCAAGACTGATTAGTTAATTACGCATTAACTAATTTTTTGTGGCATCTAGCCACTGTAATCTATTGGAAAAATATTATGAACATGACTCACTACATGGAGTTGTTGGCTGTTAACCAGCCTTGGAATTTAGTTATCTTTATGGCCATACCGATTGTTTTGGCCGAAACCTTAGCTATCACTGAGTTATATCTACTCTTTACTCGCAAGTTTGAAGGTGCTGTCTATTACCTCAATCGCTTTTCTGGAATCGCTGTTGGCATTTACTTTGTTGGGATCATTTATTACATCGTGACGAACGCTATCATTCCCATAACAAAGGCGGGTGAGTGGAGAACGGTGATAGATGTGATTGCCGTGAGCACTTATGTCATCGCAGGATTGCCGCTGATTTGGATTGCCCTTCAAGAACTGGGTTTAGTTAATCGAGCCCTAGACCAAATGGGCAAGCTAAAGATTCATGCGATATGTGTTGCCCTTTTCCTAGTCTTTGGACACATCGCCATGATTGCCGGCATGCTTGATCCTGCGATATTGGGATACCAAGCCCCGCATGCAATGGAGATGAATCATGAAGTGCCACCAGAGCATGCGGGTCATACGAAGTAAGTATTTAAAGTGGATTAGACATCCTCGGCCCTGGTTCGATCCCGCCCCGGGCCACCAAGAAACACCAAAACCACCTTTGGGAGGTTTTTCATTTGGTCTGAGACGGGTAATCCCTAGGATAGTGATGTAAACCCCATGTTAGATTACTAGTCGGAGTAAAAAACTTTAATTACAAGAATTAAATATGGAGAGACTATGAGCAACCAAAGACGTGAATTCCTAAAAGTATCTGCCTTAGCAAGCGGTGCTGCGCTGACCGCCCCTTTTATTGCAAATCAGGCTGAGGCAGCTGGACCTGGTGCAGGCGCTATCAGGATTGCTAATCCTGACATGGCAAAGAACATGACTGTTCTAAATTATAAAGTGGGCAATAAATATGTTCTAGGCGTAAAGACAGACAAAGGGATTTTAGATGTTGCTAAAGCAGCAAAAGAGTTTAAGGTTAAGGCGCCAATTAATACTGATGATTTGATTCAGAATGGTGATCAAGGTCTAGGCAAGCTGGTGAGCCTGGCATTGAGTAAGGGCGGCCCAAATTTGTTTTTGGACGAATCTAAAATCGAATATGCACCTGCTATTACCAACCCCGAGAAAATTATCTGCGTGGGATTGAACTATGCAAAGCATGCCAAAGAAACTAATAATCCCATCCCAACATTGCCAATTTTATTCAATAAATTCAATAACACACTTAATAGCCATAATGGTGTTGTAAGGGCATCATTAGTCAACGCAGAAAAGTTTGATTACGAAGCAGAGTTAGTTATTGTGATGGGTAAGCGCGCATATAACGTTAGTGAGGCCGATGCGTTGTCATATGTATTTGGCTATGCTACAGGACAAGACTTTACGGCGCGTGATTTACAGCAACGCAGTAGTCAGTGGATGATTGGCAAAACCAATGATGGTTTTGCGCCTATAGGCCCATATATCTTGACATCAGATTTAGTTGGAAATCCAAATCAACTAAAGATAGAGCAATACGTTAATGGTGAGGTTCGTCAATCATCCAATACTAACGATATGGTTTTTAATTGTGCTCAGATTGTTAGCTACGCCTCCAAAATTTTTACTTTAGAGCCAGGCGATATTATTTTTACCGGTACCCCAGAGGGCGTCATTACAGGCTACCCCAAAGAAAAACAGGTATGGCTAAAGCCAGGCGATAAACTTGAAACGCGCATTGAGAAGCTTGGCAATCTTAAATTTATCGTGGCTTGAGATTGGTGGCATAAAAGGATTCAACATCCTCGGCCCTGGTCGATTCCGCCCCGGACCACCAAGAACCTGAATAGCCCACTAGTTGGGCTGTTTTCTTTTGGTTTGGTGAGTATTCTGTTTCAACATAGGTATTATTTGTAGGCATTGTTTACAGTCTATGTGTAATCAGTATTAGATCTGTAATTGGAATACTTTTTAAGGATACAAGCCACATGCCTTTCGAGTCTCTTAATGGGCAACTAGCCCCCCTGATTGCGACGTTTTTATGGAGTCTTGGAATGGGGCTGCTCTCTTATTATCTAGTTTATAAGACCTCATTATTCAATCACCTCATTGAAGTTCCGCTTGTGCCGCCATTTTTAGCTTTGCCAGCAGTCATGTTTGCATTTCTAATGGGTTTTATGTCCTCAGATGCATGGCAGAATTATTCTTATGCAAGAACAGCGCTCATCAATGAGTCTGTAGCAATCACCCGTATTTTAAATATTCCTATTGGCACTCCAGAGCTACAAAACAATATCAAGCTCTCCATGCAAGCATACTTAGAAAGTGTTCTCAACGAGGAGTGGGCTGATTCAATAAATAAATCGCCCAGTCCAAAGGCACAAGCATCGATCGATAGTATGGAGCTCAGTATCTGGCGGGGTGTTGCTGCCTGTAGTCAAGCATCAGGTAAGAGTCTTCCTTGTATAGATTCAGCAATGAGTGGCGCATTTATTGGTGCGCTAAATGATCTACGAGCTGCCCGCAGGCAAAGACTGTCCTTAGGTTATGTGGGTAGTGCCGATGGAAAATGGATCTTGGCCATTTTTTTGGGCCTGATATCCGTTATAAGCGTGGCTGCAGTCCATCGGCATAACATAAAGACGGGAATTACCGCCTTAATCCTTTATTGCTTAAGCATCTGGATTGCCTTGGGTATCGCCGTCTTATTTAGTAATCCCTATGAGGGGTCAGAAAGGCTTAAGCCTATTCCGTTCATGACTACCTTAGAAAGCTTGAAGAATATACCCAAATAAGATACTGATGTTGCTTCAAAGGCATTGCCAATGAAGCAATGGTGGCTGCTGATACAAGAATGACAAAGCTGTCTGATTTGATGAGCAAGAAAAACTGTAAATAGAGCCAGACATCCTAGGCCCTGGTCGATTCCGCCTCGGGTCACCAAGAATCACAATAGCCCACTTGTTGGGCTATTTTCTTTTTAGGCTTGGCGGGAGATAGGTACCATCTCCTTCGAATATCCCCGGCAAGAACCGTTCTTTAAAAGGGCAAATTCAATTAGATATCCCTGTGTGGGTCATATCGTTTTAAACGACATTGATAGGATTTACTCCTCTAACAAACTTCTAAGCATCCAAGCAGTTTTCTCATGAATATCTTGTCTTTGAGTGAGCAAGTCAGCAGTAGGTTGATCGTTTGCTTTTTCAACTAAAGGAAAAAGTTTACGCGCAGTTTTCGCTGTTGCTTCTTGAGCTTTAACAAGATGCTTAATCATATCTATTGCCTTTGGTACCCCCTCAACCTCTTTTATTGAGGCGAGCTTGGCAAATTCTTTATAAGTTCCCGGAGCTGGCTCCCCGAGCGCCCTAATACGCTCAGCTATTAAATCCAGTGCCGCCCATTGCTCGGTATATTGGGTCATGAACATGGTGTGAAGAGTGTTAAACATTGGACCCTTCACATTCCAATGAAAGTTATGAGTCATCAAATATAAGGAGTAGCTGTCAGCTAAAAGCTCTGATAATCCTTTAGTAATGGCTTTTCGATCTTTTTCGCTAATGCCAATGTCTATTTTTGCGCTCATTTCATGCCTTTATTTTTTAGATGAATTTGTCTAACTATCATGCGCCATTTTATGGTTAAAAGATATGAAGTTGTTGGCTCGCTTGTAGGGCTATTTCTTTTGGCACTACTTTTAGTGAGGGATTGTTAGTGTTGCCTGTATTGGTTGAGATACTTCTATATATTAGTTCGATATGACCCAGTTGATCGAATTAACCTATGTGAGTGAGCCAGCCCAGGAGATGTCTTTTCTGGCCTTGATGCGCTTGCTTTATCACTCCCATTTGAGAAATACGAGCGCGGGGGTTACAGGCGCTTTGATTTTTGAAAATAATCGCTTTGGTCAAGTTATTGAAGGCCCAAGACCACAGATTGAAGATCTATGGGTAAAAATTCAAAAAGATACTAGGCATAAAAATATACATCTCGTAGAGTCAAAGCCAATTGAACATAGAAGCTTTAGTAAGTGGACTATGGTTTTCCAAGGCAGTGAAGAAGTGGCTAAAAAATTACCTGAAATAGCTGTAGCTGTAGAGAATGTAAATTTTCCTACTGGACACCCACTCTTGGTCGCCCTGAGGGCTTTGAAATAATCCGCCACTTTCATTTGGTTACTTATTGAGGCGCTAGGATTAAGCATCCTAGCGCCTGGTTCGATTCCGCCCCGCGCCACTAAGAAACACCAAAACCACCTTCGGGCAGTTGTTTCTTGAATAGGGTCTAGAATGGCCAATGTTGTATTTCATATTGAGACTCTTTAGCTCGCTTCCATTGGCAGCCCTTCAAATTACTGGGGCTGGTATAGGCCTGTTGGTTTATGTGAGTTCGGCTCGCTATCGATCAAGATTAAATCTGAATCATCGAAGTGCGGCCGCCTTCTCAGGATTTAAGCCAGCACCTTGGAAAGTTGCGGCCGAGTCAGGAATGATGTTTGCTGATACCCTTTGGATTTGGCGATATCCAAACTCTGCACTAGATAAAGTAACAACAGATAACCTAGCTCAAATAATTAAACTTGCCAAGAATGGAAAGGGCCTCATTATCTTGGCGGCACATTTAGGCGGCTTTGAAATAGTGCCGCGTTTTTTTGCGGAGCACATTAAGGCCACAGTAATGTACAGGCCAGCAAGAAAGTTTTGGGTTAATGAATTAATGCTTAAATCTCGCCAGCATTCTCAAATAGAGTTTGTTGAAGCAAATCTGGGCGGAGTTCGGAAAATTAAGAGAGCATTGAAGAAGGGTGAAGTCATTGGTATCTTGGCTGACCAAGTCCCCAGCGTTGGTGATGGTGTGTGGGCTAAGTTCTTTAATCAATATGCATATACAACTACATTTCCAGTAAAACTAACCCGTAAAAATGAAGTAGCCACGATCTTTGTTAGCGCAGAAAGATTGAGTCTTGGAAGAGGTTGGGTAATCAAGCACCGTCTAATGACAGAAGGGTATCCAGAGTGTCCAGAGAAGGCATGCGCCCTTATGAATCAATTTTTTGAAGAAAGTATTACTTCAAAGCCTAATCAATATATGTGGTCCTACAATCGATATAAAAGTCCGCTAGGCGCAGAATTAGCCCCGGCAACATAAGTATCCAAATCCCTAGTCAACTCCACCCTGGGCAACCAAAACCACCTTCGGGTGGTTTTTTCATTTGGTTTTGGTATTGATTTAATTAATACATGTTTTAATTGTTAGATGTATATTCCTTCCCATTTTCTTGAGACTGATCTAGAGAAGATCTCTCAATTTATTAAAACTCACCCTCTTGGGCTGATGGTAGCCAATGTTGATGGGGAGTTAGTGGGAAACCACCTCCCTTTTATAGTGCCCAATGGAAATATAGCTGTTGGGAGCAAGTTAATTTCACATACAGCTAAAGCAAATCCAATATGGGAAGTTGGCGAAAAAAAACAAAAAGTATTGCTAGTCTTTTCAGGATATGAAGCTTATATCAGCCCATCTTCGTACCCCACCAAGAAAGAAACCCATAAAGTTGTTCCTACCTATAACTATTTAAGCGTTCATATCAATGGAACACTATCTGCCATCCAAGATGAGAGGGATAAACACCAAATTGTGAAGATCCTAACGGAGAAAATGGAGTCAAGCAGAAAAGATCCATGGGCAGTCACAGATGCTCCAAAAGATTATATTGAAACGATGCTGGCAAATATTGTGGGGGTCGAGTTGTTAGTTGAGAAAATGGAAGCGAAGTGGAAGGTTAGTCAAAATCGTCCTGCCAGAGATCGCCAAGGTGTTATTGACGATCTAAGGGAGAATGTGGGGGATTCTAATAGCCTAGAGATGGCCAGAGAGATTGAAGCGCTAGGCGGATTAAAGCCAGGCCACCAAGAATCTGAATAGCCTACTTATTGGGCTATTTTTATTTTGCACTTTTCTTCAGGGTCCAGGCACTTGGGTGCTGTTCAAAACCAAGAGGCCCATAATATTCTCTTGCCTTTGGGGCAGCAAGCAAAACCAACATACACTCTGGCCCAAGATCTGATTTAGTTTTCTCAATCAATTGCTTTCCAATACCCTGCTTTTGGTATTGAACATCTACAGCCAAGTCGGATAGATAGGCAACATATGAGAAATCAGTCAATGATCTAGAAATACCAACCAACTTATCCCCATCCCATGCTGAAATAATCAGATTGGCATGCTTATACATATTGTCAAATGCTTGGCGATTATGAATAGGGCGTCTTTCCCCGAGTGTCGACCTAATATATAAATCAATCGCTTGATCAGCAGAAATTTTGGCTGAACTGAAATAGGTAATGTTCATAGTTTTACATTGAATAAAAATACTAGTCTATATAGACCCTAGACAAAAGTAAATCAAGGAAAAGGCATCTAAGACCTTGGCCGCCAATAAACACTAAAACCACCTTCGGGTAGTTTTTTCATTGAGGGTTGCTGTATCTTGCCCTGATGAGATTTGATTAGTTAGGATAATCTTGCTGTAGGGCTAGCATTCTAAAGTTTCAGCTGTTACTGTAGATCCTTCATATCGAAAGTTGAACTATATTTACTTTTAGCCCCAATCGAATATCATGACTAGTGCTTATTAGAGGATTCTATGCAAAAGGAATATAAAAAATTTCGCTGGTTCTTAATTAGGGCAAAGACTCGACTTTTATATTCGGCCATTGTAGGTATTGCCGCATTCTTTTTGCTTGCGGGGCACCACCCATCTACCCGTTTTTTAATGGCTTGGAGTAGCGCCTCATTAACCTACTTGATCTCAGTATTTGTGATGATGCAGTATTTCAATAGGGGAAAAGTTTCTCACCTCAGTGACCATCAAGATGAAGGCCAATCATTTATCTACATTGTTTCTTTACTTGCAAGCGCCGTGAGTTTGACGGCTATTTTTATTCACGTTGGCGGCATCAGCGATATTCCTATAAAAGATCGCATACTTGGCGTACTGATGACGGGAGGAACCTTTTTTATTTCTTGGTTGGTGTTACATACGGCTTATGCACTGCATTATGCGCGCGCTTATTATGTGAACCTCAAAGATAGCGCTGAGCTCACACCACTTATTTTCGCCGGCACTAGATACCCAAGCTATGCAGACTTCTTTCATTTTTCAGTTGTAATCGGAATGACTTGTCAGACTGCCGACGTTATCATTGCGGATCAGAAAATTAGAAGTCTGGTTACGACACACAGCCTTTTATCCTTTGTTTTTAATGCAACCTTGCTGGGCCTAACAATGAGTTTAGTCGGCGGCCTCTTAGGTTAGTCATTGCTAACAGTATGCTTGAAGGCTTGTTTATGACAAACATTAACGAGCGTCCAGCTAATCTTCCTAGCCACCAAGATGATTGATCATTTAGACCATCTTGTTTTAACTACAGCAAAAGAGGCTGAGTGCATTGATTTTTATACTCGGGTATTAGGTATGAAATTAGAAGCATTCATTGGCGGAACTCCCCCGGTGGAGCGCAAAGCATTAAAGTTTGGAGCTCAAAAGATCAATTTGCATATTAAGGGTAAGGAGTTTGAGCCCAAAGCAAATAGCCCAACCCCAGGCTCGCTGGACCTCTGCTTTCTTGCTGATAGACCACTTACGGAAGTGATTGCTCGGTTAGAGAAAGAGGCTTGGCCGATTATTGAAGGCCCTGTTGTTCGTACTGGAGCAACTGCAAAAATTAATTCAGTTTACGTTCGCGATCCCGATCAAAATTTGATTGAGATTAGCGAGCTACTTTCTTAATTTTTAAGTCATCCAGATAGCATGACTTTCCAAGAACTATTCATTCAAGCTTTTGTCCTTGGTTTCTTAGGCTTAGGCGCAGGCGTTTTGGGAGGGGTAATTGGGTTTGGAACAACGATTATCTTAATGCCAGCCTTGGTGTATTTTTATGGCCCAATTCAAGCAATTCCAGTGATTGCACTAGTCGCCACTGTCGCAAATCTCTCTCGTATTTTGTTGTGGTGGAGCGCCATTAATTGGAAAGTATGTTTTGTCTATAGCATCACCGCAATACCTGCAGTGATATTGGGTGTGAATACTTTAGTCACCCTGAATGATCGACTTGTTGAAATTACTCTTGGTCTTTTCCTCATTCTGCTCATTCCTATTCGCAGATGGATGCGTAAACAAAATTTTTATCTTAAGCTATGGCAAATGAGTTTAGTGGGTGCTGGAATTGGTTATCTCACTGGCATAGTAGCCACAACGGGTGCGATTAATACACCGTTCTTTTTGGCATTTGGTCTGAGCAAAGGCGCCTTTTTAGGTACCGAAGCTGCCAGTACCTTATCGATTTTATTTACCAAAGGCATTACTTTTCATCAGCTAGGATTTTTAAATACTACAGCCATTATTCAGGGTCTATTGATTGGTAGTTGCGTATTATTGGGCTCCGTTTTTTCCAAAAAGATTGTTTTAGCATTGCCTGAAAAGAAGTTTTTATTGCTGATGGAGCTAGTGATGCTAATTTCGGGGTCATCCATCCTAGTCATGTCTTTTTAAAGCAACTGTTATAAATATTTAGACCATAATTTAGAGTGTCGGGATATAATTTTTTCAAGCAGGAGAGTGAGGGGCAACCCTCCACCGAAGGCGCAAACTCCCATGAACGCTCAGGTATCCCAAAGGAAGGTACTGCTTATCCTAAATAGCCGTCTGGAGAGCCACCATTTTTATGGTGCACCGAAGGAGCAAGCCCTAAGCCAGGCTTAGGGTGAATCTCTCAGGTATCAGGGACAGGGGGAGCGGCATCCATCTGCATAGCAATGGCTATGAAACTGATGGGCTGTTTCTAGGAGAGTCTTTTATGCAAAACCTTTGCAAATAATTCAGTAGCAAATTGATCGGTCTGCCAGGGTAGTTCTATTTCTAAATTGCTTAATAGCGATAACGCTTTTGAGCACCTACTAAATGAGGTTAATGTATGACAAACAAATTTGTTGAAGAGGCGCCATACCATCCTGGTTACGAGGATGTAGCTTTTAAGGACGGGGTTTCACCGCTTGCTGTAGAAATTGATCAATTTAGAAAGAGCAATTCTCGTTATTTGAGTTTTGCAGATGTGATTGTTGACTTCTGTGCGTCACAGCAGAATAAATTACATTCAGGTAAGTGAAGTAATAAAAATAAGCCACTGCTTAGGTGGCTTATTTATTAAGACTTTATTTGAAGCGGTAGGCTAGCGCTAGAAAAACATTGTCTTGGAATGAGCGATTCATCACGGGACTATTGTTGATCCCATTACCCATCCATTTTCGTTTGCCATAGATATTGATATACCAGCTATCAATCACAGGGATTTCTACCATAACGCCCGCTAGTAAATTATTGGTGGCTAGTGCGGAGTAGGCGTTATAGCCTGTGAGCTGTGATTCCCCAGTGTTAATACCATAGTAGTAGTTGGCGTATTGACTTGATTGCCTCTCTACCCCCACTTGAGGATAAACAACGATCTTCCTGTAAGTCTCTAGTTCTGCAAAATAGAGGAACTCATAAAGCGCTCCTTTAGATTTACCGAAATCATGATAAGCATTTACAAAAAATCCACCAATGGGGGTTTCTTGAAATGTGCCTAAGCCGAGAGGTATAGGATCTCCCCGATTGATAGATGTGCCATTAAATGGCGATCTCACTTTATAAGTGTCCAGATTAATTTTCCCAATGACCTCAAGGTAGCCGTAACCCATTTTGAAAGTTTTAATACCAACTTCATCAATGCGTACAAAAAAGCGCTGGTAGTCAAAAAAAGCATAGGGCAGAAAAAGAGATTGAGTACCTTCGGTGCCAATATGCAGGTTTGAGGTGTAGACCGCTACGCCAATATCGCCAACAATATGATCTGGTAGGCTATCAGGCACATCATCCATGGCATATAGGGGTATCGATAGGAGTGCGATTAGTAGATAGACCTGCACCTTGAGAAATAGTTTCATATTCAGTAGTTTATAGGCCTAAATTATCTAAGGCCAAACCATCAAGATGGCTTATGTCAGCCCAGCTATCAACTTTCCAGTTGGACCCATCGCAACTAATCCAGTTCAGTGATGCATTTGGGACGGCTACCACTCTCTCGGTATCTAGCGCTTGATTGCTTGCTATTCGATACATCATGTCCAAAGCCCCACCATGACTAACTACCAAAATCGTTTTACCAGTATGTTTTTCTTGAATTTCTTGAAGCGCAGTTTTGATACGACTTGCAAATTGCAAGATGCTTTCTCCGCCGTCCAATTCGTGATGAATATCTCGGCTGAGGTGAATTTGCCAAAGCTCTGGTTCTGCAAGCGGTGCTTCGGTAATGGTAAGCCCCTGTAGGGCACCAAGGTGACGCTCTTTTAGTGAGCTATGACTAATGGCAGAAACCGCATATAAGTCCTCAATTGCATTGGCGGTTTGTTTTGCTCTTTGCAAATCACTAGTGTAGAGAACATCAAATTGAAAATTGCTCTTCTTAAGGGTCTTCGCAATCTGGGCTGCCTGAGCAAGGCCATGGGCATTTAGAGGAATATCGGTATAGCCCTGCAGGCGGCGCGCGCTATTCCAATCGGTTTCTCCGTGGCGCACTAAACAAAAGCGAGTCCTAGTCATACAGCAATCATAAGGGCTAATGATTTCTTGAGAGCCCAAGAGCGCCAATATTGCATAAGCCCCTATAGATTTCTCAATACAATGGCTTTATATACGCAAAGGGCGATAGTGAATAAAGAAACCAAAGGGATGCTGATTGGCTTTATTGGCATTTTGATTTTTAGCTTGACTTTGCCGATAAGCAAGATTGCAGTTCTTAGCTTTGATCCATACTTCATTGCATTTGGTAGGGCAACACTCGCCGGCTTAGTTGCTTTGGCATATCTGCTATATAAAAAAGAGTGCACACCATCTAAGAGTGATTTTATGAAGTTCGTAGTGATTTCTTTGGGCGTAGTTTTCGGCTTTCCAATCTTTACTACCGTTGCCATGACTGAAGGGTCCTCATCCCACGGCGCAGTGATTTTAGGCATGATGCCTTTAGCTTCAACCGTTATTGGCGTGGTTCGTTTTAAAGAAAGACCATCTCTAGGATTTTGGCTAGTCTCCCTTTTAGGCGCCGCGTTGGTCGTCGCTTATGCCTTATTAAAAAACGCAGGAAGCTTTACATATATAGATGGCTTATTGGTACTCGGTGGCATTTGTGCTTGTATCGGATATGTAGAGGGTGGCGAGCTATCAAGAAAGATGAATCCACGCTCTGTGATCTCTTGGGCACTTGTGATTTCACTGCCTATTAACATTGTGATGAGCTATTTCACATTTGAGATGCAGTACCTTCATGCAGGCTCTATGGCTTGGATTATTTTGATTTATTTAAGCTTGTTCCCTATGTTTATTGGTTTCTTCTTTTGGTACGAGGGGCTTGCTATTGGTGGTATTGCAAGAGTCAGTCAGGTGCAGTTGATTCAGCCTTTTTGCACGCTTGTAGTGGCCAGTATTTTGCTTGGGGATGCGCTCACAATCATGAATTTAGTTTTCGCCTTCTTGGTGGTCTCTACTGTTATCTTGGGAAAGAGGATGTTGGTTAAGCGGGCTTAAATACTTTTCGCCACATAATAAAAAAAGCCCCGAAATATCGGGGCTTGGTATTTATGCAGTAACAACCGCTTGTTTCTGAATCGCTCGCAAGATCTTACTTTTCTCTTTTGGCTTAGTGCTAGCCTCGAGTAACTTATTGAGCTGAATAGCATTTAGTGGCCCAAGGCGTGGTTTACCTGTTTTGGTGAGCATGGGATCGTTTTTTCTGTTTCTTTGATTTTGGCCTGCAGCCATGAGTTTTCCTAGACTAATGAAATGATGAATTCAAGAGGGATGCTCAAGAGATCCCCCTATCTAGGGCGCACAATAGTGATCACAGTTCAGAATAACAGCTTAAAAGTCCAGGCGCTATGATTAGGACATGATTAATCTTCCAAATATCGTCTTCTCTCTAGTGATGGGCTTTCTGATGCCTTCTAACAGCACACTTGTAACCACTTTTATACGCGTTGGGCACTCGGCAAATTTCTTTTCAGTATGGCCAGAGCTTTGATCCGTGGCCGATCTAGTTATCAAACAACAAGGAATCTGTTTTATGAAGACTTATATCTTTGGGGTATTGTTTTTATCTCTATTAAGTGCTTGTGCAGCCGTTTATACGGATGCATCTGATGCAAATCATGTCACTTTTTTGAATAGCAGTGGTGAGTCTATTGAACAATTAACTAAGAAGGCCAGCGACTATTGCGCACAATATGGCAAGATTGCGTCTGTTAAAAATACGGATACACCGCTAGTGGCAGTTTTTGACTGCAAGTTCCCTCAGAGTAAAAGCAAATAATTAACCAGCCAAGTCTGATTGATAAATTAGGCCAGCATGCTCTCTAAGGGCGTGAAACTGAATGGATTCCCAGCGCTGTTGAGCTACATCAAGCTCTGACTTATGTGAGGCAAGGAAAACAGATGCTCCTACAACGTCTTCTGCCATCCGATGAATATTTTCTTGGGTAAATTTTTTCAAAGCAACAGAATCATCTGAGCTTACCCAGCGAGCTAAGTTATAGCGCGCTGGCAGCAAGCGCACTTCAGCGCCATACTCCGTTTGTAGGCGATGACTCACGACCTCAAATTGCAGTTGACCAAAGGCTCCCAAGAGCATCGTGCCACCAGCCATAGGGCGGAAGACCTGAATAGCACCCTCCTCGCCAAGTTGCATCAAGCCAGTTCGGAGTTGCTTAGAGCGCATGGGATCTGCTGATTCAACCATGCGAAAAATTTCAGGGGCAAAAAATGGTAGACCTGTAAATTGCAATTGCTCACCCTCAGTAAGCGTATCACCTAGGCGAAGTAAGCCATGGTTAGGCAGGCCAATAATATCTCCCGGAAATGCCTCATCCAAAATATCGCGTCTTTGTGAAAGAAAAGACAATGCATTATTAGTACGCACTTCTTTATTGTTGCGACAAATCTTTAATTTCATGCCACGCTGAAAATGTCCTGAGCAGATGCGTAAAAATGCTACGCGGTCACGATGTGCTGGGTCCATATTGGCTTGAATCTTAAAGACAACAGCAGAGAATTTATTTTCAGCAGGGCTTACTTCGCGTTGCAGCGCTTTGCGTGATCCTGGTGATGGCGCAAGCTCAACTAGTGTATTCAAAATTTCTCGTACGCCAAAATTATTAATGGCTGAGCCAAAGAATACGGGAGACTGGCGACCTGCCAAGAAAGCTTCACGATCAAATGTAGGCATTGCTTCTTTAATAAGCGCCACTTCTGTCAAGGCATTTTCTAAGTCACTGCCCAGGCGCTGTTTGAGCGCTGGATCATTTACATCAACCACAGTATGTGAGTCTTCGGTAACGCGATCTTCACCTGCTTTAAACATGCGCATGCGCATGTTGGCGATATCAATCACGCCCGCAAAAGATTTGCCCATGCCTACTGGCCAAGTAAAGGGAACAACTTCGATGCCAAGAGCAGTTTCGATCTCATCCATCAATTCTATAGGGGGCTTTACTTCACGATCCATCTTATTGATGAAGGTAACGATAGGTGTATTACGAGCGCGACATACTTCAAGTAAACGTAAGGTTTGTGATTCGACACCATTCGCCGCATCAATCACCATCAAAGCAGAATCCACTGCTGTTAAAACGCGATATGTATCTTCAGAGAAATCTTGATGGCCCGGAGTATCAAGTAGATTGATGATGCAGTCCCGATATTCCATTTGCATCACAGAACTGGCGACAGAGATACCACGCTGTTTTTCAATTTCCATCCAGTCAGAGGTTGCATGCCGGCTTGCTTTACGGGCTTTAACGCTGCCAGCAATTTGAATTGCGCCAGCGTAAAGTAATAATTTCTCAGTGAGCGTGGTCTTGCCAGCATCGGGGTGAGAGATGATGGCAAAGCTACGACGTCGTAATACTTCTGAGCCCGGAGTACTGGAGGTGGTGGTATCGATGGTAATTCTGCGCTTATTAATCTAGTTTGGACGCAATTATAAGCGGGTGAGCTTACTTAGAATTGCTCTTCTGGCCTTACAAATCGCCATTGTCCCGGCGGTAGTGGGCCCAGTGAAATTCGACCCATTCTGACGCGCTTAAGACCAATGACCTTGAGTCCAACCATTTCACACATTCTTCGAATCTGACGCTTGCGTCCCTCGCGCAACACAAAGCGGAGTTGATCTTCATTTTGCCAACTCACCTGTGCTGGTTTTAGTGAGACCCCGTCTAAAGATAGACCATGCTTAAGACGATCTAAATCTTCGAAAGAAAGAGCCCCCTCAACGCGGACTAAATATTCTTTTTCAATCGGACTATTTTCGCCAATCAATAATTTAGCGATTCGACCATCTTGGGTTAACACCAGCATCCCAGTAGAGTCAATATCGAGTCTACCTGCAGGAGCTAATCCTTTAGTATTAAAGCGGGGGTTGCGACCCTTATCAAGGGGGCTGCCAAAGTAGTTATCAGGCGTGATCAATGAAGCAGCCGGCTGGTATTCCTGCTCATCATCGAAGTGTGAGATGAAGCCAACAGGTTTATTTAGAATTACCGTGATACGAGAAGCCTGCTGTACTTTGGCGCCAGACTGCAATTCAATTTTTTGATGTCGATAAGCACGTATGCCAAGCTCGTTGACTACTTCGCCATCTACCGTAACTAAGCCTTGCTCAATATAGGAGTCTGCTTCACGACGTGAACATAGCCCCAACTCAGACAACAGTTTCGAAACGCGTACTTTATCTTCCATGCCCATATTATCCGGCAATTGCCCGAAGCGGACCTTATTACCAGCCTTTCTTTAGATAGAAGACGTATAAGGGTTGGTTTTGTTTCCAGGAGGATTTTTAAAGCGCTTATGGACCCAATAGTATTCGGCTGGGCGAAGAAGAATTTCTTTTTCAAAGCATTGGTTTAAGCGAGCAGTATCTATTTTAGGGTCGGGTCCAGGGAAGTCTTTTAAGGGCTCACTGATTTCACAAAGATAGCCAGATTCATCCGCTTTTAAAGTTGTAGTCATCATGCAAACATCAGCCCCGGTAATCTTGGACAGGCGCGACACAGTAGTAATAGTATTGGTTTCAATTCCAAAGAAGGGAACAAACTCAGAATCTTTTGTGCCTAGATCAATGTCTGGAGCAATGATAATGAAATCACCATTACGAATCTCTCGGATGATTTCTTTTGAATTTCCTTGGCGGTCAATTGAGTTTCCGCCAAAGCGATTACGCCATTCAATAATTTTTTGGTTGAAGAAAGGATTTTTCATTCTCTGAAAAAATCCTGAAGTTCGAGGCCAGCCCCGCTCTTTTGCAAGCGCACTCAAAATAATGCTGCCTTCAATCCCAGTGAAATGCATGTTCACCAGAATTCGAGGCTTTCTGCTTATTAGATCAACGGCAGACTTCACCTCAATCATGTCGGCCAGCTGTTTTCTGCTGCCTAGCCAAATAATACTTTTCTCAACTAGGCTGCGACCAAGCAAGCGCCAGTGTTGTTTGCTCAGAAGATCAATTTCAGTTGTATTCAATTGGGGAAAACACAAATGCAAGTTTATTTTTACAACTCGATTTCGGTCCCCCGGAATGCGTGCAGCGATATAGCCTAAGCCATAGCCAATAGACACTAAAAGTGGATAGGGCAGGATAGAAAGTAGCTTAAGAAAAGCAACTACTGCATGATTAGCAAAGGATTTGAGCAAATGCGATTTACTCAGTGTCGTAACGAGTTAAGGTTTTTTTGTAGCGCATTTCCATCTCTTCAATTGAGCTACAGGACATTCCTAAATCTTTTACGATTCCTGTATCAAGGCGGTATGCCCAGCCATGCACCGTTAGATCTTGGCCGCGGAGCCAAGCATCCTGAACGATGGTGGTTTCGCACACATTGACAACCTGCTCAATCACATTTAATTCGCATAAACGATCTTGGCGCTTCGGTGTGGGTAAAACTTCCCCTAAATAGCGTTCATGTTTTTGGTGAACATCTTTAACGTGACGCAACCAATTATCAGCAAGACCTACGCGGCGGTCACTTAATGCAGCATGCACACCCGCACAACCATAATGTCCAACTACAATGATGTGTTTTACTTTCAGTAAGTCAGTCGCAAACTGAATAACAGATAAACAATTTAAGTCGGTATGGACAACAACGTTAGCCACGTTGCGATGAACAAATAGCTCGCCCGGTAAAAGATCAACAATTTCATTTGCGGGCACGCGACTATCGGAGCACCCAATCCAGAGGTATTCTGGGGCTTGTTGATTCACTAAGCGTTTAAAAAAATCAGGATCTTTAGCGATCATGCCTTCAGCCCAGTTGCGATTGCTTGCAAACAGGTGGTCTAGCGTTTTAGAGCTCTTCATAATCATGGTTTAAGTTTAAAGTACTTTAATGACGCCTATTTGGTTAAAACAAACCCCCAACGGAATTACCTTAAATCTCCATTGCCAGCCGGGCGCAAAGATCACCAAAGTTGTGGGCTTGCATGATGGTTGTCTTAAGATTTCTCTTCAGGCGCCTGCCATAGAAAACAAGGCTAATGAGCTGTTATTAGTCTGGCTTTCGAAGCAGTTAAAAGTGCCCCAAAAGCAGATTCAGTTCATTTCAGGGCAAAACAGTAGGCATAAAAGGGTCGAAGTCTGGGGGCCTATTAGCCTTGAGCAAATTATTCAGGCTCTCAAGCCCTAAATTACCAGAAGATTGCCCACAAAATTCCTAAAATTAAGATCCATTTGCTGACGTAATAAACGCTGCGGTGTTTGGCCTTCAGTTTTTTAGCTTGCGCCCTGAGCTGGTAAAAGTATTTAAAGACGACATTCACAAAGCCAACTTTTTCACCTTCAACGTTTTGGGATGCTGCAGCGCTCATAACGTAGCGACCGAACCAGCGATTGATCCATTGCACGACTTTTGTATAAACAGGCCGCTCAACATCACAAAATAGGACGATACGTTGATGATCGGTTTCGTTAGCAGCAAAGTGAATATAGGTTTCATCAAACATGACGGGTTCGCCATCTTTCCAAAAATAGCGTTCTCCATCGACCTCAATAAAGCATTTGGGGTCATTTGGAGTCACTAGGCCAATGTGATAGCGCAGGGACCCTGCATAAGGGTCGCGGTGACGTACTAGAGTAGCTCCAGGGGGTAGGGAGGCGAACATAGCTGCTTTGACAGAGGGGATGGATTTAAGTAATGCCACCGTTTTAGGGCAGCTAGCCTGGGCGGAAGGCAGATCTTTGCCGTACCAATAGAGGTGAAAACGCTTCCAACCCGTTCTAAAGAAGGAATTAAAGCCAATATCGTTATAGCCTGTTGCCACAGCAATAGCACCGTCTGCATTTAATGAAAGTGCTTCTTGGCGGATGATTTCCCAGTTATCTTGCAACGGTCTCATCTCTGGAAATTGGCTTACTGGAATAAAAGCAGTCGCTTTTACTTTAGAAAATAAATATAAAAGTGCATTAATGGGGGCTAAAAGTACTTGATAGTCCATTAGTGATCTCACCAATCCAAAGCGCACCCTACCTCTGAAATAAACATAAAGAGCTGAGGCTACAAAAATTAAAAAGATGATGTGACGAATTTGCATGGAACTTACCAATGTAAGGTGATTGCTCACATTTTAATTTGTCTGTGAGCCCTTGATGGACTATTTCTTGCTCAGGGATACTCATATACTTAGGCAAGATAGGTTTCGGTACCCAGTTAGGGTTTATGTGGACATGGATCAAGGATGATCGTATGAATGGGTTTATAAAGTGGCTCTTAAGCCTTGTTTTAATTGGGTTTGTGGGTATTTCAGCATATACTTGGGTCATGCTTAATTGGAGCTATGGAAACGGCGAACGAGCTGGATATGTACAAAAATTCTCCAATCGTGGCTATATTTGCAAAACCTGGGAAGGAGAAATGGCGATGGTTTCGATGCCTGGAACAATGTCGGAAAAATTCCTCTTTACGGTGCGTGATGATACTGTGGCGCAAAAAATAAATGCTAATTTAGGTAAAAAAGTAGCTCTAAAATACGATCAGCACATTGGTTTGCCAACAAGCTGCTTTGGGGATACCGAATATTTTGTTTCCGATATAGTCGTTTTGGCTGACTAATTTGTAGTGGTTGTAAAAAATTAATGTAACGCAGCTTTATTTTTGTAATTTTTTGTGGTTAAAATCATGTAAGCGTAATGTGCGCTGACATCAATATCTATAAGGAGCTTCACTTGAACAAAGCCGAACTAATCGCAGCAATTGCTGACGACGCCGAGATCTCTAAAGCAAAAGCTGAATTTGCATTGAATTCTGCTATCGACACAATCATCAAAGCTGTTACTAAAGGCGACTCAGTACAACTGATCGGTTTCGGGACATTCTCATCTGGCAAGCGTGCTGCGCGTATGGGCCGCAATCCAAAAACTGGTGAGCCACTCAAAATCGCCGCTGCTAAAACTGTTAAGTTTTCTGCTGGTAAAGCATTTAAAGATTCAGTTAACAAGCGTAAGAAGTAATTCTTTATTTGTTGATTTAAAAGCCCGGCGTGCCGGGCTTTTTTATTACCTAAAGAATCTAAAGAACTTCAGAATCCATTTTTGAATTAACTTTGCACTAGGCGTCGATGGCGATGAATACTCATTAGTATCCCCGCACCAAATCCAAGAGTAACTAAGGCGGTGCCACCGTAGCTTATAAATGGCAATGGAACTCCAACAACTGGCAGTAAGCCGCTCACCATGCCGATGTTCACAAACGCATAAGTAAAGAAAATGAGCGTTACTGCAGCGCCTAGTAGACGCGTAAATAAGTTCGGCGCACTTGCTGAGATTGCTAAGCCCCTTTTAATCAGTGCAAAGAACAAGGCAATCAATATTAAATTACCAAGCAAGCCAAATTCTTCTGAGAAAACTGCAAATACAAAGTCAGTATGTTTTTCTGGAATAAATTCTAAATGTGCTTGCGTCCCCTGAAACCAGCCCTTGCCAAAAAATCCACCAGAGCCGATTGCAATCATGGATTGAATGGTATGAAAGCCCTTTCCAAGTGGATCGCTAGTAGGATCTAGCAAAGTACAAATGCGATGTTTTTGATAGTTGTGTATAAATGGCCAGGCAACATCATGCGCGCAAATCGTGCTGCCGAAAATAATAATAAGCAGAATGCCAATAACACCAAGAGCCACAAAAGGAAGAATCCATTTCCATGGCAAGCCAGCTAAGATGATGACGTAAAGACCAGCTGCAAATACTAGGAGTGCCGTGCCTAAATCTGGTTGGCGTGCTATTAGGAAAACTGGAATAGCCAAAATAATGGCTGCTACTGCATAGTCCCAGCCTTTCTGAATGCCTTCGCGCTTTTGGAAGTACCACGCAAGCATGAGCGGCATTGCAATTTTCATGATTTCAGATGGCTGAATAACAATGCCGATATTAAGCCAACGACGCGCACCTTTTTTAATCAATCCAAATACAGCAACTGCAATCAATAGTGCAACACCAAAGCCATAAATCCAAACGGCACCCATCTCTAACCATTTTGGCGGAATACGCGAAACAATCCACATCACCACAAACGAGAGAGCAAGGTTACGTAACTCATCAGTAATGAGAACTGGTGTATTTTGGCTAGAAGATAAGAATGTAAAAAACCCAACAGCTGCCAGACCAAGTAGAATATAGCCTAGCTGGCGATCTAACCCAGAAAAAATACCAAAGAAAATATCTTTTATTTTTGTTAAGGGGCTCTTTTCCATTCAGGAACCTCCTTGGGCCACTTGCCCTCAATGTAAAAATCTAACGCTTTACGCGCAATTGGTGCGGCGTACTGCGCACCAAAGCCTGCATTCTCTACTACCATTGCAATCACAATCGTCGGTTTTTCTGCTGGAGCAAAAGCAATATATAAAGCATGGTCTCGTAAAAATTCCGCAGTGGAGCCATGTTTATACTCTTTCGAATTTAAACTAAAGACTTGTGCAGTACCAGTTTTACCACCTACTTGATAGCCTATTCCTTTGAATGCGGTAGCAGATGTGCCAGAGATGTTTACTTCAACCATTGCTTTTTTAATAAAAGCAATATTTTCTTGGTTGAGATCAATGCGATAGCTTTCTTTCGGTGTAGTTAGCACTCTGTTGCGAGTGAAGGGATCCTCAATTGCTTTAACTAGGTGTGGCTTCATCACAATACCGTTATTTGCAACATTAGCCATTGCGTGCGCCAATTGCAAAATAGTAAAGGCGTTATAGCCCTGACCAATGCCTAATGAAATCGTTTCTCCCTCGTACCATTTTTGTTGCTCAGGTTTCTTGAAGGTAGTTTTCTTCCACTCAGTAGATGGCAAGACGCCCCTTGATTCGCCTTGTAAATCAATTCCAGTAATTTGACCGAAGCCTAATGGCTTCATAAAGTCATGCATCATGTTCACGCCCATATCACGAGCTAATGTGTAGTAGTACGTATCGCAAGATTCGACAATAGACCTTTGCATATCTACGATGCCGTGACCCCCCTTCTTATCATCGCGAAAGGTGTGGTTACCGAAATTAAAATAACCAGGATCAGAAATTGTTTGTGAAGGTGTGCGTTTCTTATTCTCCAAAGCAGCAAGCGCCATAAACGGTTTGTAGGTTGACCCTGGCGGATAAATACCTTTTAAGGGCCTGTTGTAGAGTGGCTTTTGTGGAGAGTCATTTAACTCTTTCCACGTTACTGAATCAATGCCCTCAACAAAGTCATTTGGGTTAAAATTTGGCTTAGAAACAAACGCAAGTACATCACCAGTCTCTGGTTCAATAGCAACAAAAGCCCCGCGGAAATTTCCATAAAGTTGCTCAACCAAATATTGCAATTTGATATCCACTGAGAGCACCACATTTTTACCTGGCACTGAGGGTGAGCTTGAAAGTGTGCGCACTGGTTTTCCGCCGGCGGTGATCTCAACTTGATCGTATCCAGGCACACCGCGCAAAACAGTTTCATAACTTTGCTCTAAACCAATTTTGCCAACGTATTGAATACCCGGCAAAAAAGAAGATTGCAATGCATCAGGATCATCTGCTTTTGCCCCCTCAATTTCTGCCTGCATTATCTCCTTATCTCTTTGGGAAACTCGTCCGATATAACCAATGAGATGGGAGGCTAATTCGTTGTAGGGATATTCACGGAAGCTTCTGGCGCGGACCTCTACTCCGGGGAAGCGGTAGCGATTAGCCATAAAACGAGCGGTTTCAGCCTCATTGAGCATGGATCGCAGGGGAAAAGTACCCATATTTCGGGAATCTTCTAGGGAGCGTTTGAAATTGCGGCGATCCCTTGGGGAAATATCAATAATTTCTGCAAGTCCGTTGATGAGTTGATCAACGTTCCCCTTCACCTCTTCCGCATTCACATCCAAGGTTAGGGCTGAGTAGTTTCTACCGATCACAATGCCATTTCGATCGATTAGAAGTCCACGGTTAGCAGGGGCTGGTACTAAGGCAATGCGATTACTTTCAGCAAGCACCGAATATTTTCCATGACTAATTAATTGCAACCATACCAAGCGCGTCACTAAAAGCAGGAAACAAAAAGTGACAAATAAAGTCGCAATATGAATGCGCTCTTGAAATGAGTTTAGGTCAGGTTTTTTATAAGAAACCATACAGCTTCTTAGAGTGGTCGATTGTGATCGACGTCAATTGAACGACGTTGAGGTGACAATAAAATACGCGTTGCTAATGGCCAAAGCATTGCTTCAATCAGCGCTTGAATAGCGCCGGTTAAGGCCCACCAATAGAACTCTCCAGTAAGAAGCAAATGTACCAAAACGGGAAATAAAGAAACCAATAAGAAAATAGGAAGTAGATGTAGGGCTTGTGACAGGACACTTAGCGCAACAATTCGTCTATGCCAAGAGATCGCTAGATAAGCGACAAATGAATAGCTAAAGGCATGAAGTCCCAAAATATCTGAATTGTGTACGTCCATTAAGAAGCCAAGTATGAAAGCCCAGATGATGCTGACATAGCGATGCTGATGAATATTCCAAAAGACAATACAAATAATGAGCCAGTCTGGTACCCACCCATAGTTACCAATTGGCAAGAGGTTTAATAGCAGTGCACACAATAAGCTGAAATAAATAAAGACTGGATTTACCGGGCGCAAAATATAGCCACTTTGGATATCGATCATTGCATACCTCGCGAGCGAGTTTGACGACGGCCTGGGGTATTTGTTAAAGGCGCTCCAGTAGCAGATTTATTATCAATGACGGGCGCTTTTGCATCGAATTGTGGGTCATACAAAAAGGCTAGGGCTTGACGATAGCGATTTACAGCTGCTACGGGTACACAAAATACATTCGAGGAGTTCTTATCTGCATTACGCTCAATCTTGCTAATGACTGCCACAGCAAAGCCAGGCGGATATACCCCGTCAATTCCCGAGGTAAGCAAAATATCCCCCACTTCTAAATCGCTCGCAACTGGTAAATAGCGAAGTTCTAGGGGGTTGCCGCGGCCAGCTCCAAAAACTGCGGCACGTAGACCATTACGGGCTACCTGAACCGGAACTGCAAAATCACGATCTTCCAGTAAGGAAACCTCAGCTGAACGTTCATATAGGCGTACAACTTGACCAAGAATGCCAGAATCATTTGCAATCGGGTTGCCTAACTTTAGACCATCATTGCTACCCCGATTGATCACAATGCGCTGTGAAATGGGATTGGGTGGATTAAACAGAATTTCAACAGGTAAGGTTTTAAAGGTGACCTGTTTTTGAAGTGCCATCAGCTCACGCAAATTTTGATTCTCTACCATCAAGAATTCAGATTGATTTGCTAACAAGGAGAGCTCTGCTTGGCGTGCCTTCATCACTTGATTTTCTTGGTCAAGTGATGACCGAGTAGTGAAATACTCTGAAGTGGCTTCGAAAATATTACGGGGCGCCATCATGACATATTCGAGTGGCCGCAAGATCCAATTCACATTATTGCGAATCGGGTCGAGAGCTTTAAAACGGAAATCAATCAGCATCAGAGCGATGCTGATTGATAGACAGACAATCAGTTTGAGTAAGGCCGGAATGCCCTGTCTGAAAAGTGGTGGAGCGCTATGTCGCAATTCCCTGATCGACGTGTATGTCGCTTACTCGTGCGAGAACACTCCGCCTAACTTATCCATGCGCTCAAGTGCAATGCCACAACCACGAGCGACGCAAGTTAAAGGATCTTCTGCTACATGAATCGGTAAACCAGTTTCTTCAAGCAAGAGGCGATCAAGGTCACGCAATAAGGCACCACCACCCGTAAGCATCATGCCGCGTTCAGCAATGTCAGAGGCCAACTCAGGTGGAATCTGCTCAAGGGCCGCTTTTACTGCAGTCACGATTTGATTAAGTGGATCTGTTAATGCTTCGAGAATTTCATTGCTGGTAACAGTGAAGCTACGGGGAATACCTTCTGAAAGATTGCGGCCTTTAACTTCCATTTCGCGCACTTCTGCCCCAGGGAATGCAGAGCCGATTGTTTTCTTGATCATCTCGGCAGTTTGCTCACCAATCAACATTCCGTAGTTGCGACGAATGTAATTGGTAATCGCCTCATCAAACTTATCCCCACCAACACGAACAGAGCCTTTGTAAACCATGCCGCCTAGTGACATCACGCCAACTTCAGTCGTGCCACCACCGATATCAACAACCATTGAACCTGCTGCTTCAGAAACTGGCAGGCCAGATCCAATTGCAGCGGCCATTGGTTCTTCAATCAAAAATACTTGTGATGCGCCTGCGCCTAATGCAGATTCACGAATAGCACGACGCTCAACTTGAGTAGATCCGCAAGGAACGCAAATAATGATGCGTGGACTGGGCTTTAATAATTTGCTTTCATGCACAAGCTTGATGAATTGCTTAAGCATTTGTTCTGTAATAGTGAAGTCGGCAATAACACCGTCCTTCATAGGGCGAATTGCTTCAATATTTCCTGGAACACGCCCTAACATCGCTTTTGCCTCTTTCCCAACGGCTAGAATGGTTTTTTTGCCATTTGGGCCGCCTTCTTGGCGAATAGCCACAACCGAGGGTTCATCAAGGACAATACCCCGCTCACGCATATAAATTAAGGTGTTGGCGGTTCCTAGGTCGATGGCTAGGTCATTAGAAAAGTAGCTGCGGAAAAAACCAAACATGATGTAGTGGGAAAATAGAAGTTGTTAATAAAAATATATAGGAATGATACTCTAGCGCCCTATGAATCTTGATGATGTCCAGCGCATTGCGCACCTCTCTAGGCTTGAGTTAAGTCAGGCAGAAGCCGAGGCAGTTTTACCTCAATTGCAGGCCATTTTTTCTCTGGTTGAGGAAATGCAGGCGGTCGATACCACTGGCTTGGAGCCACTTGCTCACCCAATCCTATTTTTGCGTGATTTGGCTCAGCCTCTGCGCGTTGACCAAGTGAGTGAGTCTGATCACCGTACGGAGAATATGAAGTCTGCCCCCGCTCAGCTAGAGGGCTATTTTTTGGTTCCGAAGGTGATTGAATGAGTTGGCAGAACACCCCTATCTCACTCATGGCAAAAGCCTTGGCCGCTAAGGAGGTTTCCAGTACTGAATTAACCCAGTACTTTTTAGACCGAATTGAGGCTGGAAAGCAGTGGAATGCCTATTTAGATGTGAATACTCACTTAAGTTTAGAACAAGCATCTAAAGCAGACAAGTTAATCTCTACTGGTAAGGCTGGCAAGTTGACTGGCATTCCAATTGCCCATAAAGATGTCTTTGTAACCCGGGGCTGGAAGTCGACTGCCGCCTCCAAAATCTTAGCTGGTTACGAGAGCCCCTTTGATGCTACGGTGGTTGCCAATCTCGGAATTCCCGATGAAAGCAATCCTCATGGAGCTGGGATGGTTTGTCTTGGCAAGACCAATATGGATGAATTTGCCATGGGCTCTTCCAATGAAAATTCTGCCTATGGACCAGTATTAAATCCTTGGAATCCGGCCTATGTTGCCGGTGGATCTTCAGGTGGCTCTGCTGCTGCGGTTGCTGCTGGCTTAGCTCCGATTGCAACTGGTACTGATACTGGGGGCTCAATCCGTCAACCCGCTGCATTTTGTGGCTTGACTGGCATTAAGCCAAGTTATGGGCGTGTTTCTCGATATGGAATTATTGCTTACGCTTCTTCATTGGATCAGGCTGGCCCTATAGGGAAATCGGCAGAGGACTGCGCCCTAGTCCTTTCTGCAATGTCATCACATGATCAGCGTGACTCCACTTCACTAGCTGATTCTGGTGAGGACTATGGACGCTATCTTAATCAGAACTGGCAAGAAGGTAATACGAATGCAGCCAAACCATTAGAAGGTTTGCGAATTGGCTTGCCCAAAGAATTTTTTTCTGAAGGGTTAGCCAGTGATGTTTCAAAGTCAGTAGGTGAAGCCGCAAAGACTCTTGAAGGCTTAGGCGCAAAGTTAATTGAAGTTAGCCTGCCTAAAACTAAGCTATCTATCCCTGTTTATTACGTCTTAGCACCAGCAGAAGCCTCTAGTAATTTGAGTCGTTTTGATGGCGTTCGTTATGGCCATCGCGCTACTGAATATAAAGATCTTGGTGATATGTACCAGAAGTCTCGCACCGAAGGTTTTGGTGCGGAAGTAAAGCGCCGCATCATGATTGGAACTTACGTTCTTTGTCATGGCTACTACGATGCTTATTATCTGCAAGCACAAAAAATTCGCAGGATTATTGCGGCAGATTTTCAGGCAGCATTTAAAGAGTGTGATGTGATCCTTGGGCCTGTTGCCCCTGATGTGGCATGGCGTCTGGGGGAGAAGTCAAAAGATCCGGTACAGATGTATTTAGAAGATATTTATACGCTCTCAACGAATTTGGCTGGGCTACCAGCAATGAGCGCACCCTGCGGATTTAATGCAAATGATTTACCTATCGGCATGCAGCTCATTGGTAATTACTTTTCTGAGGCGCGCTTATTACAAGTGGCACATGAGTATCAGCATGCCACAGATTGGCATTTGCGACAAGCTAGTGGGGTGGCATGATGCAATGGGAAGTCGTTATTGGTCTAGAGACTCACGCTCAACTACAAACTAATTCAAAAATATTTAGTGGTGCAAGCACGCGCTTTGGTGCAGAACCCAATACGCAAGCATGCGCAGTTGATTTGGCTCTGCCAGGAGTGTTGCCAGTGCTTAATCGTCAAGCAGTTGAGCATGCCATTCGTTTTGGATTAGCCGTTGGCGCAAAGATTTCGCCAGCCAGTATTTTCGCTCGCAAAAATTATTTTTATCCAGACCTACCCAAGGGCTATCAAATTAGTCAGATGGATCTTCCAGTAGTCGTTGGCGGCCATCTTGAGATCTTAGTTGGCGATGAAGTAAAGGTCGTTGAATTAACTCGTGCCCACATGGAAGAAGATGCTGGTAAATCAGTTCACGAAGAGGGTTTTATGGGACCTCATGCTGAGCCTTCTAGCGGCATCGACTTAAATCGTGCTGGTACCCCACTTCTAGAGATTGTTACCGAGCCTGTCATGCGCAGTGCCGCAGAAGCAGTGGCATATGCAAAAGCTTTGCATACCCTCGTTGTGTGGTTAGGGGTGTGTGATGGCAATATGCAAGAGGGATCTTTCCGCTGCGATGCTAACGTGTCTGTTCGCCCAATGGGGCAAAAAGAGTTCGGTACCCGTTGCGAGATTAAGAACCTCAATTCCTTCCGCTTTCTAGAAGAAGCTATTCAATATGAAGTGCGTCGCCAAATTGAATTAATTGAAGATGGCGGTAGGGTTGTTCAAGAAACCCGTTTATACGACCCCGATCGTAGCGAAACACGCAGTATGCGGAGTAAAGAGGATGCTAACGACTATCGCTATTTCCCAGATCCTGACTTATTGCCAGTTGTAATTGATGATGTGTGGATTGCGAATGTGCGAAATCAGATGCCGACACTTCCAGCACAACTTCGCCAGCAATGGCAAGCAGACTATGGCTTGAGTGCTTATGACGCCCAATTGTTGACGCAAGACCGTGATACTGCAAAAGTGTTTGAGGAGCTATTGGCAATTGTTGACAAGTCTTTAGCAAAGGCTGCTGCGAATTTAATTGCTGGTGAGTTTGCCTCTTCTCTCAATCGCGCTGGCATTGCAATGGCGAATGCACCACTTAAGGCATCGCATTTAGCCCCATTGCTGACCCGTATGGCTGATGGCACTATCTCTAATAAGATCGCTAAAGATATCTTTGCAATTTTGTGGGAAGAAGCTGTTGCTGGTAAGGCGATTAGCACTGTCGACCAAGTGATTGATGCCAAAGGCCTTCAGCAGATTAGCGATAGTGGAGCTATTGAAGCAATCATTGATCAAGTGCTGGCGGCAAACCAGAAGTCAGTGGAAGAGTTCCGCTCTGGTAAAGAAAAAGCCTTTAATGCGCTTGTGGGCCAGATTATGAAAGCTTCTCAAGGTAAGGCCAATCCCGGTCAAGTAAATGAACTCTTACGTAAAAAACTGAGTTAACTTAAAGTAAGTTAAGAAAGAAATAGATGAGCGCAATAGATCCAAAGCAGGCTGAACAAGAAGAGTTAGTTGCCGAGTGGCTACGAGCAACCCCAGGCTTCTTCGATCGCTATGCCAACCTCTTTAATGAGATTCGCCTCAAACATCCGCATGAGGATCGCGCCATCTCATTGCAGGAGCGTCAGATGACGGTGTTGCGCACTCAAAATCAAGAGCTCAATCGTCGTTTAAGTGAGATGCTGCATTTTGGAAGTCGTAACGATAAAACCCAACAAAGCTTAGTTGCTTGGTTATTACGTTTAATGAAGGCAAACAACAAAGCTGACATTGAAGGTGCAATTACTTCTGGATTGGCTGAGGTGTTTGAGGTTGAGTCTGCACAATTGCTGGCCCCAAATTCTGCATTTGGCCCTTGGATTGATACACCTCTATGCGGTTCAGCCAAAGAGCTTGCAGCTGCGAGCGTGGATTTGTTAGCGAGTCAAACCACCATTGATCCAAGCTGGCAAAGCATGGTGGCTATTGGTTTGCCGCTGGGTAAAAGTATTAACGCTGCCCAATCCCCCGCAGTTTTATTGCTAGCTAGCAAAGATGAAACCCGTTTTACTGCAGATATGGGCGCCTTCTATTTACGCCAGATTGCAGAACTCACTGCTGCAGCTTTGGATCGTATCCAGGCCTATGAAATTACCAGCGACTGATCTGCATCCCCTCGTGCAAGAGTATTTGCACGAGCTACATGTATTGCGGCAACTCTCGCCGCATACACTCAAGGCATATGGCATGGATCTTGGGGAGCTGGAAAATTTTGCTCTTGAAGATTCGATTGATCTCTTAAAGGTTAGCAATGGTCATGTGCGTCGTTGGGCTGGTCGTTTGCATTCCAAGGGAAAGTCTTCAAGAAGTATTGCCAGGGCACTTTCAGCATGGCGTGGTTGGTATCACTGGCTAACCGAGAAAGATGCGAGGCGAGACGCACGCGCTGGAAAACTGACTAGCAACCTAGTAGCTAACCCAGTTGATGATGTAAAGGCCCCTAAGCGCCTTAAGTCCTTGCCTAAAGCCCTGTCGGTGGAGCAAGCGCTTGCTTTAGTGAATCAAGCTGTTACAGAGTCGCAAGAGAAAAAGGATTTGGAATCCATTCGGGATGCAGCGATTATTGATTTGCTTTACTCCTCAGGCTTACGTCTTTCTGAATTATTGGGTATCGATGTCATGCAAAGTAAAGATCGCCAGAATCAATCTGCGGGATGGGTAGATTGGGATGCTGCTGAAGTCACCGTTTTAGGTAAGGGTGGCAAGAGACGCTCAGTACCAGTTGGTGCACCAGCGATGCACTCACTCAAGGAATGGCGGCAGATTCGGGATGCCAGTAGTTATGCTGAGCAATCAAATGCACTTTTTTTATCTGCCACCGGCAAACGCTTATCACCACGTACGGTACAGGCGCGCCTGCGCACTTTAGCTATGCGTGCAGGGCTCCCTACCCATGTACACCCGCATATGATGCGCCACAGCTTTGCTAGTCATATCTTGCAATCCTCCCAAGACTTGCGGGCTGTTCAAGAAATGCTGGGGCACGCAAGCATTGCCAGCACCCAGATTTATACCTCTTTGGATTTTCAGCACCTCGCCCAGGCATACGATAAAGCGCATCCTCGCGCCAAGGCTGGTAAAGGCTGAGGAACTCGGTAAGATAGTGGGTTTCCCGCCTTAGGGATGTATTACTTCTAGATTTTGATTGGATTATTTATGGCATTAATTCCGGTAACTATTTTGACTGGCTTCTTAGGAAGCGGTAAAACGACCTTACTCAAACATATTTTGACCGAGCAACATGGTAAAAAAATTGCTGTGATTGAGAATGAGTTTGGCGAGGAGAACATCGATAACGATATTTTGGTTCAAGACAACCAAGAAAATATTGTGCAGATGAGCAATGGCTGTATTTGTTGCACCATTCGTGGCGATCTCGTTGATGCTTTAAATGAGCTTTGGGAGCAGCGTAAGGATAAGAAGATTAGTTTTGATCGTGTTGTGATTGAAACGACCGGTGTTGCTAATCCTGGCCCAGTGGCCCAAACCTTCTTTATGGATGACGATGTCGCCGACCATTACGTCTTAGATGCTGTTGTGACCTTGGTGGATGCCAAGCACGGCCCACACCAGTTAACTGAACACGAAGAGGCGCAGCGCCAAGTAGGCTTTGCGGACCAGATCTTCATTACCAAGACCGATCTAGTAGCACCGGCTGAAGTTGAGACTTTGCGTAATCGCTTGATGCATATGAACCCAAGAGCACCGATTACTGGGATCTCTAAAGGAATTGTGCCTCTCGATGCAGTATTAGATCTCAAGGGATTCAACCTCAATGCTAAGTTAGATATTGATCCTCACTTCTTAGAGCAGGACGATCATGCTCATGATCACAGTCACGATCATGACCACAGCACTTGTGGGCACGACCATAGCCATGAGCATCATCATGGTCACGCAGGGCACACAGACCGCATTCAGTCCTTTGTTTTTCGTAGTGATAAACCCTTTGATCACAAAAAGTTAGAAGACTTCCTAGGAGGTATCTTGGAGGTCTTTGGTGAAAAGATGCTGCGCTATAAAGGTGTGCTCTATGTGAAGGGAAGCAACCGAAAAGTAGTGTTTCAGGGGGTTCATCAAATGATGGGCAGTGATTTGGCTGGCCCATGGGGCGCTGAACCTAAGCAAACCCGGATGGTCTTCATAGGCATTGATTTGCCTAAGGACACCCTACTGGCTGGGCTTGAGGGATGTTTGGTATAGGAAGTTTCGGGTACAATCCGCCGCCACGGTCAATATTAAAAAATATTGATTAAAGCACTGTAAAAGTTTGGCAGAATGAGGCAATAATGCTTCAAATCTAGGAAAGAATGAGATGACGGTAAAAACAGCAACAAAACCAGCAACTGCTGCAAAAGTTAGTAGTAGGGCTGCGAGCACCAAGACTGTAAAAGGTGCGCCCCTAACTGAAGCAGAATTACTCAAGATGTCCGAAAAGGACTATATGAATGCTGCGCAGTTAGATTTTTTCCGTCAAAAACTACAGACTCTTAAAGACGACATTTTGAAGAATGCTTCAGAGACTACCGAACATCTTCGCGAAAATATTCTGGTGCCAGATCCAGCTGATCGTGCAACGATTGAAGAAGAGCATGCTTTGGAATTGCGCACGCGCGACCGTGAGCGTAAGCTGCTTAAAAAAGTTGAGCAAGCTTTGGCTCGTATTGAGTCTGGTGACTACGGTTGGTGTGAAGAAACTGGTGAGCCAATTGGCTTGAACCGTCTGATTGCACGGCCTACAGCCAATTTGTCTCTTGAAGCTCAAGAGCGTCGTGAATTACGTCAAAAATTATTTGGCGAATAAATCTTATTTGCGATGACCAAGCATTTACCTACTCTTAGCGATATCTCACCTTTGTTAAAGGCGCAGATTCTGGCTGAAGCTTTGCCGTATATCCGTTCATACCATGGTAAGACTATTGTGATTAAGTATGGTGGAAACGCCATGATTGAAGATCGCCTCAAAGAAAGTTTTGCGCGCGATGTGATTTTGCTGAAATTGGTTGGCATGAATCCGGTTGTTGTTCATGGCGGCGGCCCACAAATTGATGAAGCTTTGAAAAAGATGGGTAAGACCGGAAGCTTTATTCAGGGTATGCGGGTTACCGATGAAGAAACCATGGAAGTGGTGGAGTGGGTTCTGGGCGGTGAAGTGCAGCAAGATATCGTGATGTTGATTAACCAATTTGGTGGCCAGGCGGTTGGCTTGACTGGTAAAGATGGCGGCTTAATTCATGCTAGGAAAATGCTGGTACCTAGCGATAAAGAGCCTGGTAAAAAAATTGATTTAGGTTTTGTCGGTGAGATTGAAGCCATTAATCCTGCGGTTGTAAAAGCCTTACAAGATGACGCCTTTATTCCTGTGATTTCTCCGATTGGCTTTAGCGAAGAGGGTCAGGCCTACAACATCAATGCCGATTTGGTGGCTGGCAAGATGGCTGAAATTTTGCATGCAGAGAAATTGGTCATGATGACTAATACTCCTGGGGTCATGGATAAAGATGGCAAGCTCCTCACTGATCTCACTGCAAAAGAGATTGATGCTCTATTTGCCGATGGCACGATTTCTGGAGGCATGTTGCCGAAGATTTCTTCTGCATTGGATGCTGCGAAAAGTGGAGTAAATTCAGTCCATATTATTGATGGCCGTATTGAGCACTCCTTGTTGCTAGAAATTCTGACCGAGCAAGCATTCGGTACGATGATTCGCTCTAGGTAAGCAAATATATGCGCCAATCTATAGAGCCGACAAATATCGAGGGCAGTAGCGCTGATGCTGGTAAGGCGCGTAAGCGTCCGCGTCCTGGAGAGCGTCGTCTACAGATTCTGCAAGTACTTGCAGAGATGTTACAAAACCCCAAAGGTGAGCGCGTAACAACAGCAGCCTTGGCAGCAAAAATTCAAGTATCTGAAGCTGCACTTTATCGTCATTTTGCTAGTAAAGCGCAGATGTTCGAGGGGCTGATTTCTTTTATCGAGCAAACAGTTTTTGGGTTGATCAATCAGATTAATCAAAAAGAAGAATCTGGTCTTGCTCAGGCTCGCGGAATATTACAAATGCTGTTGTTCTTCGCTGAGAAGAATCCTGGAATGACTAGAGTTCTTTTGGGGGATGCTTTGCTGCAAGAAGATGATCGTTTACAAGAGCGTATTACTCAGGTCTTAGATCGCGTTGAAGCATCCTTAAAGCAAGCACTACGTATTGCCCAAACCCAAGGTGGAGCCTGGGCTGGAGTTGGTCAAGAAGAAGTCAGTATTCGTGCCGCGATGTTGATGAGTTTCGTTTTGGGGCGTTGGCATCGATTTGCCCGCAGTGGCTTTAAGAAATTACCAACCGAAGCCTCTGATATTAGTTTGCGCATCCTCCTTTCAGAATGAGCGAGCTACACCTCTCTAGAAATACTATCCATTTTGCCGAGCCCCTGCCTTTGCAGAGTGGCGCCGTTCTATCTGCCTATGATTTAGTCATTGAGACTTATGGCAAGCTTAACGCAGATAAAAGTAATGCAGTATTAATTTGCCATGCGCTCAATGCTTCACATCATGTCGCTGGCCCTAGTCCGGACGATCCAAAAGATATAGGTTGGTGGGATAATATGATCGGCCCAGGCAAGCCTGTAGACACTAATCTTTTTTTCGTTATTGGCGTGAATAATTTGGGTTCTTGCTTTGGCTCTACTGGACCCATGAGCATTCACCCGGAAACTGGCAAGCCTTATGGCGCTGACTTTCCTGTGGTAACGGTTGAAGATTGGGTAAACGCTCAAGCGCGTCTTGCAGATAAATTAGGGATTCGGAAGTTTGCTGCAGTGATGGGTGGCAGCCTAGGAGGTATGCAGGCAATGGCTTGGGCAATTCAATTTCCGAAGCGCTTAGATCACTGTGTAGTGGTTGCATCAACACCAAAACTGAGCGCACAAAATATTGCGTTTAATGAGGTAGCGCGCAATGCTATTTTGTCAGACCCTGATTTTCATGGGGGCAATTATTATGAGCATGGCGTGGTGCCAAAGCGTGGCTTACGTTTAGCCCGAATGGTTGGTCATATCACCTATTTATCTGACGATGACATGGCCGAAAAATTTGGACGTGAGTTACAGCGCCCTAATGGCGAATCAAATGACTATCGCTTTAGCTTTGATGTGGAGTTTGAGGTAGAGAGTTATCTGCGCCATCAGGGAGATAAGTTTTCAACTTACTTTGATGCCAACACTTATCTCTTGATTACCCGTGCCTTGGATTACTTTGACCCATCACGCCGCTATGACGGTAGCTTGAACCGTACTTTGGCAGAAGTGCAAGCAAAGTTTTTGGTAGTGAGTTTCTCAACAGATTGGCGCTTCCCCCCTAATCGTAGTCGTGAGATTGTGCAATCTCTATTGAGTAATAAAAGCGAAGTTAGTTATGCAGAGATTGATGCTCCGCACGGGCATGACGCATTTTTGTTAGATGATGAGCGTTATCACAATTTAATAAGAGCTTATTTTGCGCAAATACTGGAGCCTCAATCATGAGCACCCTGAATATGCGTGCAGACTTCGCAGCAATTGCCAAATGGATTGCCCCTAACAGCCAGGTGCTTGACCTAGGTTGTGGCGATGGTAGCTTTTTAGAGTTCTTACAAAAGCAAAAACCTGTACACGCCTATGGGGTAGAGATTGATGATGCAGGCGTTCTTGCTTGCGTACAAAAAGATCTTAACGTGATTCAGCAAGACTTAGAGGGTGGCCTAGCACTTTTTGAAGACAATAGCTTTGATACCGTAGTGCTATCACAAACATTGCAAACCATTCATCAGACTGAAAAAATCTTGCGGGAAGTAGTGCGCGTTGGCAAAGAGTCGATTGTGTCTTTTCCAAACTTTGGTCACTGGTCACATCGTTTGGCGGTAGGGCTGGGTCGCATGCCAGTATCAAAGAGCTTGCCGTATCAGTGGTACAACACCCCTAATGTGCGCGTACTTACCGTAGAAGACTTTGAGAAGTTGGCTTCTAGTCTTGGTTTAAAGGTGATCGATCAATGTATCTTGCACGATGGTCAGCAAGTTAGCTTGATGCCTAATTTCTTCGGTAGTTTGGCGCTTTTCCGCGTTCGCAGCGCATAGAGCCGTGCTGAAAGCGGTTCAGTCGTGGCTTACTGATTTTCGGGTTTACCTCGAATGGCCATGTCTTCGGATGCTGTTCCTTGGTTTTTCTGCTGGCCTTCCACTTCTTCTGATTCTTGGAACATTAAGCTTTTGGTTGCGTGAAGCCGGCATTGATCGCAGCACTATTGGCTTCTTAACTTGGGTTGGGCTGATTTATGCATTCAAGTGGATGTGGGCTCCACTAGTTGATCGTTTACCAATTCCCTTTCTGACAAAATTATTTGGACGTCGTCGTAGCTGGTTGTTGTTTGCACAAGCACTCATTATTTTGGGTCTGGTAGGAATGTCTACTCTGGATCCCAAGCTTGCGCTGAACTCCGTAGTTTGGTGCGCACTACTAGTCGCATTTGGCTCGGCGACACAAGACATTGCATTAGATGCATTTCGCATTGAATCAGCCAATAGCGATCACCAGGCTGCCTTAGCGGCCACTTATCAAACAGGCTATCGGCTTGCTTTGATCTGGGCTGGCGCAGGCGTTCTCTGGCTCGCTGCCCGGGCAGAGACGGGCAGTAGTTATGATGCGGGTGCTTGGCAGTTCGCTTATTTATGTATGGCTGCATCTATTAGTGTGGGTGTGATTACTACTTTACTAAGCAAAGAACCGGTGAAAATCGATTTGCCAAAAGCGCGGAATGTTAAAGCGTGGTTACATCAAACTTTGATTGAGCCTTTTGCTGAGTTTTTGGCACGCTATCGCTGGCACGCAGTGTTAATTTTGTCTTTGATTGCTATCTATCGTATTAGTGATGTGGTGATGGGTATTATGGCCAATCCTTTTTATGTGGACATGGGCTACACTAAAGATGAAGTTGCGGCAGTGAGTAAGGTATTCGGTGTGATCATGACTTTGGTGGGTGCTTTTGTTGGTGGCGTTCTGACCTTACGATTTGGCGTTCTGCGTATTTTATTTTTGGGCGCAGTGTTATCCGCGGTCAGCAATCTCTTATTTGCTTGGTTGGCAACCCAAGGCCATGATTTGCATGGCTTGATTTGGGTAATCTCTGCTGATAATTTGAGTTCAGGCATTGCTAGCGCTGCATTTATTGCCTTCTTATCAGCGCTCACGAACATTCGTTACTCGGCTACTCAGTACGCCCTATTTAGCTCCATGATGTTGTTGTTGCCAAAATGGTTGGCAGGCTTCTCCGGAGTATTTGTTGATCACTTCGGTTACCAGACCTTTTTCTATGGCACCGCGATTATTGGTGTACCAGTCTTACTCTTAATTTGGGCAACCATTCATTTTAAGATCGTTCAGATTAAGAAAGACTAAAGCTAGTCTTAAATTAAAGCTTCCAATCGTAGTCCACGGTGAGTGGTGCGTGATCTGAGAAGCGTTCATCCTTATAGACCGAAGTTTTTTTGGCAGAGCCAGCAATACCTTGCGTGCTGATGTGATAGTCAATGCGCCAGCCAACGTTCTTGGCATAGGCTTGGCCACGATTGCTCCACCAGGTGTAACAAGATTCATCAGCTTTAGGTTCTAACTTGCGATACACGTCTACGTAGCCAAGCTTATCAAACAAGTTAGTGAGCCATGCGCGCTCTTCTGGCAGGAACCCAGAGTTTTTAAGATTGCCTTTCCAGTTCTTGAGATCGATTTCATGATGGGCAATATTGACATCACCACAGAGGACGATTTCACGCCCTGATTTTTTTAGCTTAATCAGGTGGGGCAAGAAGCTATCAAGATAACGATATTTGGCCACTTGACGCTCAGGAGAGCTAGAGCCTGAGGGCATGTAAACCGAAATTACTGAAAGCCCTTTGAAACGTGCTTCGACATAGCGCCCCTCAGCATCAAACTCTTCATTACCATAGCCATATAAGACTTCATCTGGCTTGTGGGGGGTGTAAATGCCGCAGCCGCTATATCCTTTTTTCTGCGCATGGTGAAAAAAGCCATGCATACCATCAGGGTTGAGGATGGAGTCTTCCAGGTCATCACGTTGAGCTTTGAGCTCTTGCATACAGATAAAGTCAGCTTTTTGCTTAATAGCCCATGGCAGAAAGCCTTTTTTGACTGCGGAACGGATACCGTTGAGGTTCGCGGAAATGATGCGTAACATGTAGGCCTATGAGCTCAAATAATTCAAATCAAGATAACTTTATTCGTTTTGCCTTGGAGGCAAAGGTTTTGTCCTTCGGGGAGTTTAAAACTAAAGCGGGAAGACTCTCGCCTTATTTTTTTAATGCGGGTGGGTTTAATGATGGCGCACGCTTAAGTGCTTTAGGCTGTTACTACGCAAAAGCCTTGCAAGAATCCAAGATTTCCTTCGACATGCTTTATGGCCCTGCATATAAGGGCATTACTTTGGCCGCTTCTACTGCTATTGCTTTGGCTGATAACGGCTTAAATGTTCCGTTTGCCTATAACCGTAAAGAAGTGAAAGATCATGGAGAAGGCGGAACATTGGTTGGCGCACCCGTCAAAGGCAAGGTAGTGATTGTTGATGACGTAATTTCTGCCGGCACTTCAGTTCGAGAGTCGGTGGATTTGATTCGCAGCGCTGGCGCAGAGCCAGCCGCGGTATTGATTGCCTTGGATCGTATGGAACGCTCTGGTAATGCCATTGAAATTGGCGAGAAGTCTGCAGTGCAGGATGTTGAGCAAGAGTTTGGCTTGCCAGTAATTGCCATTGCCAACTTAGCCGACTTGATGACTTTCTTAACGGCATCTAGCGATACGGAACTCACTAATTACTTGCCCGCAGTAAAAGCATACCGCGATAAATACGGTATCTAAGAGAAGCTTACTTAGATTTCTGTTTCGCCTTCAAACGCAGTTGCTGCTGGCCCAGTCATGATGACTGGCTGAGTAACATTATTGACGATACCACTCCAGGATATCTGTAGATCGCCACCACGGGTATGTACTACCACCGGTGAATTTAGTAAGCCTCGACGAATACCAGAAACTACTGCTGCACAAGCACCGGTGCCACACGCCAAGGTTTCCCCTGCTCCACGTTCGTATACGCGTAATTTGATTTCATTACGATTGAGTACCTGCATATAGCCAGCATTCACTCTGTTTGGAAATGCTGAGTACTTTTCAATTTCAGGACCTTCTTCAAGAACAGGCGCACTCTCAATATTTGCAACGACTTGAATGGCATGTGGATTACCCATGGAAAGCACACCAACAAAACTATCATGTGAGGCGGGATGATCTAGAGGAAGTATATAGAGCATCTCTTGAAACTCTTGCATGCTTGCTAAGCCGCTTGCATTAAATGGAATTTGGCTATGCTCAAAAATAGGTGCACCCATATCAACTTCTACCTGACCATCTGGAAGAGACTTCAGGGTAAGCACAGTGTGCGCAACTTCAACACGTAATGGATTTTTAGTAGATAAACCTTGATCTAATACAAAGCGTACAAAGCAGCGTGACCCATTGCCACATTGCTCCACTTCGCCACCATCGGCATTAAAAATCCGATAACGAAAATCAGCGTCTGGACGAGTGGCTTTTTCAACGATGAGAATTTGATCAGCGCCAATGCCAAATTGACGATGCGCTAAGGCTTGCCATTGCTTGCGTGTAATGGTACTCAGGTCTTGATCAATGCCATTGAGCACAATGAAGTCATTACCTGCACCATGCATTTTGGTGAAGCGTAATTTTCGTAGCGGTGGATTAGTACTCAAAATATCTCTGCTTAATCGTAAAGACTGGCTTGGCCAGGAGGTCTGTGTTTAAAACGCTTATGTAACCAATAGTACTCTGCCAGCCTTTCTCGACAAGATTAGTTTATAACTAATTACTGGGAGGCAATTCTGCACCAGCGGGATGCTTATAGCGGTTGTAGGACCAAATATATTGTTCAGGAGCAACTAGGACTGCATTTTCTATGGCTACATTAAGTTCGGTGGCTGCAATATTGGCATCTTCAGACAAAGGGGCCAGTCGATTAGCTTGCATTAGCCAGCCTTCACCAATGCCTTTACGCTTAGCTGTAAACATGACAACCGGAGTCTTATTCCGATTCGCTAAGCGAGCAGGCAAGGGAGTCGTGTAGGCAGGGCGCCCAAAGAATAGTACCCACACTCCTTCGCCTCCACTCGGTACTTGGTCAGGAAGAATGCCAATGGCTTCACCACGAGTTAGCGCTCTCGTCATTTGTCGAACGCCATGAAGATTAGTGGGTACGAAATGCATATTGGGATATGCACGCCCCTCTTCTACTAATTCATTAAGCCATTCTTGGCGTGAGGGGCGATACAAAATAGTGGCAGGGAAATGCTGCGCTAAGACGCGAGGAATGATTTCAAAGCCTCCAAGATGGGGGGTCAACATCACTAGACCATGACCTTCACTGATGGCAGACTCCACTACATCCCAATTTTGTACTTCAACCAATTGAAGTGCTTTCTGGGGGTTACGCCAAATCCACAAGCTATCTGAAAACAGCATTCCAGAGGCTCTAATGGCTTCCCAGAGCTTGAATGGGAGTTTGTGAGCACTAACTACCGCTTCATATTGAGGGCGAAAGAATGAGCGATATTGCTTTGAGCCTATGTAGGCCAAGATGCCCATAGAAGCCCCAATGATTTGCACTAAGGCAAGGGGAAGCATAGTAATTGCATTGAGGATCAGTCTGAGGATTAATTTTCTCATGCCTCAATGATATTCAATACAGCCATTAGGGCCAAATTTAAGTCTGCCTAGATGGGCTCAGCACTTTTCGGATAGAATTGTGTCATCGCTGAGTTAAGACAACTTGCAGGGCGATTCATAAATTCTGCTAAAGCGTCGCCGTTGTGGTTCCTGGCACGTCGAGTTGTCCCATAGAACGTGTTAATTTTTTAAAGGAATATGCAATGGCAAACGATTACTTCTTTACCTCAGAGTCAGTCTCTGAAGGTCACCCCGATAAAGTTTCAGACCAAATTTCTGACGCTATCTTGGATGCCATCTTGGCCCAAGATCCTACTGCACGTGTTGCAGCAGAAACATTGTGTAATACCGGCCTAGTAGTGCTCGCTGGTGAGATCACTACTAACGCAAACGTTGACTACATTCAAGTTGCTCGTAATACATTGCGCGAAATTGGTTATGACAACACTGCTTACGGTATTGACTATAAAGGTTGTGCGGTATTGGTTGCTTATGACAAGCAAAGTCCTGACATTGCTCAAGGCGTTGATAAGGCGCACGATGATGGCTTGGACCAAGGCGCTGGCGACCAAGGCCTGATGTTTGGTTATGCTTGTGATGAGACTTCTGAGCTCATGCCTTTGCCAATTCACCTGTCACATCGCTTGGTAGAGCGTCAATCGCAATTGCGCCGTGATGGCCGTTTAACATGGTTGCGTCCAGATGCAAAGTCACAAGTAACCTTGCGTTATGTGGATGGTAAACCTGATTCGATTGACACAGTAGTGTTATCAACTCAGCATGATGAAGATATCTCTCTTGAAAAATTACGTGAAGCGGTGATAGAAGAAATCATTAAGCCAGTTTTGCCCAAGCATTTAGTGAAGGGCGCAATTAACTTCCTAGTAAACCCAACAGGCCGTTTCGTTATTGGTGGTCCACAGGGCGATTGTGGTTTAACTGGCCGTAAAATTATTGTTGACACCTACGGTGGCGCAGCTCCTCATGGCGGCGGCGCTTTCTCAGGTAAAGACCCATCTAAGGTTGATCGCTCTGCTGCATATGCAGGTCGCTACGTTGCTAAGAACGTTGTTGCTGCTGGCTTAGCAAGTAAGTGTTTGATACAGATCTCTTACGCTATTGGAGTTGCAAAACCAACTTCAGTGATGGTAAGTACGTTTGGTACAGGTAAAGTTTCTGATGAGAAGATCTCGCAATTGGTATCTGAGCACTTTGACTTGCGCCCAAAAGGGATTGTGAAGATGCTTAATCTATTGCGCCCAATTTATCGCAAGACTGCTGCTTATGGCCACTTCGGCCGTGAGGAGCCAGAATTTACTTGGGAGCAGACAGATAAGGCTGCAACATTACGTGCCGCCGCTGGTTTATAAGCATCTAAAGGTATTAAAAAGCAGTTTAAAGATGTATTGAGGCGAAATATGGCGAAATTGATTACAATTTCGCCATACCTTCAAGGAGCGTTGCAAGGAGTGCTGAGAACCAGCGCTTCCCCAGGCTTGAAGGGAGCAGATTCTTAAATAGAGTTTGCTAATTGCAACCGCGCTCGCTAACCCATGATTCAATGGCTAGCGAGTTTCTACTCCAGCATTGGATCGTATTTAGCTGGAGCATTAATGAATACCGTTTCTGACTTAAATAACTTTGTTGCAACCCGTTGCGCGATTGCTGATATTTCTTTGGCTAATTTTGGCCGTAAAGAAATCGCTATTGCCGAAACCGAGATGCCTGGCCTGATTGCCATTCGTGATGAATTTGCGGCACAACAGCCATTACGTGGTGCGCGTATTACTGGTTCACTGCACATGACCATTCAAACTGCAGTATTGATCGAGACCCTTGAGGCGCTCGGTGCAGATGTGCAGTGGGCTTCTTGTAACATTTTCTCAACCCAAGATCACGCTGCTGCTGCCATTGCTGCTAATGGCACGCCCGTATATGCAATTAAGGGCGAGACTCTTGAGCAGTACTGGGATTTCACGCACCGTATTTTTGAGTGGGCGGATGGCGGTTATACGAATATGATTTTGGACGATGGTGGCGATGCTACTTTACTTTTACACCTTGGTACCCGTGCCGAAAAAGACCAAGCTTGCTTAAATCATCCAACCAGCGAAGAAGAAACCATTTTGTTTGCTGCTATTAAGAAAAAACTAGCGCAAGATCCAACTTGGTATTCCACACGTTTAGAAAAAGTAAAAGGCGTTACAGAAGAAACTACTACTGGCGTTCATCGCCTCTATCAAATGTTTGCTAAAGGCGAGCTGAAATTCCCAGCAATCAACGTGAATGACTCTGTCACTAAGAGTAAGTTTGACAACCTCTATGGTTGCCGAGAGTCCTTAGTCGATGCAATCAAGCGCGCAACTGATGTTATGGTGGCCGGTAAGGTTGCTGTGGTTTGTGGTTATGGCGATGTGGGCAAGGGCTCAGCTCAAGCATTGCGGGCCTTGTCTGCTCAAGTATGGGTTACTGAAGTAGATCCAATTTGTGCGTTACAGGCAGCAATGGAAGGCTACCGTGTTGTCACAATGGATTACGCAGCAGATAAAGCAGATATTTTTGTTTCTGCAACTGGTAACTACCATGTGATCACGCATGACCACATGGCGAAGATGAAGAATCAAGCCATTGTATGTAATATCGGTCACTTTGATAATGAGATTGATGTCGCTGGTATTGAGAAATACAAGTGGGAAGAGATCAAACCACAAGTTGATCATGTGATTTTCCCGGCAGCTAATGGCAATCCTGAGAAGCGCATCATCATCTTGGCTAAAGGCCGTTTGGTTAATCTTGGTTGTGGTACAGGCCATCCTTCTTACGTAATGAGCTCTTCATTTGCAAACCAAGTGATTGCACAAATTGAGCTATGGAATGCAGTTGGCACGAATAAATACCCAGTTGGTGTTTACACATTACCTAAGCATTTGGATGAGAAGGTAGCACGCTTGCAGCTCAAGACATTGAATGCTCAGTTGACTGTTTTAAGTGATCAGCAAGCTAGTTACATTGGCGTAACGAAGGAAGGCCCCTACAAGGCTGACCACTATCGTTATTAATCCAATTTTTTAATTGATACCTAGGCCCAAAATCATGGAATTAAGCGTTGAATTTTTTCCTCCAAAAACACCTGAAGGCGAGAAGAAGCTGCAACTTGTGCGCGAGCGTTTCACTGAAATGCTTAAGCCCTCGTTTTATTCTGTGACCTTTGGTGCTGGTGGTTCTACGCAGTCTGGCACCTTAAAAGTAGTAAGCGATATTCATGCTGCTGGTGCAGCGGTTGCCCCCCACCTATCTTGTGTTGGTAGCTCACGTGAAAGCGTGCGCGAGATGTTGAAGCAGTATCAAGCTTTAGGCATTAAGCGCATTGTGGCTTTACGTGGTGACTTACCTTCGGGCATGGGTCAGTACGGCGAGTTTCACCATGCCAATGAGTTAGTGGAATTTATTCGTGCAGAGACTGGCGATTGGTTTCATATTGATGTAGCTGCTTATCCAGAATGTCATCCCCAGGCAAAGTCTCCTGCAAGTGATGTCCATTTCTTTGTGCAGAAAATGAAGGCTGGTGCGAATTCTGCGGTTACTCAGTATTTTTATAATACTGATGCTTACTTTCGCTTTGTAGATGAAGCATATGACTTAGGTGTAGAGCAGCCAATTGTTGCAGGCATCATGCCGATTACTAATAGCAGTCAGTTGCTGCGTTTTTCTGATGCCTGTGGTGCTGAAATTCCGCGCTGGATTCGTTTACGCCTTCAGTCCTATGGTGATGATATTGCTTCTATTCGTGCATTTGGTGAAGAGGTGGTGACAGATCTATGCGATCAGTTATTAACTGCTGGCGCACCAGGCTTACATTTTTATTCTTTAAATCAGGCAGATGCTGTTTTAGCGATTGCTGATAACTTAGACTTAGCAAAGTAAGTTAGCAAAGTATCAGCGCAATAAGCTAGACTCCGTAAGCAGCATATCTAAAGGCTCATCATGTGTTTGAGCCACCCACTGAAGATCGTTGAGTTTTTGCCAATCAAATCCAATCCCTAAACAGATGAGTTTGGGATTATTTTTTCTGAGCATTGCTAAGGTGCGATCAAAGTAACCTCCGCCATAACCTAAGCGCCAATAATAGGTTTTGCCATTCTTAGTAGAGTTAGACCAGCCTACACAGGGAATAAGGATGCAATCAGGGGTGATTGCCGGTCTTAAAGGGTTGCTGGGACTTGGTTCTGGCACACCATGTTGACTGGGGATTAAAACATCACCATCTTGCCATTCATAGAAGTCAAGGTGTTTATCAGGCCGGGCATATGGAAGTGCTAGGCGTCGCTCAGGTCTTTGCTTGGCCCACGTAATTAATGTTGGACGTAAGTCGATCTCATCTTGGATAGGCCAATACACTGCTATAGCCCATAGTGAATTGCCATCTTTTGCTAAAAACTGATTTAGAGCGGCAATGAGCCGATCTTTAGCATGAGCGTAAGTTTGCCCAGCAGCAAATTCATTACGTTGCTTTAACAAATCTTGACGAAGAGTTTTTGGCGAATTACCGTGCATAACGTCCATTATCAGGCGAAAATTAGAACATATGGTAAACAAGTTAATGCCAAGTAAATGCTGGCAAATATGTACAGGGCAAGATAGTGAAAAAGAAGTCTGAAATTCTCAAACTGAACCAGCTCCACTGGATCAAGATTTTGATCCTGGGGCTGGCCTTAGCTATGCCCAGTGCTTTTGCCGAAAAGTCTAAAAAACTAAGCCTGCCTAAATCCTATGAAAGCAAGGCCGCCCTCGCTGAAATCACTGATATAGATCGAATGTTTATTGATTTACGTGAAGCAGCCCGCAAGAATGATGTTTTCCGCACACAACAGCTTTCAGCCAATCTAGCGGCTTATCCGTTTGAGGACTATGTAACGTACTTTCGCATTAAGCCGCAATTATTTGATAGCAGTGGCTCGCCACGTGGCGATTACAGTGCCGATGCCCAGGTCGTTGCATTCTTAAATCAGTATCAAGGAGCAGCATTAGCTGATCGTATACGTAACGATTGGCTATTGGTATTGGGCAAGCGAAAAGACTGGGCGCGATTTGATTTAGAGTACGCCAAGTTTGTTTTAGATGATGACACTCAGGTGAAGTGTTATTCCTTATTGTCAAAATTATCTCAAGGTGAAAACCCAACTAAATTAGCGATCGACTCTCGCTCAGTTTTGCTGGATCCAAGTTACTTTGGATTTGCCTGCCAAGAGCTGGTCCCCTCTTTGGTAGCGGCAGGTGGCATGACGCCCAGTGAAGCAAAAGCAATTGGTCGCGCTGCTAGTGAGCGAGGTTTTGATACTATGGCGCGTCGTTTGGGTGGTGAAGATCCTATCGGAGAAATCGTCAAGGCTGCAAAAGTAGAACCCTCTAAAGCATATCGGGATTTTTTACAAAGCTCATCACGTTATAGTAAAGAAAATCAAGCAGTAGCTTGGGGTGTCATTGGTCAATTTCTGGCAAAGAAATTAGACCCCAATGCAGATGATGCTTATCGCCTTCAGCAAGAGCTTGGCTACAACGAGCTACTCTCAGTTGAGTCGCAAGAGTGGAAGGTACGAGCAGGCTTACGCGCTAAAGATTGGGCCTTGGTAAAAAATGCCATAGAGGGTATGAATCCCATTGTGCGCAGCAAAGATCCTGCATGGACTTATTGGTATGGCCGCGCCTTAAAAGCCGAAGGTCAGGATGCAAAAGCTAAAGAGAGCTTTGAGTTGATTGATGAGCAATACAATTTTTATGGACAACTCGCACGTGAAGAGTTGGGTAAGTCTAATCAAGCTCCGGCACGTACCAAAGTGACTGAGCAAGAGATTGATGCAATGGCAGATCGCAAAGGCTTTGTGAGGGGTGAGCGTTTGTATGCCATGAATTTACGTTTTGAAGGTAACCGCGAGTGGAATTGGGAGCTGCGCAATATGACCGATAAGCAGTTACTGGCTGCTGCTGAATACGCTAAGCGCGTTCATTTATATGACCGTGTAGTGAATACCGCCGATCGCACAAAGCAAGAACATGATTTTAGTTTACGTTATCCCACGCCATTTAGAGACGAGCTTTCACCAATTGCCCGACAAATTGATTTGAATCTTGCATGGGCTTATGGATTAATTCGTCAAGAGTCGCGCTTCATCATGAATGCGTCATCTTCAGTAGGCGCTTCTGGCCTGATGCAAGTAATGCCAAATACAGCAAAGTATGTTGCTAAAAAGATTGGTATGCTGAACTATACCAATGACAAGTTAAGCGATACCAATACAAATTTAACCTTAGGTAGCAATTATCTCAATATGGTTTTGATTGACTTAGACGGCTCTTGGGTATTGGCCTCTGCTGCTTATAACGCCGGACCCTCTCGCTCAAAAGCATGGCGCGAGAAATTAACCAGCCCAACTGAAGGCGCAATCTTTGTAGAGACCATTCCATTTAATGAGACACGTACTTATGTTAAAAATGTACTCTCAAATGCAAATTACTATTCATCAGTCATGAATGGTCAAACACAATCTTTGAAGCAGCGCTTAGGAGTAATTACTCCTAAGGCAGCTACTCAATCTGAATTACCTTAACTAGCATTCATTAATACGAGAGCCTATGAAATACGACATTCTTCTGATTGGTGGTAATGGATTTGTTGGTCGAGTTTTAGCCGCGCAATTACAAGCTGAGGGTTACTCAGTTCTTTTGCCTACAAGCCATCTAGCCTCAGGTCGTGACTTACGAATGTTGCCTAAAGTGCATTTAGAAGATGCTGACGTTCATGATTTTGATGAGCTGCAATCCTTGTGCGCGCGCATCAAGTCAAATGGCGCTGTGATTAACTTAGTTGGTGTCTTACACGATAAGCCGGCAATGCCTTATGGCAAAGTATTTAAAGCAGCCCATGTAGATTTGCCAAAAAATATTATTACCGCGATGCAATTACATGGCCTCAAGCGCTATCTCCATATGAGTGCCCTAGGGGCTTATTCTAATGGGCCATCCATGTACCAGCGTAGCAAGGGAGATGGTGAAGTAGCAGTGAAGGCAAGTGGTCTAGATTGGACTATTTTTAGGCCCTCAGTTATCTTTGGTGCCCAAGATCAATTCATTAATTTATTTACTAAGTTAACAAAATTATCTCCAGTGCTGCCATTGGCAAACCATCAGGCAAAGTTTCAGCCAGTGAGCGTGGACGACGTAGCAAAAGCTTTTGTAATGTCTTTAAAAATGCCCCAGATCATTCATCAATCCTATGATTTAGTTGGGCCTACGATCTACTCTATGAAAGAAATTGTAGAGTTTGCTGCACGCAAAGCCAAAACCTCTTGCGCCATTATTCCAATGCCAGCCTTTGTAGGTTATCTACAAGCCCTAGCGTTTGAATTCTTGCCAGTCCCTACCTTGATGTCACGAGACAATATTGCTTCAATGCAATTACCTAATGTACTTCCAGTAAATGGGCAGGATGCATTAACTGAAGTGTTCAGACTGAGTCGGCGAAGCTTAGAGGGCATGAAGTAATGAAGATCTTCGCAGTCGGGGGTGCAATACGCGACACCTTAATGGGTTTGCCTGTGCACGACATCGATTATGTAGTCGTTGGTTCTAGCGTTGATGAAATGATTGCTAAAGGCTTTCGTCCAGTAGGCAAGGATTTTCCAGTCTTTTTACATCCAGAAACGCAAGCTGAGTATGCGCTAGCCCGGACTGAACGAAAAACAGGCCAAGGCTATAAAGGCTTTCATTTTTATGCAGATCCTTCAGTTACCTTGGAGCAAGATTTAGAGCGGCGTGATTTAACGATCAATGCCATGGCACAAGAAGTCCGTACTGATGGAAAACAGTTTGGACCGATCATCGATCCTTATAACGGCCAAGAAGATTTGGCTGCAAAAGTATTTCGTCATGTATCCAGTGCTTTTTCTGAAGACCCACTTCGCTTATTGCGGATTGCTCGCTTTGCTGCACGCTTTCCGGAATTTAGGATTGCCGATGAAACGATGTCCTTATTAAAAGAGATTGTTCAATCAGGTGAATTAAATGCACTTTCAGCCGAACGAATTTGGCAAGAGTTGGCTAGAGGCTTAGTTGCTTCAAAGCCCATGCATATGTTTCAGGTATTGCTTAATACTGGTGCTGCCAAAACTTTGCTGCCAAATATGCTCACTACAAAACTCGCAGAAGAATCATTTCGAGAAAGCTTGATTGCCCATTTTGATTTAGCTAGTAATACTCTAGAAGAACGTTGCGCTATTACTTTGATGGATTTACCAGTTGGTGATATCCGCTCTTGGGCTGAATGTGTGCGTATGCCCATTGAGGTGCGTGACTTTAGCGAGATCTTCAGTGAGCTGAGAGGATTACTTAATAAGTATGAAGAAGCTAATTATCAATCTGTTGATGTCTTGGCTTGGTTTAATCGCGCTGATGTTTGGCGTAAACCCGATCGCAGTCAAGTATTGCTAAATCTTGCTGACAAAATTGGATTTAATGTTTCAGCATTGTTAGCGGCAATGCGTAATGCTCAGGCATTAAATACAGCACAGATTATTGCTGGGGTTGAGGCGCAGGACCGCTCTAATGGCGAGCGTATTGGTAGTGCATTTGAAGCTGCCAGACTCGCTGCAATTACTGCCGCACTTCAGTCTTAGACTTAGAGCCTGTTTCTACCACGAAGTCCGGGCAGATCTTCTAAGGAGTATCCAGGCAACACAGCATCCAAATTCTTTGAGAAAGCAAACGCCTTAAAGAGCTCGCCCATTTCAGCTTCAGAGAGTAATTTTTGCAATGCGTTTGAAATCGGTAGAAAAGTTTGAGCATCACTAGGATCGCCGATCTCTAGCGCGAAATCTCCAATGCCGGCATCTAATAAATAAGCAGCTTGATTAGTGAGATACACATCGTCAGCATTTTCTGCGAGGGCACTGCGAGCAATTTGTGACCACTCAACATGACTCGTTAAATCACAAAGTCCTGGTAGATAGAATGGATCTTGAATCGCATGATGACGATGATGCGCTATCAATGTTCCCTCTAGTCTTTGTGGATGGTAATACTCGCTCTCTGGAAAGCCATAGTCGAAAGTTAAAAATAGGCCTGTATCCAAGTGCTTAGCTACTTGATGCATCCAAGAATTGCCAGGTATATGCAATTCAGTGACATAGCCTTCAGAAAAATCTCCACTTAAGAGGCTTTCAGGCAAGAGCCCTTGCTCTACTGGCGAACCTATTTTCCAGATAAGCTTTTTATTCTCAAAGCTAACGCCATACCAATACCAAAATCCGTTTTGATAGATGATGGCATCGCAAGGAATTGCATCGATCACTTCGTTAGCCAAAATAATGCCCTTGAAGTCTTTTGGCAACTCATTAAGCCAACTGCATTGCGTTGATAACTTTAATTCTTTAAGTGCGTCACCAATCTGTTTTTGCTGACGTTGCGCCAAGTCTGAAGAAATCTCAATGATGTCGTAGCGATCCAAGGCAAACCCGAGATCATTTAAGCGATTCAGAATGGAGGTGGCCAATTTTCCGCTACCAGCACCAAATTCGAGGATCTGGGTAGGCAAACCTTTTTCTTTAAGCCCTTCAAGAACTGGAAAGAGGGTGGAGCAAATTGCAGCTCCAAAAAGAGGACTTAATTCAGGAGCCGTTGTGAAGTCGCCGCCAGCGCCTAATTTATGGGCCCCGGCGCTGTAATAACCCATTCCAGGCTCATATAGAACCATTTCCATATACCTAGAAAATGGCAGATAGCCGCCTTGAGAGGCTATCTGGGACGCTATTTTGCCCTTGAGGAGCTCGCTATGCTCCGTTTCTAGGCTGGTCAAGGTAATATCCATAGCTCGCTAGTCTAAGAGAATTTAATTGAACTCACCCTTACCCCACCAACCGAAAGCAGTTTTAGTGACTGGCGCCGCCAAGCGCCTAGGTCGAGAAATTGCTTTGCAGTTTGGACGCCAGGGATGGGATGTCGCCGTTCATTATGGGCAATCCGAGCAAGAGGCCATAGAAACTGTCAGAGAAATCGAGATGACGGGGGTTAAATCCCAAGCTTTCCAGGCAGATTTAGCAGACGAGGCTGCTGTCAAAAAGCTGTTTGCCAGCGTTAGTCAGCAATTTATCAATCTACATTGCCTAGTAAATAGCGCATCCATTTTTGAATACGATCGGGCTAATTCGACTTCGCCCCTTAGTGCTAGAAGTTTGCAAAATCATATGCAGGTTAATTTGACGGCGCCAATTTTGCTCTCGCAGTTGATGTTTGGGCATCTGAAAAACAATGCAAACAAAGCAGCCGGCGGAGAGCTCCCATCGGTCATTCAATTGCTCGATCAAAAGTTGATCAATCTCAACCCAGATTATTTGTCATACACCTTATCAAAAGCTGCGCTAGCAACTTCAGTGGAAATATTGGCTCTCGATTTTGCTCCCCATCTACGGGTACTTGGCTTGGCGCCAGGTATTTCTTTGCCCTCTGGGGATCAAACTAATGATGGCTTTTCGAAAGCACATCAAATGACACCATTAGGAAAGTCTTCAACTCCAGAGGATATTGCTAAAGCAGCTGTATTTCTGGCGCAAGCAAACGCTATTACAGGAACCACTTTATATGTTGATGGCGGCCAACATTTATTACCATCATCACGCGATGTGATGTTTAAGACAAATTAAGTAGACTATTTATGAACGCTATTCTTTCCTATCCCGCCCTAGCTGATTGCCGCCGTTTATTTTTAAGGGACTATGAAATCTATATCAACATCGGCGTTCATGATTTTGAGAAAAAAGCAGAACAACGCGTCATTCTCAATGTAGATCTCTATATTCCATTGGCTATGAATACGCCAGAAAACGACCACTTAGATGAAGTAGTTGATTATGACTTTATGCGTGAAACAATAAAGGAGCGGGCTTCCAAAGGCCATATTCACCTTCAAGAAACATTTTGCGACGACATTGTTGCTGTAATGCTGGCTCATCCTAAGGTATTGGCGGCACGCGTTAGCACTGCAAAGCCGGACGTCTATCCAGACTGCCATTCTGTAGGTGTTGAAGTGTTTCGGATTAAGCAAGCATAAGTGATTTGTTATGGGTGATATTCGTAAAGCGATCTTCGAAGAAAACAAGCTAGAGAAAAAACTCTGCCGCTTAGTTGGACAAGCTATTGGCGACTTTGGCATGATTGAAGACGGAGACAAGGTGATGGTGTGTGTTTCTGGCGGCAAAGATAGTTACGCCATGCTAGATATCTTGATGAAGTTACGTGAGCGCGCGCCGATCAACTTTGAGATCGTAGCCGTCAATCTCGATCAGAAGCAGCCTAACTTTCCAGCAGAAATACTTCCTAACTATTTAAAAAGCCTGAGCATCCAGTTTCACATTGAAGAGCAAGATACCTATAGCATTGTGAAGCGTGTTATCCCAGAGGGTAAGACAACTTGTGGTTTATGCTCTCGTTTACGTCGCGGTATTTTGTATCGCGTAGCAGATGAACTGGGTGCCACCAAGATTGCCTTAGGGCATCATCGCGATGACATCTTGGAAACCTTGATGCTCAATATGTTCTATGCAGGCAAATTAAAAGCTATGCCGCCTAAGCTCCGTTCTGATGATGGCAAGCATATTGTTATTCGTCCTTTGGCTTATGTTCCCGAGAAATTGCTAGAGAGATATTCAGGGGATATGAATTTTCCAATTATTCCGTGTGATCTGTGCGGCAGTCAGCCTAATCTTCAGCGCCAAGTCATGAAGGAAATGTTACGTGACTGGGAGAAAAAGCACCCTGGTCGAGTTGAGAATCTCTTTCGCTCAATGCACCACATCGTTCCATCCCATTTGATGGATGGAGAGGCTTTTGATTTCCAAAACTTAGAAATTTCTACAGAGCTATCTGGTATCGCCGCTAGATCCTCTGGGGATAGGGCGATTGATGAGGCTGAATTAGACGAATTGGCTTGCGGAACCCTCATTCAAGGGACTTATAATCCCCTTTTATGAATATCGTCATATTGGCTGCGGGGCAAGGAAAGCGGATGAAATCCGCCTTGCCCAAGGTCCTGCAAACTTTAGCGGGCAAACCACTTCTTCAGCATGTTCTTATTACTGCTCTGTCTTTACAAAATAAACAGACTAAAACTGGCCCGATTGTGGTGGTTGGGCATGGAGCTTCCGACGTTAAAGCATTCTTAGAGAATGTGAGTAAAGAAGATCCTGGATTTAGCCAAGTGAGCACTGTACTTCAGGCTGAGCAAAAAGGAACAGGACATGCACTCTTGCAGGCACTTCCAAAGCTTGACTTGCAAGAGCCCACTTTGGTTTTGTATGGCGATGTACCACTGACTAGTAAGAAGACTTTAAGCAAGCTTGCTAAATTAGCTGACGGCGTGCGTGGTCAAGATTCTGCTTTGGCATTATTAACCCAAAATCTTGCTAATCCAACTGGGTACGGCCGTATCATCCGCGATGCGGATGGCTCTGTTAAAGAAATTGTTGAAGAAAAAGACGCAAGTGCTGCACAAAAAGCCATTCAAGAAATTAATACCGGCATCATGGTGTTACCAACCAATACATTAAAGAAGTGGCTTAAAGCTTTGCGTGCTAGTAATGCACAGGGTGAGTACTATTTAACTGATGTGATTGCGATGGCGGTTAAGAATGGTGTACCCATTCGCACTACACAAGCAGATGACGAATTCGAAACTATCGGCATCAATAGCCGTGATCAATTAGCCTCTCTCGAGCGTATATACCAACTGAGTATTGCGAAGCAATTAATGGACGTGGGTGTATCACTTGCTGATCCTGCACGTATTGACGTGCGCGGCAACCTTGAGTGCGGGACTGATGTATTCATTGACGTGGGCTGTGTCTTTGAAGGTTGCGTTACTTTGGCAGCTGGTACAAAGGTTGGTCCTTACTGCGTGATTCGTAATAGCGTGATTGGTAAATCTGTAGCAGTGCATGCATATAGTCATATTGATGGCGCTAAAGTAGGCAATCAATCAGTGATTGGTCCGTATGCACGTTTACGCCCAGGCGCTGACTTATCAAATGACGTCCATATTGGTAACTTTGTCGAAGTCAAGAACAGTAAGATTGCAGCCAATAGCAAGGCAAATCATTTGTCCTACGTAGGCGATTCCATTGTTGGCTCTAGAGTCAATATTGGTGCTGGCACGATTACTTGTAATTACGATGGCGTGAACAAGCACCAGACCATTATTGAAGATGATGTCTTTATTGGATCAGATACACAGTTGGTTGCGCCAGTGCGTGTTGGACGTGGCGCTACATTAGGCGCAGGCACGACCCTAACAAAAGATGCGCCTGCAAATCAGTTGACTGTATCAAGAGCTCGGCAAGTTTCTTTGCAGTGGAAGCGACCCGTAAAGCAAACCAAAAAACCCGTTGCAAAGAAGACAGCCAGCAAGAAGATGGCCATTAAAAAAACCGCAAAGGGTAAAAAATAATGTGCGGTATTGTTGGTGCAGCATCCCATCAAAATATTGTTGATACTCTAGTTGAGGGCTTACGCCGCCTTGAGTACCGTGGTTATGACTCCTGTGGTTTTGCGGTCATTGATGGTAATGACGCCAAGCACACAATTAAACGAGCTCGTACTACGGCCCGTGTTTCTGAATTGGCTGATCAGGGAAAAGAATTTATTGGCACCATTGGAATTGCCCATACACGCTGGGCAACACATGGAAAGCCAGATACACAAAATGCACATCCCCATATTTCCAATGGATTGGTCGCAGTGGTGCACAACGGCATTATTGAGAACTATGAAAATTTACGTACAGAGTTAAAGGCCGCTGGCTATGTTTTTACCTCTGAGACCGATACAGAGGTCATTGCCCATTTGATTCATCAGCAATATGTTGCAAGTGGTCAAAAAGATATTATGCAATCAGTAAGGGAGGTCTTACCTAAATTGCATGGTGCATATGCGATTGGTGTAATCGCGCAAGATAATCCAACTACGCTCGTGGGCGCTCGTGCTGGCTCACCTCTGGTAGTGGCTCTTGGTGAGCATGAAAACTTTTTAGCCTCAGATGCTCTCGCCTTAGCTGGGCGCGCTAGCTCAATGATGTATTTAGAGGAAGGTGATATCGCCATTCTGAAGGCTGATAGCGTGCAAGTGATTAATCAATCTGGCAAGTCTGTACAAAGAGATCTTAAGCCGATGCCTGCGCAGGCCGACTCTGTAGATCTTGGCCCTTACCGGCATTACATGCAAAAAGAGATCTTCGAGCAACCCAGAGCAATTGGCGATACTTTGGCTAATATCGCTTCCTTTGGACCGGAGTTATTCGGCGCTAACCCAAAAGATTGGGAAGCGTTTGATCAAATCTTGATTCTGGCCTGCGGTACAAGCTACTACTCTGCATGCGTGGCTAAATATTGGTTAGAAGATATCGCGGGTATTCCAACTCAAGTAGAGATTGCTAGTGAGTATCGGTATCGAAGTACGGTGCCCAACCCAAAGACACTGATCGTAGTAGTTTCTCAATCAGGTGAGACAGCAGATACCTTGGCAGCACTTCGTCATGCTAAGAGCTTAGGACATCCATATACTCTCGCAATTTGTAATGTTGCTAGTAGCGCAATGGTTCGTGAAACGAATTGGCATTTCTTAACCAAGGCTGGTACTGAGATTGGCGTAGCTTCTACCAAGGCTTTTACTACTCAACTATTAGCTTTGTATCTTCTCGCTGTTTCGCTTGCTAAACGTGCAGGCAAGATTTCTGCTGAAAAAGAAAAAGAGCTACTGCGAAACTTGCGCCATCTTCCAAAAGCATTGCATGCAGTATTGGCGCTTGAGCCACAAATTATTGCTTGGAGTGATGCATTTTCTAAATGTGAAAATGCGCTCTTCTTAGGCCGTGGCTTGCATTACCCAATTGCCCTTGAGGGTGCATTGAAATTAAAAGAGATTTCATATATTCACGCTGAGGCCTATCCTGCTGGAGAGTTGAAGCATGGCCCATTAGCATTAGTCACAGAGAAGATGCCAGTGGTGACGGTTGCGCCTAATGACGTCCTACTTGAAAAGCTCAAATCGAATATGCAGGAAGTGAAAGCACGTGGCGGAAAGTTATATGTCTTTGCTGATCAAGATACGAATATTATTAGCACCGAAGGGATTAATGTCATTCGCTTGCCTGAGCATTACGGTAATCTCTCTCCAATCTTGCATGTAGTACCTCTGCAGTTGCTGGCGTATCACACTGCTTGTGCGCGCGGTACTGATGTTGATAAGCCAAGAAATTTAGCCAAGAGCGTCACGGTCGAATAATTTTCAGATTTGACATTGACTCAAATCTATAAGTAAATTTAAGCATTTAAATCAGGACTTTACGACGCTATGAGGCCCTTTTTGTGTTCAAATAGGCCTTATAGAATAGGATATTTGTTGCAATTCATGTTTCTGTCGAAATTGGCATCACCCTTACGTTTAAATTTACTTCTCTCGATTTGTGCAGGGTTGTTGTCTGCGTGTGCGGTTGGCCCTGATTTTAAGCAGCCGGATTCCCCTAAGACTTCAAGCTACACCGATAGTCCACTTACCCAAAAATTAACTACTGCACCTGGTGTCCCTGGTGGAACTGCGCAAGAATTTGCTGAGGGTGCAGATATAGAAGCGCAATGGTGGGAGCTTTATAAGTCACCTGAGCTAGATGCGCTGATTAAAAAAGCCTTAGTTCAAAATCCTAATTTAGGAGCTGCAGACGCAGCCTTACGTTCCGCCCAAGAGAACGTAAGCGCCCAAATAGGTGGTCAGTATTTTCCAGCGGTAGGTTTAGGTGGTGCTGCTACGCGTCAGCTACAACCAGCAGGAATTTATGGTCTTCCATACGGTTCTGATACTTACAATCTTTACAACACCTCTGTCAATGTAACTTATAAGTTAGATGTCTTTGGTGGCGCACGGCGAGCTGTAGAGGGCGCTAGAGCTAAAGCAGAGGTTGCGCAATTTCAGCTAGAAGGAGCTTACCTTTCATTAACTGCCAATGTTGTAACTGGCGCAGTCAAAGAGGCGTCACTGCGTGCACAAATGGAGGCAACTGCAGAAATCTTAAAGGCTCAAATCAATTTTGCAGAGATGACAGAAAAGCAATTAAAAATTGGAACAGTGAATAAAGTTGACCTCACCTCTCAACTAACGTTAGTGGCAAGTTCACAAGTTGATTTATTTAATTACGAGCGTAATTTAGCATTTGCTCGTAATCAGTTAGCAGTGCTAGTTGGTGAGCTACCTAGTAATGCCAATATTTCGAAGTTCGATCTCTCTAATTTACATTTACCTGAGAAACTACCGCTTTCAGTACCATCAAGCTTGGTGCGTCAGCGCCCTGATGTACGTGCAGCAGAAGCAATGATTAAATCAACTAATGCCTTGGTAGGCGTTGCTACCGCAAATTTATTGCCACAATTTAATATCACGGGTGCAATTGGATCTGCAGCTCTGTCTTCAGCAAATCTATTCGGGCCTAATGCCGCATTGTGGTCAATTGGCGGTGGAATATTTCAGCCCTTGTTTCAGGGTGGTCAACTCTTAGCTCAGCGTCGAGGCGCAATTGCTAATTATGAACAAGCGGTTTATCAGTATCAAGCCACAGTATTAAAGGCCTTTCAGGAGGTTGCGGATGCATTGCGTGCACTCGAAACCGGAGCGCAAGCACTCAAGGCAGCATCAGATGCAGAGCGTTATGCCTATGAGACCTTAGACCTAGTTGAGCAACAATATAAATTAGGGACTGCCAGTTATTTAGCAGTTCTGTATTACCAAAATCAGTATCAACAAGCCAAGGTGAAATCAGTTACGGCCCAAGCAACTCGTTTTTCTGATACCGCAGCATTATTTACAGCATTGGGCGGCGGCTGGTGGAATCGTGAAGGCCCCGCCTTTAAACCAAAAGACATAGCGAATAAAGACCAAAATGAAACTTCTGGAAAAAATTAAGAACAAACTTATTGCCCTGCTTCTTACCTTATGGGCATGGCTTAAGTTGCAGGCAGTAGAGTGGAAGTTACGTGAGAAAGCGATTGCTCTCTGGGAAAAGGTAAAAGCCTTTTGGAGTCGCATGGGTCAAAAATGGCGCGCTACAAAGGCTTATAAAAAGCTCATGGCTATGGAGCCCTTGCAGCGTCGTATGACCATTATGTTGTGCGGTGTTTTTTTATTGCTAGGTTTGATTTTTGCCATCAATCAATTAAAGACTGCTATGTTTAACTATTTTGTCTCTGGAAGGGGTTTGCCTCCAGCGACGGTTTCAACGATGGTTATCTCTACTTCTGAATGGCAGCCCAAACTGAGTAGTGTTGGTAACGTCCGTGCGTTTAGAGGTGTTGAGTTAAGTACTGAAATTAGTGGACTGGTAGTTGCTGTACCAATTAAGTCCGGTCAAGATGTCAAAGTAGGCGATTTATTAATTAAATTAAATGATGCATCTGATGTTGCACAACTTAAATCCTTAAAAGCAATGGCTGATCTTGCGAAAGTCATCAATGAGCGCGATAGACAGCAGTTAGCAATCCAGGCAATTAGTAACAACGTGTTTGATACCAGCGCTGCAGATGCGAAGTCTAAGCAAGCACAGGTTGAGGCACAGATTGCGTTAGTAGCAAAAAAGAATCTAACAGCGCCCTTCAGTGGGCGCGTTGGTATCGTATCTATTAACCCTGGTCAGTACATTAATCCTGGCGATAAGCTTTTAACATTACAAACTTTAGATCCTATATTTGTTGATTTCAACTTACCCCAAAGCAATGCTGAGCAAATTCAAGTGGGTCAAGAAGTGTTTGTGACAACGGATGCATTTAAAGATGCAAGCTTTACGGGCAAGATTACAGCTGTTAGCCCAAAAGTTGATACCAATACTCGGAATATTCAAGTTGAGGCACAGCTTGCGAATCCGGATAAAAAAATTCTTCCTGGGATGTTTGCTAATGTCAACATCAAGCTTGGCGATCAAGTGAAATTACTCACCTTGCCACAAACAGCAGTCACTTATAACCCTTACGGTTCAACGGTGTTTATTGCTAAGCCTACCGGCAAGAAAGATAAACAAGGTAATCCTGCCTTAGAGGCCCAACAGGTATTTGTGACTACTGGCACCACTCGCGGTGACCAAGTAGCAATTCTAAAAGGGGTTGAAGAGGGCGCTACTGTGGTTACGAGTGGGCAGTTAAAGCTGAAGAACGGTACTCCACTCATTATTAATAACAAGGTGCAACCGGCAAATTCACCCGATCCAAAGCCGCAGGAATAATTAGCCAATGAATTGGACTGATATCTTTATTCGCAGACCAGTACTTTCACTGGTAGTGAGTGCGCTCGTGCTCGTGTTTGGTTTAAAAGCAATTGGTTCTTTGCCGGTTAACCAGTATCCACAAACACAGAATGCAGTTGTCACAATCAGTACTGCTTACTATGGCGCTGACCCAGAAACGATCGCTGGTTTTATTACGCAGCCACTTGAAGCCTCTATTGCACAGGCACAAGGTATTGATTACTTATCCTCAACTAGCGTAAGTGGTATATCTACAATTACTGCTACCTTGAAGTTGAACTATGACTCAAACTCCGCATTAACTCAGATTCAGACGCAAATTAGCGCGGTTAAAAATCAACTACCGCCCCAGGCTCAGCAGCCAATATTGACAGTTCAGATTGGGCAGTCTACTGCAGCGATGTATATGGGTTTCTATAGTGACCAGCTTCCTAATAATGCGATCACTGATTATTTATTACGGGTTGTAAAGCCAAAACTAGATTCAGTTGAGGGTGTACAAAACGCTGAAATTATTGGGGGTAGAAAATTTGCACTGCGCGCATGGCTGGACCGCGAGAAGATGGCTGGACTTGGGATTGGTGCTGATGATGTATTTTCTGCGATGTCTGCAAATAACTATTTGTCAGCAGTCGGGAGTACCAAGGGCGATATGGTTGCCGTCGATCTGGTTGCTGGTACTGACTTACATACCCTAGAGGAATTCCGTAAGCTAGTTGTTAAAAAAGATGGCGTCAATATTGTCTACTTAGATCAAGTAGCAACAGTCTCTTTGGGATCCGAGGATTACAACACTAACGTAGCTTTTAGTGGCAAGAGGTCTGTATTTATAGGTATCAAGGTTGCTCCCCAGGCTAATTTATTGGATGTTGCGCAGCGCGTAAGAGATGCGGTCCCTCCTATTCAGCAGCAGCTACCAATCGGCATGACTGGCAAGATTGTTTATGACTCTACTAAATTCATTACTAGTTCTATTGATGAAGTAGTTTTGACATTGATCGAGGCCTTAGTAATTGTTACGGCAGTGATATATCTTTTCTTGGGAAGCGTACGTGCGGTTACTGTACCAGTGATTGCTATGCCACTCTCTCTGATCGGCACATTCTTTTTAATGCAGATTCTGGGCTACTCAATTAATTTATTGACTCTCTTGGCCCTAGTTTTAGCAATTGGTCTAGTAGTTGACGATGCCATCATCGTGGTTGAAAACGTCGATCGCCATATGAAGGAAGGCAAATCTCCGCTAGAGGCTTCTTTGATTGCTGCTCGCGAGCTAGGGAGTCCTATTTTGGCAATGACGGTTGTCCTCATTGCGGTATATATCCCAATTGGCTTCCAGGGTGGATTAACTGGCGCACTCTTCACGGAATTTGCTTTTACTTTAGCTAGTGCAGTTGCTGTCTCTGGTCTAATTGCGTTAACACTTTCGCCGATGATGTGTTCACGTATTTTTACGGAAAAACAAGAGGCATCTTCTTTTGTACAAAAGATTGATCGGGTTTTTGATAAGGTACATCATAGCTACCAAAGCACCCTGCGAGATTTGCTAAGTACATGGCAGGTCATTATTGTGATGGGCGCAATTCTGCTAGGTGGGGTTGCTTATCTCTATGCTACTGCGCGAACTGAGCTAGCCCCAACGGAAGATCAAGGGATTGTTTTGATGCAGGCATCTGGCCCGCCTAATAGTACGGTTAATCAAATGCAAACCTATGCCGACCAAATTTATGCAATTGCGAGTGCAGAGCCGGATTATGAGCAGGCCTTTCAAATCACCAGTCCAACTTCAAGCTTCGGCGGCATCATATTAAAAGATTGGATGGAGCGTAGTCGTAATGCCACGAAGTTCCAACAAGATATGCAGCAGAAATGGAATACGATTGCTGGCGTACGCGTAGCAGCCTTTCAGTTCCCCGCCTTGCCTGGAGCGCAGGGCTTGCCAGTACAAGTAGTTATTAACACTACTGAATCATACGATCAGCTCAATGAGGTCTCTCAGGCGGTATTAGATAAGGCTCGTCGTTCTGGCCACTTCTTCTTTGTGGATTCAGATTTAAAGATTGATAAGCCTCAAGATGTTCTAGTCATTGATCGCGAGAAAGTAGCGGCCTTGGGCATGACCCAGCAACAAGTAGGCTCGGCATTATCTGCTGCCTTGGGTGGTGGGTATGTGAATTACTTTTCAGTTGCAGGGAGATCATATCGGGTGATTCCGCAAGTCAAGCAGACTGATCGCTTAAACCCAGATCAGATTTTGGACTACTACATTCGTACGCCCAGTGGTGCGATGATTCAGGCAAGGACGATTGCTAGCATTAAGCAGCGCGTTGTTCCTCAATCAATCAATCATTTTCAGCAATTAAACTCTGCCACTATTTCAGGTGTCAGCACACCATTTATCTCCCAGGCTGACTTATTGGAGTTTATGCGTCAAACCCTGAAAGAGGTTGCGCCTAGTGGTTACAATATGGACTATGCTGGCCCATCACGCCAGTTCATGAATGAATCTGGTGGCTTCTTAGTCACTATGTTCTTTGCTATCTTGATAGTCTTCTTAGTGCTTGCTGCGCAGTTCGAAAGCTTCCGTGATCCAATCGTGATTTTGGTATCGGTACCGCTTGCTTTATTTGGCGCACTGATCTTTATCAATTTAGGATTTACTACTTTGAATGTCTATACCCAAGTAGGCTTAGTCACACTCATGGGGCTTATTAGTAAGCACGGTATTTTGATTGTGGAGTTCGCTAATGAGCTGCAAGAAGCGGGCCGAAGTAAGTTAGATGCCATTGTTGAGGCAAGCAGTGTTCGTTTAAGACCAATTTTGATGACAACTGCAGCAATGGTATTGGGGGTCTTGCCTTTGGTAATTGCTACCGGAGCAGGTGCTGCAGGTCGTCAATCGATGGGTATTGTGATCTTTACCGGTTTATCAATTGGTACGCTATTTACTTTATTTGTGGTGCCTGCAATGTACCTCTTTATTGGCGCCGACCATCACTCAAAGAAGTTTAAGCAAGAGTAATAACAAAGATTGACTAAAGCTAATATCACTTACTAATGATATTAAGTTCTTTCTCTGCAAATTCTTGAAAGTAAGTTTCAGCCTCAAGTTGTTTTAGCCAGCGATTAATATTTTTGAGATTAGTACGTTCACCGGTTTGTTTTGGGAAAGTCTCGTTCAGCAAAATCCAGCGATGCACACATAAGGCCAGCACAATGTCGCCAAGATGAAATCGTTCTCCTGAGCAATACGCTTGAGACTCCAATGTTTGATTAAGTAAGGCGAATAATTGGTTTGTATCTTGATACGCTTTTTGAATGCCAGCATGATCTCGCTCAGCTTCCGGAATTCTAGTAAGGCCAAGAAAGGTAGGGCGCAGAACTGGCCAAAGAGTGCCAACTTGCCAGTCCATCCACTTTTCAGAGCTAAATTGAGTATCGATACCCGATGGAAAACGTTTGTTTTTATCGTGCTGTGACGCCAAGTAGCGCATGATGGTATTAGATTCCCAAAGCACGAGATCACCGTCTTCTAGAGTCGGAACCAAGCCATTCGGGTTTAGTTTTAGGAAGTCTGGTGAGCGAACTATGCCAAAGTGCATCCCTGCATCAATGCGCTCAAAGTCCTTACCTTCTTTAAGCCCCAATTCAGCAAGGCACCACAATACTTTTTGAACATTGATAGAACTTTTGCGACCCCATAAACGCATCATGGCATTTCCTTGAAAGGCTATTTAAGTAGTTTTTATTTCCGTAAAATCAAGACCGACAAATTTACTGCGAGCAAAAATGAGCGGCTCTTTTTCTGGATGATTTTTTAAGTTAATGACTTTAGCAAGAATGATGTTGTGGTCTCCGCCAGTATGCACAGAAATAGTCTCACATTCATAGTAGGCAACGCAGTGCTCAATTTGAGTTAAGCCGCTTTCAGCAAGCTTATGCTCAACCCCAGCAAACTGATCCTGCTTGACGGTGGCAAAATGCATCGCCAAATCTTCTTGGGAGCGCTCAAGCACATGAATAAGATGTTTCTTACCCAGCTCCACCCAGGGCATTAAACGAGAATGTTTCTTAAGATTCCAAAGAATCAGTGGGGGCTCAAGAGATACTGTATTAAATGAACTTATCGTGATGCCATGATGACCATTATTTTCATCAAGACAGGTAATCACTGTGACCCCGGTTGCAAATGATGCGAATCCTTTGCGCAACTCCTGTGAGGTAAACGGGGTCATCAAGCTTTACTTTGCTTCTGCTTTAACTACAGGACCAAGAGTGGTTCCTGGAATAGGAATCAATATTTCATTTTCTTCAGCTTTTACGCATTTAAAGCGATACTCATTGCCTGCCTTAGATAGGAAGCTGGCGCCTTCATAAAAGTCACTCTTACAGGTGCTCGTTGCAAAGTCCATTACATACTGTGGATCTGCGGAAGAAGTGATTAATCGCATATTGCCCATAGACATATTGATTCGAGTGGAATAGCACCCAGTGAGCATCAAACCAGAAATCGCGGTTAATAGTAGAATTTTTTTCATGGAAGCCTCCATAATTAGCAATGCTCGATAGGATAAACCTATTAGGGTTTTGTTGCGGGAAAACGGTCAGTTATAAAAGGAAGAGATATGTTTAGAGCAATATTGGTAAATAAGGATGATCAAGGCTATCGCGCCGAGCTGGGTCAGGCAGATGAGGCCAGCCTTCCGGAAGGGGAGGTTCGGGTTAAGGTGCTCTATTCCACCCTCAATTACAAAGATGGCCTAGCCATTACAGGCAAGGGGCCTGTGGTTAGAAGTTTTCCAATGGTTCCCGGGATTGATTTTGCGGGCGAAGTGATTGAAAGTACTAGCCCAGATTTTAAGACGGGCGAGATGGTGCTCTTGAATGGCTGGGGAGTAGGCGAAGGACATTGGGGTGGTTTAGCACAGCAAGCCAGAGTAAAGGCAGATTGGTTAATTCCCCTTCCTAAGGGATTTACAGCAAAGCAAGCTTTGGCAATAGGAACGGCTGGTTATACAGCCATGCTCTGTGTCATGGCTTTGCAAAAGCACGGTCTTAAGCCAAGCGATGGGGAGATATTGGTGACTGGTGCTGCGGGTGGTGTAGGCAGTTTTGCTATTACCTTGCTAAGCAAGCTGGGCTTTACTGTTGTTGCGAGCACTGGCAGAGTAGCTGAAGCCGATTATTTAAGGAAACTGGGTGCGGTCGAAGTAATTGATCGCGCTACTTTATCTTCCCCAGGCAAACCTTTAGCGAGAGAGCGCTGGGCTGCGGTAGTGGATAGTGTTGGCAGCCATACTTTAGCTAATGCATGCGCACAAACTAAGGGCGAAGGTGCCGTAGTTGCTTGTGGGCTTGCGCAGGGAATGGACTTCCCATCTAGTGTGGCACCATTTATTTTACGTGGCGTAACTTTGTATGGAATTAACAGCGTAACTGTACCGCGTGCAAAACGGATCGCCGCTTATGAACAATTGAGTAAATTACTTGACCTTAAAACCCTAGATGAGATCTCTCACGAAATTACTTTAGAAGAATCTTTGAAGTATGCACAAGAGTTGATGGCGGGCAATGTGCGTGGTCGCTTAATTGTTGATGTGAACAAGTAAAAGAGAAATAAGAAGTTATTCTGCAGTTTGTGGGTTGCGTATTTTTAGTTTTGACCAAACCTCAAGCTTCTCCAAATTAGAAAGATCAGACCAATCCGTAATTTCATTAAGCGTGCGATAGCATCCCCGACAGTAACCATTCTCGGGATTAATATCGCACCAATTTGTACAAGGTGATGGAATAGTTGTCAAAATAAACCTAAAGCAATAGCAATTAAAAGAAAAAATTCAAACCATGAGCACACAAAATCAGGCAAAAACTGAAAGCGCTATTCATTATCCATTAGGAGAGGCGCTTCCTGATCTTGGCAGCACGATTGAGATCGCGCCAGGTGTTCGTTGGCTCAGAATGAAGCTACCATTTGCTTTGGACCACATTAATCTCTGGCTTTTACGCGATGAAATCGATGGCATTTCTGGATGGACGATTGTGGATTGTGGCATTGCGAATGATGAGACCAAGGCAGCATGGGAGAAGATTTTTGCTACCCAGCTAGAAGGTTTGCCAGTTATCAGAGTTCTGGTAACGCATATGCATCCAGATCACGTAGGCTTATCTCAATGGTTGTGTGAGAGATGGAATGTGCCTATGTGGATTTCGATGACAGATTATTTAACTGCCCAATGGTTAAGCTGTAAAGAAGGTGGCGCTGCAATTGGGGCACGTGCTGGCGGTGGTGGATCTGCAGACCATTTTCAGAAGCATGGCTTAACTGCACCAGAAGATTTAGAAAAAATTCGGGCACGCTCTAATTACTACAGCAATATGGTTCCAGGTGTACCGCGACAATATCGCCGCATTATGGATGGCGAAAATATTTCGATTGGTGGTAAGCGCTGGCAGGTAATCATGGGATATGGTCACGCACCTGAACATGCATCACTATTTTGCAAAGACTTGGGAGTCTTAATTTCTGGGGACATGCTTTTGCCCCGCATCTCCACGAATGTGAGTGTGTTCGATACCGACCCAGATGCTGATCCATTGGGCCTTTATTTAGGTTCGCTGGACTATTACTTGCCCTTACCTGACGATACCTTGGTATTGCCTTCACATGGCAAACCATTCACGGGTATGAAGCCACGTATTGCCCAATTAAAAGCACATCATGATGATCGTTTGGCTGACACACTCGGCGCATGTAAAAAACCGGCACATGCTAGGGAGATAGTGCCGGTTTTATTTAAGCGTGAATTAGATATTCATCAGCTTACTTTTGCTATGGGTGAGGCTATTGCTCATCTGAATTACCTACTTCGTCGAGGTAAGTTGCATCGCCAGCTTTGCGACGACGGGGTGTTGCGGTTTTCCGTGGTTTAGCTTTAAAGCTACTTGCTTTAGTGCTCGTCTCTTCTTTTGGCGCAGTTCCTGCGGCGCTTGCTGCAGATACTGCGTCGCCAAATGATTTCAGGGCCATCATCGTAGCGTGCTGCACTTCCAAGCCTTGAATGGTCGATTTGAGGATATTGAGGTTGAGATTTAGCCAGTTCTCAACACTTTTGAGGTCCTTGATACGCTTTTCTAGCTCATCAACATCTAGGCCTGGGAATGCTGAGCCAAAGCCACCAGCAGCCTTAGAGGCATCCGTAGTGAAGGGAAATTGACCAGCTTGACCTGTTGCACCTTGCCCCCACATGGTTTTAAACATTTCAAGGCTTTGATTAAATTCTGGAATTGTTCCAAACATACCTACTCCGAGTTAAATTAAAAGTGGCTTTTCCAATAGAATAAGGGATTCTAGAGATTTATCCCGGTTAATCAATGCAATCTAATGGTATCTCCCAGCCTTACACCCGTGGTCAGGCGCTTCCCGAGCTGCTGAAGCAGCGCATCCTGATTTTAGATGGCGCAATGGGCACAATGATTCAGCAGCATAAATTGACTGAGGCTGATTACCGCGGCTTGCCTGGTAATAGCCGCTTTACTGATCATCCCGGAGATATCAAGGGCAATAACGAGCTCTTGGTTTTGACTCAGCCACAAATTATTAGCAAGATACATGAGCAGTATCTGGATGCGGGCGCTGACATCATTGAAACAAACACTTTTGGTGCAACTTCAGTTGCTCAAGAAGATTATAAAATGGCTAGCCTTGCGCGTGAGATGAATGAAGTCTCTGCAAAACTTGCTCGCGCAGCTTGTGAAAAATACAGTACACCTGACAAGCCGCGTTTTGCAGCTGGGGCAATTGGCCCAACACCAAAGACAGCTAGTATTTCTCCAGACGTCAATGATCCGGGTGCGCGCAATGTTTCCTTTGATACTCTGCGCGCTTCTTATCGTGAGCAGATTGAAGGTTTGTTTGCGGGTGGCGTAGATCTATTTTTAGTCGAAACTATTTTTGATACGCTCAATGCCAAAGCTGCCTTGTTTGCATTAGATGAATTCTTTGAAGAGACTGGCGAGCGTTTGCCAGTAATGATTTCAGGTACGGTAACCGATGCATCCGGACGAATTTTATCTGGACAAACCGTTGAGGCTTTTTGGAATAGCTTGCGCCATATCAAGCCGCTGACATTTGGATTGAACTGTGCCTTGGGCGCCGCCTTGATGCGCCCTTATATTGCAGAGCTTGCACGCATTTGTGATGCCGCAGTTTCTTGCTATCCAAATGCCGGCCTTCCTAATCCGATGAGCGACACTGGTTTTGATGAGACCCCAGAAATTACTTCTAGCCTAATAGATGGTTTTGCTAAAGACGGCTTAGTGAACTTAGTTGGCGGTTGCTGTGGTACTACGCCTGATCATATTCGTGCCATTGCTAACGCAGTTGCAAAGCGCAAGCCACGCGCTTTTTACAAAGAAAGTGCTGAGGCGTCAGCATGACCAAGTTAGATAAAAAACCAATGCCGGCAATGAAGCTTTCAGGGTTAGAGCCCTTTAACGTCACTGCGGATATTCGTTTTGTGAACATCGGTGAGCGTACTAACGTCACTGGATCTAAAGCATTTTCCCGCATGATTCTGAACAATCAATTTGATGAGGCACTGGTAGTTGCTCGTCAGCAGGTTGAGAATGGCGCACAAGTCATCGATATCAATATGGATGAGGCAATGCTAGATTCTGAGGCGGCCATGACCCGCTTCTTAAATCTGATTGCTTCTGAACCTGATATTGCTCGAGTTCCAATCATGATCGACTCCTCCAAATGGAGCGTGATTGAGGCAGGCTTGAAATGCATCCAAGGAAAGCCAATCGTTAACTCCATCTCCTTGAAAGAGGGTGAAGAGTCCTTTAAAAAGCAGGCGCGCTTAATTCGTCGTTATGGGGCTGCCTCCGTAGTGATGGCATTTGATGAAGTTGGGCAAGCAGACACATTTAAACGAAAGACAGAAATCTGTCAGCGTTGTTATGAAATCTTAGTGAATGAAATTGGCTTTCCTGCAGAAGATATTATTTTTGATCCTAATATCTTTGCAATTGCCACTGGTATTGAAGAGCATGATAACTATGCAGTGGATTTTATTAACGCTACTCGTTGGATAAAAGAAAATCTTCCTGGCGCTAAAGTGAGCGGCGGCGTCTCTAATGTGAGCTTCTCCTTCCGCGGTAATGATCGTGTTCGTGAAGCGATTCATACGGTATTTTTGTATCACGCGATTCAGGCTGGCATGGATATGGGCATTGTGAATGCCGGTCAGTTGGGTGTCTATGCAGATTTAGACCCAGAGCTACGTGAGCGAGTTGAAGATGTGGTTCTGAACCGCTTTAAAGAGAAAGATGGCAAAACCCCAACAGAGCGCTTATTGGATATTGCCGATCAATTTAAAGGTGGTGGCGCTAAACAAGTTGAAAACTTAGTTTGGCGTGAAGACCCAGTGCGTGGGCGTCTAACCCATGCCCTAGTGCATGGTATTACTACTTTTATTGAAGAGGATACTGAAGAATTACGCGCTGAAATCATGGGCGCTGGCGGTAGACCCATCGAAGTGATTGAAGGTCCACTGATGGATGGCATGAATGTCGTCGGCGATTTGTTTGGTGAGGGCAAAATGTTTTTGCCCCAGGTAGTTAAAAGTGCTCGCGTAATGAAACAAGCGGTTGCTATCCTCATTCCTTACATCGAGGAAGAAAAACGCCTGCACATCGCTGGTGGTGGTGAAGCCAAAGCTAAAGGCAAGATCGTGATGGCCACGGTAAAGGGTGATGTGCATGATATTGGTAAAAATATTGTGACTGTCGTCTTGCAATGCAATAACTTTGAAGTTGCCAATATGGGTGTGATGGTTCCTTGTGCCGATATTCTGAAACGTGCCAAAGAAGAGAATGCTGATATTGTTGGACTCTCTGGTTTGATTACACCGTCGCTTGAAGAAATGACTTATGTTGCTCAAGAGATGCAGCGAGACGATTATTTCCGTGAGCGCCAAATTCCATTGATGATTGGTGGCGCTACAACCTCGCGTGTGCATACAGCTGTCAAGATTGCGCCACATTACGATGGCCCGGTAGTCTATGTGCCAGATGCCTCTCGCTCGGTATCAGTTGCCTCTAGCTTGCTTTCTGATGAGAGTGCCAAGAAGTTTATCCAAGACTTACGCGATGACTATGTGCGCATTCGTGAACAGCACGCAAATAAGAAAGCGGCACCCACAATTTCATTAGAAGCAGCCCGTAAAAATCGCGAGCTGATTGATTGGTCTTCTTATGTTCCAGAAAAGCCAAAATTTATTGGTCGCCGTGTATTTAAGAACTTTGCACTGAGTGAGATTGCTAAATATATTGACTGGACGCCGTTCTTTCAGACCTGGGATCTTGCTGGTAAATTCCCAGCCATCTTAGATGATGAGATTGTAGGGATTGAGTCGCGTAAGGTGTATGAAGATGCTAAGGCATTGCTTGATAAATTAATCAAGGGTCAGTGGCTGCAAGCGGATGCAGTAGTTGCCTTTTATCCTGCCAACACGGTTGGTGACGATATTGTTTTATATAGTGATGAAGCGCGTGAGCATCCACTGTTTGTGTGGCATAGCCTACGTCAACAGGCTGAGCGACCAGTAGTTGATGGCGTTCGCCGACCAAATCGTTGCTTGGCGGATTATGTTGCTCCAAAAGATTCTGGTGTAGCTGACTATCTTGGCTGTTTTGCAGTAACAACTGGCCATGGTGTAGAAAAGAAAGTTGCAGAGTTCCAAGCAAAACATGATGACTACAGTGCAATTATGTTGAAGGCTTTAGCTGATCGCTTAGCAGAGGCATTTGCTGAGCTCATGCATCACCGTGTTCGAACTGATTTGTGGGGCTATGCTACAGATGAGATTTTGACAAACGATCAAATGATCAATGAAGAGTATCGCGGTATTCGTCCTGCGCCCGGATATCCTGCTTGCCCAGCTCATGAAGTCAAAAAAGATTTACTGAGAGTGATCGGCTCTGAAGATATTGGTATGACCTTAACCGAGTCGATGGCGATGAACCCAGCTTCTAGCGTGAGCGGTTTTTATCTTGCTCATCCAGATGCCCGTTATTTCAACGTTGGAAAAGTTTCAGTAGACCAGCTTGAGGACTTGGCTAAACGCCGTGGCGAATCTATTGAAGACGTGCGCCGCCAACTAGCAAGCCTAATAGACTAAATACCCCACATGATGGGCTCATGTTTTCCATTGGCCTGCTTCATGAGTTCTAGAAAAGGGTAGGCTCGTTGTCCAAGGCGATCAGCGAGCCTGAGTTTTTCTGCCCCCTCGTCAGTTTGCGACTTAGAGCGCTCTTCCAGATCTTTCAGAATGGCAGTTTCTAGGGTTGTAATCAGAGTGGGAAGTTGCTCAACCGTGAGGATGCCACGGGGCTCTAGCGGACGACTAAAAATATCGAAGATTCGCTTGCTGAGGTCAGCCAGCATAATGACATCTGGACCTGCTTTTGAGCGAAATTGATAGATCATATTGATAGCTTACCACCTGATAAACTCACTCTTCTATGTTGTCAACCAATAAAAATCGTTTAATTGAGATGCTCGGTAGCGCCCTCACTAGCCTTGCTCAAGAGGGCGGCTTAGAGAAGCCTTCTGCGCCCCGTTTGGAGCGCCCTAAGGCCGTAGATCATGGTGATGTTGCCTGCAATATTGCACTTCAGTTATCTAAGGCTTGGAAGCTTAATCCTAGGGAGTTGGCACAGGCCTTGGTTGAGCGTCTGCAAAAAAAGTCGGGTTATGACAATCTCATTGCTTCATGTGAAATAGCTGGCCCAGGCTTTATCAATTTCCGCTTAACTAATGCTGCTAAAACAGCAGTCGTTAATGAGATCCTTGCGGAAGGTATTCATTTTGGTGAGCTTCCAAAAAATCAGGCCCCGGTGGCAAGTGCCATGATTGAGTTTGTCTCAGCAAATCCTACTGGCCCCTTGCATGTAGGTCATGGCAGGCAAGCAGCACTCGGTGATGCCCTAGCAAATTTATTGACTACCCAAGGAATCAAAGTACATCGTGAGTTTTATTACAACGATGCTGGTGTGCAAATTGCTAATTTAGCTTTATCTGTTCAAGCCCGTTTAAATGGTTTAAAGCCTGGCGATGCGGCTTGGCCAGAGCAGGCTTATAACGGCGAATACATTGCTGAGATTGCAGCTGCTTTTAATGCCTCTCCAAAATATCAAGATGATCTTGAAGCCATTCGCCAATTTGCAGTTGCTTACTTACGTCATGAGCAAGACATCGATTTAAAAACATTTGGCGTTCAATTCGATTGCTACTATTTAGAATCTTCTTTGTATACCGATGGCAGTGTTGCGCAAATTGTGGGCGACTTACAAAGTATTGGTAAGACCTATGAATCTGAGGGTGCATTATGGTTAAAAACCACAGATGATGGCGATGATAAAGATCGGGTGATGCGTAAGTCTGATGGGAGCTTTACCTATTTCGTTCCTGATGTGGCGTATCACACCAGTAAGTGGAATCGTGGTTTTCATAAAGTAATTAATGTTCAGGGTAGCGACCACCATGGCACGATAGCCCGTGTCCGTTCTGGCTTGCAGGGTGTAGCGCAAAAACGTGGCTGGGATATTCCAAAGACTTATCCAGATTATGTTTTGCATAAGATGGTGACCGTCATGCGTCATGGTGAAGAGGTTAAGATATCTAAACGCGCAGGTTCTTATGTCACTGTACGTGATTTGGTTGAGTGGTCTGGCGGTGTTACTCCAGAGATGAGCCTAGCAGAAAGAGAATTGGCGCTACAACGCGGTCGAGATGCAGTACGCTTTTTCTTGATCTCACGTAAAGCGGATACTGAATTTGTTTTCGATATTGATCTAGCTTTGCAGCAAAACGATGAGAATCCAGTGTTTTATGTTCAATACGCTCATGCGCGCATTAACTCCATTTTGCAGCAATGGGGTGGACAAATTTCTGATTTAGTTTCTGCCGATTTGTCTTTATTGCAAAGTAAAGCTTCAGACCACTTGTTGCGTCGTTTGGCTGAGTATCCCGAGGTGCTAACCGATGCTGCAGCCGAGTTGGCCCCCCATGCTCTCGCATTCTACTTGCGAGATCTTGCAGGGGATTTTCATACCTTCTATAACGCAGACCGCGTGCTGGTGGATGATCAAAACCTTAAGGCAGCTCGCTTAGCGCTACTATTGGCTACTCGTCAAGTGCTGCAAAATGGTTTAAAAGTATTAGGGGTATCTGCGCCCGCTAAGATGTAGTAGCAGGGTACGCAGTGAAAAGGTAAGATGAGGCAATTATGAAAAAACCGAATCAACGAACTGGCTTCATAAAGATCGAAGATAAAAACGCCCAATACGGCGGTACTATCTTAGGTTTTATTTTGGGCTTGGGGGTAGGTTTAGGCATTGCCTTTGTAATTGCCTTTTACCTTTCTAAAAACACGCCCCAAGAAAGACCTGGGGTTCGTGCACCCAATTTACCCTTAACAATCAAACCCTTTAGCGCGCCGGCTGAAGGTGAGACTGCTGCTCCTGTTGAGCAATTAGACTTGAATAAACCCCTACAAGGCAAGTCGCCTGCCGCTGCCCCATCTGATCCGATTACAGATTTGGTAAACAGCAAGAAATCAGTTGAAGCCACACCCGCTCCAAAATCAGATGCAATTTATTTCCTACAAGTAGGCGCATTTGTAAAACGTGCTGATGCTGATGCACAAAAAGCAAGTTTAGCTATTCAAGGAATTCAGACGCAATTAAGTGAAGTTACTGCCGATGGAAATACTTTATGGCGTGTCCGTGTCGGGCCCTATAACAGTCCTGACGAAAGCAATCCTGTGCGTGATAAGTTAAATAGCATAGGCATTAAACCAACCCTAATTAAGTCTAGCAAATCATGATCTCATTTAGCAAAAGAGTATTTACATTACTGACATTGTTTTGTCTTAGCGCAATTGTGGCTGCTCAAGGCCAAAAGATTGAAGAAGGGTTTGATTACCGCATCCTGCCGATTGCTCAGCCCCTTGAGTCAAAGGGCAAAGTGGAGGTTATTGAGTTCTTTTGGTACGGTTGCCCTCATTGCTATGACTTTGAACCAGAGCTTAGTAGTTGGGTAAAGCGTCAGCCTAAGGATGTCGTTTTCAGTAGAGTGCCAGTTGCATTTCGTGAAGACCTTATGCCACATAGCCAATTGTTCTATGCACTTGAGGCAATGGGCAAGGGCGATGCTCTGAATGAAAAGGTCATGTATGCCATACATAAAGAGAACAAGCGTTTATTGACTGAGCCAGAGATTGTGGATTGGGTTGCATCTCAGGGCATTGATCGTAATACCTTCTTAGCTACCTATCGCTCTTTTGCTGTGGTTTCTAAGGCGCGAGCATCAAAACAATTGGCAGAAGCTTATCGTATTGATGGTGTACCAACGATTGTGATGCAAGGCAAGTACGTAACTTCCCCTTCAATTGCTGGGACCAAGGCTAAGGCAATAGCGGTAATGGACCATCTTGAAGAAAAAATTCGTAAAGATAAATACAAGCAGTAATTGTGTGCTTTAGCTGCTTCTTAGATTTTGACGAAGCGGCGCACGATCCAAAAGTAAATTGGATAAGGTAGGATTCTGAGAAATTTTAGGAATCTCGAAAATCTCTTGGGGAAGTGAATATCAAACTCACCATTCTCAATACCTCTCAAAATTTCACTAGCAGCTTCTTGCGCACTGAGTAAGGCGGGCATTTCAAAATCATTTTGAGCCGTTGCTTCGGTAGCCACAAAGCCTGGAGAAATCATGTGAACACTAACCCCCTGAGGGAGTAGGTCATAGTAGAGTGTCTCACAGAAATTGATGATCGCTGCCTTGCTGGGTCCATATGCCAAGGCCTTGGGAAGGCCGTTGTAGCCTGCAACACTACCCACTATAGCAATATGACCTGTATGAGCTTTTAGCATTTCAGGCAGTACGAGCGCAACAGCTCTCATTGGACCTAGTAAGTTTGCATCAATGATTTGTTCTGCGGTAATAATGTCAAAATTGTCTGCGCGCAGTGGCGAATAAATACCAGATGAAAAGAGTAATAAATCAATTCCACCCCAGCTGCTTAGAATTGACTGGTAACTATTTTTGAGCTGAGAGTCATCTGTTACATCTAGTGGCAATACCAATGTTTGCCCTGGATTTCCAAGTGCTGCTAGTGGGTTTAGGCGTTCAACTCTTCGGCTAGAAAGAGCTACTTTAGCCCCGGCCTTGATCAATGCTTGAGCGCAAGCTTCACCAATTCCACTGGAGGCGCCAATTAGCCAGACACGTTTTCCTGAGAAGCTTGCAATTCCTCTTTGCTTCATATCCTTAAACCATCCGATGATGAATTGATAGGATGATGGCTCAGCGTGAATTGCACAACATCAATATTGCGCTCTGCAAATCCAGCAGCGCAATACATGAGATAGAAATTCCAGAGCCGGATAAAGGTTTCATCAAAACCTAGGTGACGAACTTCATCAAGCTTCTGATTGAAATTGTCTCGCCATAGGCAAAGTGTTTTAGCGTAGTCAGCCCCAAAAGCAAATTCACCTTCAATTTGAAGTCCAGCCTTGGTAGCGCTTTCTTTAAAGCTAACTCGTGAAGGTAGCATGCCACCAGGGAAGACGTACTGCTGAATAAAATCAGTATTGTGACGGTAACGCTCAAAGAGCTCTTCGGCAATCACAATAGTTTGAATACATGCTTTGCCGCCAGTTTTTAGGCATTTGGCAATCGTTTGAAAATATTCGGGCCAATGCTTTTCACCGACTGCTTCAAACATTTCTACAGAGGCAATGCCCTCGAATTGTTCTTGGCAGTCGCGATAGTCCTGAAGCCGAACTTCAAAAGGCTTTACTTGCTCGATTTGGGACTGAATCTTTTGCAGCCTATCTTCAGCAAATACTTTTTGCTCTGTGGAAAGCGTAAGTCCAGTAATTGCAATATTGTTGCGCAGAGCTTCTTCCATAACGCCACCCCAACCACAGCCAATTTCTAAAACATGATCACTAGGCTTAGTGTCTAGAGATTGAAGAATACGTCTGATTTTAGCGCGTTGCGCATCAGCGAGAGATTGTTTCTCACCCTCCGAAAACCAAGCGCTGGAGTAACTCATCGTGGGGTCTAGCCACAGAGTATAAAAAGCGTTCCCTAAATCATAGTGAGCATGAATATTCTTGCGACTGCCATTTTTGCTGTTATCACGCAACCAATGTCTGATACGGTAAAGAATAGATCCGTACCAACTGCCATAAATTGCTTTTTCCAGAATGGTGCGATTCCGAATCGCAAGCTCTAAAATCGCTTTGAGGTCTGGAGTGTTCCATTCGCCACGGATATAGCTCTCAGCAAAACCAATATCTCCATGGGATAACACCTGCTTAAACACAGACCAATCCAAAACTTGAATCTCGGCATGTAATGCATCCGATTTATTGCCAAACTCTCTAATATTGCCGTCAGGTAGAGTCATCTTAAGGTGACCGCTACTCAGTTGAGATAAGAGACTTAATAGCGTCTCTGTTCCTAGGCGAGATTTACGTGCTTGAGCGCGGCTTTGTGGCCTTGCAAAATTCAGGCGTGAGAGTAAGGATTGTCCAGGACGATTCATTTACTAACTTCAAATTCCGGTGGATTAGGCTTTGAGTGAAAGGGTACACCTTTTACCCATAATTTTAATGCTTGCCAATGAATTCGGAAGATTACTCCAAGACTCATGAGTGGGTAGCGCAAAAATGCTAGCCAAAGCATAGATTGACTTAAGGGGCGACTAGCGCCGCTAATGCTGGTGTTAATCAGCGGTTGCCCATCTTCGTGTAGCTCAATCCGATAAACAGAGTTCTTGCCGCTATTACTATCTTGCGGGAATAGGAAGCGAAAATGGTAGTCGCCACGTACTTCACAAAATGGCGAAACATAGAATACTTTTTGGCTACGAAGAGTTTCACCAGAGCGTAACACCTCACCAGCATTTTTATGTAACAGATAGCAGTGACGCTCGCCAAAGGTATTATTTACCTCAGCCAACACTGCTTGCACTTGGCCATTTGCACGGGTACATACCCAAAAACTGACTGGATTAAATACATAACCTAAGACTCTAGGAAATGTATGTAACCAAATTTCTCCATCGATGTTTTGTATTTGGTTTTCTTGCAAGATGTTTTCAATCCACTGCAGACTATCTCCTTGACCTAAGCCATGGTCTTTATCAAAGAATGAAAATAGTCCCAGGCGATTGTCATTCAGTCCATATTGGCTAAGGATGTCAGGCTTGTGCTTTCTAGCCCGCATAGGAATTGATAATGTGAAAACACCGTAGCCAAACGCATTCTTAGCGGGCCTGAGACGCTGATGTTTTACAACTCCAAAGTTAATCTTTGGTTGATTCATTTATTGTGCATTTTGCTTGGGATGAGTATTTTGCGGCGAATGGATACTTTCTATTAAGGCTTCTGCGACTAATTCACCAGAGCGTAAGCCATCTTCATGAAAGCCAAATCCAGTCCAGGCACCGCAATACCAGATTGATGCTGCACCTTGAATGAGTGGTAATTCTTTCTGTGCTTTGATAGCACTCATGTCAAATACTGGGTGTGAATAATGAATTTCTTGATGCACTAGTTTTGGATCTGGCTCTGATGCAGGGTTTAGGCTGACAATAATTTGTATGTCTTTTAATTGAGCGGGTAGTGGTTGCAGGCGATTGATGAGGTAGTTCACGCTCACGTGCTGTTGTGATGAGGGTTTCGTACCAGACTTCGCGGTGTAATTCCAGGCAGCCCAACAACGTTTTGCCTCTGGTAGAAAGCGTACATCTGTATGCAGGATGGCACGATTTTTTTGGTATGGTATTGCTGCCAAAATATTTTTAGCCTGCTGGGCAATGCCATGAACCAGATCAAGCACTTGATCACTATGGCAGGCCATCACAATCTCATCAAAAAAAATAGACCCAGACGCAGTGACCACTTCAGCTTGAGATGCACTATCTCGCTTTGCATTAACGCGCACAACACCTTCGCGCACAATCTTCACTTTAGACTCTTCTAGAGCGGTAACAATCCGCTTAACGTACTCTCGAGAGCCGCCTTGAATAGTCAACCACTGTGGACGGTTCTGAATTTGTAACAAACCATGGTTATGACAAAAGCGTACCATCGTTTGAATCGGGAACTCGAGCATCTGCCCAACAGAGCATGACCAGATAGCGCCAATCATTGGCAGAAAATAATTTTCTCTGAAGCTTTGGCTAAAGCGGTTGCGATCTAAAAAATTAGCAATGGTTTCATCGGGCTCTTTGTAAAGATGACCCGCTTCAATTTGCTGATGAGCTAGCCGGGAAGCTAATCTGTTAAAGCGCAAGATGTCATAAGCCATTCTCCAGAAGGAGAGAGATAAAAGATTCGATCTTTGCCCAAAGAAAGAGTTCAGATCGTTTCCTGCCCATTCAATATTTTGATGAGCATGTTTTTTATCGGAGGTATCAATTGATACAGAAAAGGACATTTCAGAAGGCGCTACCGGCGCTTGAATTTCTTCAAACAGACGCACTAAGCGCGGATAGGTTTTGCGATTGAAAACTAAGAACCCAGTATCAACGCCATGACTGATTTCTTGGCCAGCAATATTGCATTTGAAGTCGACTGTATTACTATGACCCCCGATATGATTGCCAGCCTCGAATAAGGTCAGATCAAATTCAGGATGCTGCCTTAGAGCGTAAGCACACCCAAGACCAGAGATACCGGCACCAACAATGGCAATTCTTTTTTTAATCACGGAGACTTTTCTCCTAAGAGTTTTTCAATCTCTGCAGTAATGGCGCTACTTGTTGGTTTGGTCATACTGCCATACGAATCAACGACATTCCCATTTCGGTCAATTAAATATTTATAGAAATTCCATTTTGGTGTTGTACCAGTTTTGGCAATCAACATTTTAAAGAGAGGGTTTGCATTACTGCCTGTAACTGAGCTTTTTGCAAACATTGGGAATTTGACGTCATAAGTATTTTTACAGAAGTCAGCGATCTCTTTATTACTGCCCGGCTCTTGTTGGCCAAAGTCGTTCGACGGAAAGCCTAAAACGACGAGGCCCTGATCTTTGTATTTGGCGTAGACCTTTTCTAGGCCCTCATATTGGCTTGTAAACCCGCAAAAGCTAGCGGTATTTACGGCCAAAATTACTTTACCCTGGTATTGGCATAGGTTTTGGGGCGCCTCATCCTGAAGGCGTAGAAAGGTTTGGGATAGCAGAGGGCTGCAGTTAGGTGCAGCATTTACAAGGTGAGCACCCGAGAAAAAGGCAAGCAGGGTGAAAACCCAGGTAAAAACTAGTCGGATTGTCTCGGGGGGCATGTAGCAACTTTTTTATTGAGTTATTAGCCCTCAAGTCTAAGACATTCTGGGCAATATCGCTGGAAGTTAGCTAAAGCCATTAATATTGAGCTATGACTTCTTTGCCCCCACCTTCTTTTGAGTCTAAGGTTTGTCCCTTAGATCAACTGACTGCTCGTATTGCAAAACTTCCTAGACCCCTGGTCTTTACTAATGGGGTGTTTGACATTCTTCATCGTGGGCATGCTAGCTATTTAGCCCAGGCCCGTGCTTTAGGAGCTAGCTTAGTAGTCGGCGTGAATTCAGATGCTTCAGTCAAGCTGCTGGGTAAGGGCGACGACAGACCAATTAATTCTGAAGTAGATCGTCAGGCTTTATTAGCAGCTCTTGAAAGTGTGGACATGACCGCGCTCTTTACAGAGCAAACACCAGTCAGCTTGATTGAGAAAATCCGTCCTGATATTTACGTTAAGGGCGGTGATTATGAAATTGATACTCTTGCGGAAACGCGTTTGGTAAAGACTTGGGGTGGGAAAGCGATCGCCATTCCATTTTTATATGAGCGTTCCACTACTAGCCTATTAAGTAAGATCCGTTCTTAAAGACTCTGTAGTAACCAAGCCCAAATACCCCGGAGCACCAAGCCGTCAATTACTTCGGTTGCCTCTACTGCCTTACTCATCTGAGCTGCCAAGATCTTGGCATTACCACCATCGATCCAAACTCTTGCAACAGGATGATTCATTTCTTTTGCCAATTGAATGGCATATTGAATAGCGCCGATTTGTGTAGCATCGCAGCCACCAATGATTGCTTTATTTGTTGATAAGCCAAAACCATCACTAGTCTCGTTACGCACTGCTAGTGGTAATTGAGCAGTATTACCTTCTAGACTTTTTTGCATCAAATCAAGTCCAGGCAATATCCATCCGCCATAGTGAACACCATTGGCGCCAAGCAAATCAATAGTTGTTGCTGTGCCAGCATTAATGATGAGTGTGTTGGCGTTAGATAGGGCGCGCCCCCCGATAACCGAAGCCCAGCGGTCCGCACCAAGTTTGCTTGGGTCTTGGTAGAGAGTGCGTACACCGTTATATTGGCTATCACCTCTGAGCTGTTTCCAAGAAATATTATTCCATTGTGGAAATAGTGATTGGAGGTTTTCAATTGCGTCTTTACCAGCAACACAAGTAAACCCAATGGCATCTGGTTTGGGTAATGTTTTAGCAATGTAATCTGCTAGCTCAACTCTATGTTCAGGCGAGGCTAAAGATTTACTGCTGATGGATCCAGAATAAGCCCACAATTTTTTTTGTCGGTCAGATGGCTGTTGTGTTGATTCAACGGCAGCCCATTTAAGACGCGTATTACCAACATCAAATAGTAAGTAAAGACTCATGTTTGTACTCTTAAGGAAACATCGCCTGCGTGTATGGCAATCATTCGATTATCTTGTTGTAATAGTAATGCGCCTGCTTGATCTATACCCTGAGCAATCCCATAGATAGGCTCCTTACCTGTGCCAGATATGCATACCGTCTGGCCTAGATAGGCATCCCATTCTTTCCATTGCTCTTGATACATCCCAAAACCGTGCTGATCAAATTCACTCAGATGATGCTCTAGAGAGGCAATAAGTTTTAACCAAAGGTATTCCACGTCAGGTAGGCTTGATTGCGATGAAAGAAGTTGATCAAGGGCGCCAACCTTGAAAGCAGCTTGGTTTCCTAAGCTACTTTCAATTTCCTGAGCATTGTGTAAGTTTATGCCAATACCAATAATCATCCACGTGAGATCATTTGCTTTTGCTTGGCCACCTTCTATTAAGATGCCGCCAAGTTTGGTGTTGTTGAGTAGTAGATCATTTGGCCACTTCAATCGGAGACCGGCTTGAAAAAGTGCAGCTTCAGTCAAATCACATGCTTTTGCAATTCCAGCAATCACCGCTAATCCAACCAACAGGCTCAGACCAGTGAGCTCAGTTGGCTTTCTCTTAAATGGAAAGGCTAAAGAAAAGCAGATCGAATCTTCTGGCCTAGCGAGCCAAGTGCGCCCAGCCCTGCCTTTTCCGGCAGTTTGTTTGTGAGCAATACGAGCTATCGGGTCGATTAGCTCCCCCGCCCGCCAGCGCTCCAAAAGATCGTCATTGGTAGATTTGGTTTGTACAACGCGTTCAAGGATGCAATTAGCAGTCATTTCGCCATTGTAGAAAGGTCTGACCTAGAATTGTGGGATGGATCAAAAAGACCAGCGCCCCCATAAGCTTTTATTGCCTCTACAGGCCATGCCGTTGGCTAGGGCAATGAGCCTAAGTTATGCGCTATTGATTATCTATGTGAGCCTTAATCCTTTTGATTTTGATTTCCGTAACGGCATTGACGTTTGGGCTTGGGTGCAGGCGCCACTACCTCGGTTTATCACCCTATTCGACGTTTCAATCAATATCTTGGCATATATCCCTTTTGGGTTTCTGCTTGTTTTTGCCGCCTATCCGCGTTGGCGTAACTTTGAGGCATTAAGTATTGCTTTAGTGCTAAGTGCTCTACTGGCATTGAGTGTGGAAACCCTGCAGTCCTGGCTACCAACCCGAATCCCGAGTCAGATGGATTGGTGGGCAAATATTTTTGGGGGTTCATTGGGGGGCTTATTAGCCATACCCCTGGGACCGCAATGGTTGTCAGGTAGTGTAATTCGCCGTCGGTTTGATCAATGGTTTGGTCTGAACTGGTCTGCATGTGCTCTCTTTTTATTATTTCCTTGGTCACAAATTTATCCCCAAAGCTCATGGCTGGGCACTGGTGTATGGGGTCACGCTATTTTTGGTTCGATTGATTGGGGAACTTTGGTCATTAATCAGGTGGCGCAAGAAACTCTGATTACAGCGCTCTGTTGGCTTGGTGTTGCTTTATTGCTTTCTTCAGGCCTACGCACTAACGCTCCTCAGTGGCGAATTCTAAATGGCTTACTTTATTTAACCGTGGTGATGAAAACTTTTTTTACTGCTCTTCAGTTTGGTGGAGAATTTAGCTTGATATGGCTAACAGCTGGTGCTCTGTGGGGAATGGTATTGGCAAGCGCTTTATTAAGTTGGGCTTTACGCCTTAATCAAAAAAGAAGGCTTTGCTTAGCATTATTTTGTTTGGTTACTGCCACTATCGCTATTAATGTGTTGCCCGATAATCCCTATTTCATCATGAACTTGCGGCATTGGCATCAGGGGCGCTTATTACACTTTAATGAGCTAATGCAATGGGTATCAGTGGTATGGTTACCTATTGCCTTAGTTTGGATGATTCGTAACGCGGTAGAACTGAAACCAAAACATTGAAGAATATAATTTTCTTATGAGCTTTTCACACCACCTGTTTTTTTGTTTGAACCAACGTAGTAATGGCGAGGATTGCTGTGATCGTCATAATGCATTTGCATTGTTTGAATATGCAAAAAGTAGAGTCAAAGAACTTGGACTTGCCGGCCCTGGAAAGATCCGCGTGAACAAAGCAGGATGCTTGGATCGCTGCGCCGATGGCCCTGTGATGGTGGTCTACCCGGAAGGTATTTGGTATACCTTGATAGATCAGGATGATGTAGAAGAAATCATCCAATCCCATTTAATCGCTGGGCACCCAGTGAAACGCCTAGAGTTGTCATAGTTCAGTTGAAAGTTTTCCCATGAATAGCCGCACAAAAGTAATTCATATTGAAGGCATTGTTGGTGCGATAGAAATGTCCATCGATTTACCAGATGAATTAAAAAGTGACCCCTCCTTTAGTGTTCGTGGTTTAGCATTAGTTGCTCACCCTCATCCACTGATGGGCGGCACCATGGATAACAAAGTGGCACAGACCATGGCGCGCGCTTTCAATCAATTAGGTTATGTCAGCGTGCGCCCTAATTTTCGGGGTGTAGGTGGTACCGCTGGCGTGCATGATGAAGGTGTGGGTGAGTTGGAAGATTTATTACACGTCACTGATTGGATGTGCACCCCTTCAAGTTGGGCGCAATTTGAGGCTACTACCAACCAAACTTGGGTTGCAAGTTCCAATACTTTGCCGCTGGTAGTTTCCGGATTTTCATTCGGTAGCTTTGTTGGTAGCCACTTAGTCCAAAGACTGGCTGATCTGGGTCGCCCTGCTGAACGCTTAGTGATGGTGGGAAGTGCAGCTGGTAAGTGGACATTAGCCCCCGTGCCTGCAGATACCATCCTCATTCATGGTGAGTTAGATGAAACTATTCCTTTGTTGAATGTTTTAGATTGGGCTCGTCCTCAAGAACTTACTGTGCAAGTGATTCCCGGAGCCGATCATTTTTTTCATCGTAGATTGCATTGCATTCGCAACATCATTACGGGCGCCTGGCTGGGTATGCCAGACCATCGCAAACAATAAGAGAAATTCAATAAAACTATGGCCGAAGAAAAATCACTCATTGAATATCCTTCCCAATTTCCAATTAAGGTGATGGGCAAGGCCAATCCAGAATATCTGCCAGCGATCATTCATATTGCCAAACAATTTGATCCTACCTTCGATGAGACTAAAGTTGAGCAGCGACCCTCTAAGGATGGTAATTACTTAGGCATCACTTTGCCTATTACAGCTACTAGTCGTGAACAGCTAGATGAGTTATACAGAACTTTGTCCACACATCCGCTAGTTAGCATTGTTCTGTAATTCATTTTTATGTCTGCTTTAGTAAAACATCTCGGCTTAGCAGACTACGTCTCTACCTATGAGGCGATGCGACTGTTTACTAAAGAGCGTAATAGCGCAACACCTGATGAGATTTGGGTTTTAGAGCATCCCCCCGTATTTACTTTGGGACTTGCGGGTGATGCGAGTAATTTACATTCACCTAGTGAGCAAATTCCACTAGTGCAAGTTGATCGTGGGGGTGAGATTACGTATCACGGCCCCGGTCAGATTGTTGTCTATCTCTTACTTGATCTCAAACGCTTAGGGATCTTTGTAAAAGAATTAGTTTTTCGTATTGAGCAGGCGGTGATCGATACCTTGGCAGATTTTGGGATTAAGGCAGAAAGACATCCAGGGGCTCCCGGGATTTATGTTTTAGAGCAGACTGGGGTGCCAATGGAGTGGGTTGGGGCTAAGGTGGCTGCCTTAGGCCTCAAGGTCTCTAAAAGCTGCTCCTATCATGGTCTAGCACTCAATGTGGCAACTGATCTTGAGGCTTTTAGACGTATCCACCCTTGTGGCTATGAGGGCTTAAAGACAGTTGATATGCAAACCCTTGGGATCAAGGACAATGGAGACACTATTAGCCAAAGGCTTTTAGAGCATTTACAAAAGCAACTGATGCCATCATGACCACCAATAAGACCGATACCAAGACGACTGTAGAGCTACGTCAAGACCTTAATTACGACGCATCACGTAAGCAAAAGTCGAGCGAGAAGACAGCGCGCATTCCGATCAAGATTGTTCCTCTAGAGCAGATCCTCAAAAAACCAGATTGGATTCGAGTAAAGGCCGCTTCTGGAAACTCGCGCTTTAACGAGATTAAAAAGATTCTTCGTGAAAATGAACTCGTCACTGTTTGTGAAGAAGCAAGTTGCCCAAATATTGGTGAGTGCTTTGGTAAAGGCACTGCTACCTTCATGATCATGGGAGATAAGTGCACTCGTCGCTGCCCCTTCTGTGATGTAGGCCACGGTAGACCAGATCCACTCGATCAAAAAGAGCCAGCTAACTTGGCTCGTACCATTGCGGCGCTGAAATTAAATTATGTCGTGATTACCAGCGTAGATCGAGATGATTTACGCGATGGTGGCGCAATGCATTTCGTCGATTGTATTTCTCAATCGCGTGACCTCTCTCCTTCCACACGGATTGAAGTGCTAGTTCCAGACTTTCGTGGTCGCTTGGATAAGGCATTGGATATTTTTTCGGAGTATGCTCCCAATGGTTTGCCAGATGTGATGAACCATAATCTAGAAACCGTGCCACGTCTGTACAAAGAAGCAAGGCCAGGAGCTGACTACCTTAACTCCTTAAAGTTGTTAAAAGACTTCAAAGAGCGCTTCCCCCATATTGCGACTAAGAGTGGTTTGATGGTGGGCCTTGGTGAAACAGATGAAGAGATTCTTGAAGTAATGCGCGATATGCGTGAACACAATATTGATATGCTCACCATTGGTCAGTACCTGGCGCCATCAGGCCACCACCTGCCAGTACGCCGCTATGTTCATCCTGATGTTTTCAAGATGTTTGAAAAGGAAGCCTATGTAATGGGCTTCTCCCATGCAGCAGTAGGCGCAATGGTGCGCTCTAGCTACCATGCTGACCAACAAGCTCACGGAGCAGGCATTGTTTAAAGGTGGCATCAAAGCTGTTGCATTAATAGTAGTGACAATTCTTCTAATGGCCTGTAGCCCAAAGTTAGATTGGCGCACAGTGCAATCTCCCCAAGAGGGCTATACCGCCTTATTTCCAGGTAAGCCAGATAAGATTGAGCGTAAAGTTTCTTATCAAGCTCAAGAATTGATGCAAACACTCGAAGCAGTAAAAATTGACGAAGATATTTACTCTATTAGCGCTATTTATTTAAGCAAGCAACAAACTGACTTGTTAGCAATATTGTTAGAGCAGCTAAAAGGTAATCTTTTTCGGAATGCAGGTGTAGATCAGTTAACAGTAGTCAGCTCAGATGGCGTATATCAAACAGCCAATCATCAACGTATGCCAACGAAAGACTATTTTTTAGAATTTAAGTCGACCATTACTGCTCAGCAGTCAATGCGTATGCGCTGGATCACAAACCCAACGGTGAATGGCGGTATTTGGCTTTATCAAGTATCTATTTTGCATACGGGGCCAGTACAGCCAGATGTTAGAGCCTTTTTCCTTGCAGAAGATCGCGCTAATTTCTTTGATGAATTTCATCCGAACTAACGATGTCATCACACTGGCGCTCTAATCCTCATATTGCTATTGAGTTACCACTCAAGAATAGGGCAGCTACCAGAGTTTTTCTAAGCTTTGCTTGCGCCTATTTTATTTCATATGCATTTCGGTCGATCAATGCTGTCATTGCGCCTGATTTAATAAGTGATTTACATCTGAGTAATGCACAGCTCGGATTTTTGTCGGCAGCGTATTTTTTTGGTTTTGGGTTTACTCAGATTCCAGTCGGCTTAGGTTTGGATCGCTTTGGTCCGCGACTGACGGAGATGGTGTTGATGATGTTTGCAATCGCAGGTGCTTTGATTTTTTCTTGGGCTGATGGTTTTACTAGTCTAGTGATTGGTAGAGTTCTGATTGGAGTGGGTGTTTCAGCTTGCTTGATGGCATCATTTTCTGGCTTTCGTTATTGGTTTCCATCGGATAGACAGGCTCAGTTAGCTTCAGGCATGCTGATTTTTGGGACCTCAGGCGCTTTAGTTACTTCTTGGCCAGCACACGCTGTATTGCCTTATTTAGGCTGGCGCGGTGTTTTTATGGTGATGGCGGTATTTACTGGCTTAGCTATTATTACTTTGTATTTTGGTTTGCCAGTAAAGGCTAAGACTCCTAAATCCAGTGCTACCAATAATGAAGCACAAAGTAGCACTGTTAGTCTTTCATGGGCTAGCTACAGACCCATTCTGACAAATGCTTTTTTTTGGAGAATGTTTCCGATCGGTGCATTTTGTTATGGTGGGTTTATTGCGATTCAAACTCTCTGGCTGGGGCCATGGCTCACGAGTGTGATGGAGTATTCATCCAGTAGTGCTGCTCAAATCATATTTTGGTTTAACGGAGTTCTATTACTTACGTATGTCCTTAATACCGTCTTACTGCCGAAGTTGGCTAAACGCGGCATTACTACTTTGCGTTACTTAAGTTGGATGGTTGCAGCCGCATTAATATTTCAGGCTTGCGCTTTTTATCTACGTAACTCTTGGGTTTTAGTCTGGTGGTTTTTATTCGCAATAACCTGTGCTTCTTTTGTTCTTGCGCAAAGTTTAATTGTCACTAACTTTCCAAAAGCGTTTTCTGGGCGCGTCAGCACTACTTATAACTTGGCACTTTTTATTGGTGCTTTTTTAGTGCAATGGGGAATTGGATATCTGCTAGATATTGGTATTGAGGCTGGTTGGTCACGCGCAAGTGCGTTTGATTTAGCCTTAGGAATTTATTTAGCTTTGCAGATACTTGGGTACATTTGGTTTTTAATTGCGCCGAAATTTTTCCCCAGCACAGCCATTACTAAAGGTTAAGAATTAGAAAAATATTAAGTAGTACTTTTTTCTAGCGTTGCAACTTTTGCTTCTAGCGCCTCTAATTTTTCTCTTGTCTTAGCAAGAACTTTAGTTTGCAAGTCAAACTCTTCACGAGTAACTAAATCCATTTTCTGAAAACCTTGGTTCATCATCGCGCGCACATTCTTTTCAATCTCTTGTGCTGGTGAATTCCGAATGGCATCGCCTACCTTGTTTTGCATATCACTAGCGATACGCTGAATTTGTTCGAGGATTTCACCTGGTTTTTGCATGTTGGGGTTTCGCAGTTCTATGAAAAGTTGCATAAAAGATACATATTGGTATTTTATGTTGGGCGGCCAAAAATGGGTAAAAAGGCTAAAAAGGGCCTAAAAGGGCCAAAATTCACATGGATGGTGCAATATGAGGCACTAAAAAAGTGCAAATGCCTTAATAAAGGGAATGGCCCTCATTCGCAAAACAGACCGACCTTCATGATCAGTCCATGTATTAAGCATTCAACCCTTTTTTATTACAACCAGTAAGGAGTAACACATGAAAACATTGCGTAAGAAGGCAATCTCTGTAGCAGCAGTTGCATTATTGACTGGTTTAGCCAGTGCATCTGCCTTTGCAGCTGATACCCCAACAAATCCAGAGGACACATCAGCATCAAGTCCTATTGCCGCTAACGTTACTGTAGTCAATAACTACATGTACCGTGGTATCAGTCAATCTAACGGCAAGCCGGCGATTCAGGGCGGATTTGATTATGCACATGAAAGCGGTTTATACATTGGTAACTGGAACAGCTCAATTAGCTGGATCAGTGATTCTTATGGCCAGAATGGTTCTGTTGGTGGCAAAGGTAGCGCAGGCTCATCCGTTTCAGGCCCAATTGAAATGGACTTTTATGGCGGTATCAAGAAAGAACTCATTGGCGAAGGTTTTGCTTCTGACTTAGGTATCTTGCAGTACTACTATCCAACCTCAGGCATTCCCAATACCAATGGCTTGACTGCAAATCCTAATTCAACTGAACTCTATGTTGCACAGAATTTTACCTTTGGCCCAATAACTGGATTTGCAAAAGTATCTTATGCGGTTACTACGCTTTTCGGTACTGCTAATTCCACTGGCTCTTACTACCCTGACTTGACTGTTAACTATGATACTGGGGTATGGGGTCTCGCATTAAATGGTCACGTTGGGTATCAGTATGTTGCAGGAAATGCACCAGTTGGCGCAACAAACTACCTTGGTAAATCTGTATCCAATGTTAGCAATAGCACACTATATTCATACACAGACTGGAAGCTTGGAGTAACCAAAGATTTTGGCGGCGGCTTGTCAGGCTCCGTGGCATATGTTGGCACGAATGCTGCAACTTATTTGGGTAGCTACTCTTATTCAAACCCATCTGGCAAAAACTTGGGTAGATCAACTGGCTTGATCTCTCTAACAAAAGTATTCTAATTCTTTCCCTGAATGGAGAAACGTATGAAATTAATCACCGCAATCATCAAGCCCTTCAAGCTTGACGAAGTACGCGAAGCTCTCTCAGAAGTGGGAGTTTCGGGCATTACCGTCACTGAAGTTAAAGGCTTTGGCCGTCAAAAAGGTCACACCGAGTTGTATCGTGGTGCTGAGTATGTAGTCGACTTTTTGCCGAAGATAAAAATTGAAGCTGCTGTTGAAGATGGCATTTTGGAGCGTGCGATTGAAGCAATTGAAAAATCTGCACGTACAGGCAAGATTGGTGATGGCAAGATTTTTGTCTCTTCAGTTGAGCACGTCATTCGTATTCGCACCGGTGAAACCGGCGCGTCAGCACTTTAAAGAGAGGTTCAAAATGTTAACTTGGATGAAAAAACTCCTAGCTGGCGGTGCAATGGCCTTGGCCATTGGCGCTACTGGTGTAATTGTGACTTCGCCAGCATATGCTGCTGATGAAGTTAAAAAGCCAGCAGTCACTGCTCCAGCTGTAACTCCTGCTGCAGCAGAACCTGCACCCGTTCTTTGTTCTGAAAAGTGCAATAAAGCCGATACCGTTTGGCTGATGGTATGTACAGCATTAGTGCTGTTAATGACGCTCCCTGGTGTGGCTTTGTTCTACGGCGGCTTAACACGTAGTAAAAATATCCTGTCGATCTGCATGCAGTGTTTCATGGTGTTTTCCTTGATTACTGTGCTGTGGGCTATTTACGGCTATAGCTTTGCATTCACTGAGGGCGGGCCATTTGTGGGTGGACTTGATCGTTTGTTCTTGGGTGGTATGACGCCAGAATCAGTAGCAGCTACCTTTAGTAAAGGTGTTGTGATTCCTGAGTTTGTATTCATGGCTTTCCAGGCAGTGTTCGCAACCATTACTTGCTGCTTGATCATTGGATCCTTTGCTGAGCGCGCTAAGTTCTCCGCAATCTTGATATTTATGATCCTTTGGTTCACATTTAGCTACATACCAATTGCTCACATGGTCTGGTTCTGGCCTGGTCCTGATGACATCAAAGATGCTGCATCTCTCGAAGCTATTACTGCTCGTGCGGGCTGGTTATGGCAAAAAGGTGTGCTCGACTTTGCTGGCGGTACCGTTGTTCATATCAATGCTGCTATCGCTGGCTTGGTAGGTTCCTACGTTATCGGCAAGCGTGTTGGCTACGGTAAAGAAGCAATGAAGCCACATAATTTAGTTTATGTAATGGCTGGTGCTGCACTCTTGTGGTTCGGCTGGTTTGGTTTCAATGCTGGTTCAGCACTCGAAGCAAACGGTAGCGCAGCATTGGCTTTCGTGAATACCCTTTTAGCAACTGCTGCTGCTGTATTGGGCTGGTCTATTGCTGAGTGGATTCTCAAAGGTAAGCCTTCCATGTTGGGCGCTGCTTCCGGTTGCGTATCTGGTTTAGTCGCGATTACTCCAGCTGCTGGTTTTGCTGGTCCAATGGGCTCGATTGTCATCGGCTTAGTTGCTGGCGTAGCTTGTCTTTGGGGCGTTACAGGTCTCAAGAGAATCTTGGGCTCTGATGACAGCTTAGATGTATTCGGCGTTCACGGCGTTGGTGGTATTACTGGTGCTTTGTTGACTGGTGTATTCGCTGATCCAGCATTAGGTGGTTCTGGCATCTGGGACTACGTAGCAAATGCTGTTGCCCCTGATTACTCGATTGCTAGCCAATTGTGGATTCAGTCTCAAGGCGTGATTACTACTTTGATTTGGTCTGGCGTGGTTTCTTATATTGCATTCAAATTGATCGATATGGTGATTGGTTTGCGTGTGAAGGAAGAAGATGAGCGCGAAGGCTTGGATATCAGCTCACATGGCGAGACTGCTTACGAGTCTTAATCTATAGATTTACCCCTCACTAGGCGGCTTTCGTTCGCTGCCTGGTTTTAAGCGCGGGATCTTAGGATCCCGCGTCTTTCTTTTAATAATCTTACAATGGTGGGATGGTTCCACATCTCATTACTGCCTTAAGCGGCCCTTTGCTCGAATTAGAGTCAAAGGTTCTAGAAGCGACCCCAACCATAGAGCGTTGGTTCAGATTGGAATGGCAAGAACATACCCCGCCGTTCTACTGCTCAGTTGATTTGCGTAACTCAGGATTTAAGCTGGCTCCGGTTGATACCAATCTCTTTCCGGGTGGCTTTAATAATCTTTCTCCACAGATGTTGCCCTTGGCTGTTCAGGCAGCAATGGCGGCAATTGAAAAGATTTGTCCAGAAGCTAAAAATTTATTATTAATTCCAGAGCGTCATACTCGCAATACTTTCTATTTACAAAATATTGCGCGTCTATCATCTATCTTGCGTCAAGCTGGTCTTAATGTACGTTTAGGTACTTTCTCAGAAGAGATTAAAAAGCCGACTTGGATAGAGCTACCAGAGGGCAATCGTCTATTGATGGAACCACTCTCGCGCTTGGGTTTAAAAAAACAACGCTTGGGTTTAAAAGATTTTGATCCATGCTCCATTCTGTTGAATAACGACTTATCTGCTGGCATCCCACCGATTTTAGAAAACCTGTACGAGCAATATCTATTGCCTGGCTTGTATGCTGGTTGGCATGTTCGTCGTAAGTCCAATCACTTTGCTGCTTATGAAGAGGTTGCTAAGAAGTTTGCTAAGGTAGTTGATATTGATCCTTGGATGATTAATCCTTACTTTACAAGTTGCTCAAATGTAAATTTCCATGAGCGCAAAGGCGAGGAAGAGCTTCAGACAGCAGTAGAGCAAATCCTGAAAAAGACGGCAAAAAAATATCGTGAATATGGCATTAAAGAGAAGCCCTATGTTGTTGTAAAAGCGGATGCTGGCACCTACGGTATGGGGATCATGGTGGTCAATGATCCCTCACAGCTTAAGGATTTGAACCGCAAAGACCGCAATAAAATGAGCGTGGTTAAAGAAGGCTTGGAAGTAAGTGATGTATTGATTCAGGAGGGTGTATATACCTTTGAGAAAGTCAATGAAGCGGTAGCAGAGCCAGTGGTATATATGATTGATCGCTACGTTATTGGCGGCTTCTATCGTGTTCATACTGATCGTGGGCATGATGAAAATCTGAACGCACCTGGCATGCATTTTGTACCCCTCGCTTTTGAACAAAATTCGATGCCAGATATGAGTGCCAAGCCAGGTAGTGCTGCCCCAAATCGCTTCTATTTATATGGGGTAGTTGCGCGCTTAGCATTACTAGCAGCCTCATTAGAACTCGAGCGCACTGATCCTGATGCTGAAGAGGCTTAATTAATATAAAAGAATATGGACTTACTATTTATTGCCGACCCCCTTGAATCTTTTAAGATAAAAAAAGATTCCACTTTGGCGATGATGCGAGCGGCTCAGCAAGCCGGGCATCATTTATGGTTTTGTCAGAGTTGTAATATTTTATGGAAAGATGATCTCGTTGTTGCAGATTGTCAAACTCTGGTAGTTAAACCAAACTCTGGCTCATGGTTTGAGCTGGGCGCCATGGAGCCTCGCTCCCTAAAGTCATTTTCTGCAGTATTGATGCGCACCGATCCACCATTTAATATTGAGTATCTCAATATAACTTGGTTGTTATCTGCCGCAGTCCGTCAGGGTGCAAAAATATTTAATGATCCTGCGGCTATTCGTGATCATTCAGAAAAACTTTCCATTACTGAATTTCCAGAACTGATTCCGCCCACATTAGTCACTCGTGAATTAAGCGTAGTGGAGGGGTTTCATCAAACGCATCGCGATATTGTGATTAAGCCTTTAGATGGCATGGGCGGCATGGGTGTTTTTCGTGTTGGGTCAGATGGCTTAAATCTAGCCAGTATTGTTGAGACACTTGGCGAGAACGGCTCTAGAACCCTAATGGTGCAACGCTTTTTACCAGAAATAGCTCAAGGCGATAAAAGGGTTTTGCTGATAGGCGGAGAGGTAGTACCTTTTAGTTTGGCTCGTATCCCTCAGGGTAATGAGATCCGCGGCAATTTAGCGGCTGGAGGCAAAGGTGTAGCAATGCCATTGACTGATGCTGAGAAAAAGATTGCAGAAAGACTTGCACCCATCCTGAATCAGCGTGGTTTATTCTTGGTAGGACTAGACTTAATCGGTGGTTACCTTACAGAAATTAATGTTACTAGCCCCACTTGTTTTGTTGAAATTACTGAGCAAAGTGGGTTTGATGTTTCACAGTTTTTCTTAAAAGCGCTTGAGAAGGCATTGTCATAAAATGGTTGGAATTGTAATTGTTGCTCATACGCCTGTTGCTAGTGCAATGCTGGGATTTGCTGAACATACCTATGGCGCTTCGCCTGAGCGTGTGAGAGCAGTTGATATCCCGCCCTATGAGGACACTAAAGCCAGTTTTGATCGAGTCATGAAAGCAGCCTATGCTGTAAATACTGGTAATGGCGTTCTCATTTTGACTGATGTGATGGGCGCAACACCAGCTAATGTGGCCTCTAAATTAGAGGCCCTCGGCCCCTTATCAGGATTAAGCGCGCCAGTTGTTGTACTTGCTGGCTTAAATCTACCAATGCTGATGCGTTGCATTACTCATCGCGGAGAGACTTTGGAAGATCTGGCTCAAAAAGCGCTTGCTGGAGGTCAAAATGGAATCTTACGGCTTGGTATAAAAGTTGCAGAACAATAATTGAGGGGCGCTATACGCAATGCCAGTAGCTGAAATTGAGATCATTAACAAATTAGGTTTACATGCCCGAGCCTCTGCCAAGCTTTCTCAATTGGCTGCTCAATTTCCATGTGAAATACTGTTGTCACGCAATGGGCGTCAAATTAATGCTAAGAGCATTATGGGCGTCATGATGTTGGCTGCTGGGATTGGTAGCACGGTAACACTTGAGACTGTTGGAGATCAAGCTGATGAAGCGATGCAAGCCTTGACAGAATTAATCAATAACCGCTTCGGTGAAAGCGAATAAGCATGACTTTTGCATTGCATGGAATTCCAGTATCGAAAGGCATTGCCATTGGCAAGGCGGTACTGATTTCGCGTGCAGCATTAGAGGTTAGTCACTATTTAGTTGAGCCTGGCAAAGAAGAGGCAGAAGTACAAAAGTTATCAGATGCATTTGATCAAGTTAGTCAAGAGCTCAACCAACTTCGCCAAGGCTTACCAAAAGATGCGCCTCAAGAGATGGCTGCGTTCTTGGATGTGCATGGCATGATCCTGGCTGATCCTGCTTTGGCTCAGAAGCCAATGAAATTGATTCGCTCTCAGCGCATGAATGCCGCTTGGGCTCTAACAACGGAATTAAATGATTTGTTAGAGCAGTTTTCTGAAATCGAAGACCCGTATTTAAAAGAACGCGCTAATGACATTCGACAAGTAGCTGAGCGTGTTATTAAGGCCCTAAATACTCAGAAAAAGGATTCGCTAGATAGCGCTGACATTATGTCGTCTGGCGATCTTGGTGTTGATTCTATTATCGTGGCACACGATATTGCTCCTCACGATATGCTGCGCTTTAAGGAGTCTGCTTTCACAGGCTTTGTAACAGATCTCGGCGGTAAGACATCTCATACTGCTATTGTGGCGCGCAGCATGGAAATTCCTGCAGTAGTGGGGGTTCGTCATGCTAGCGAAATGATTCGTCATGGCGATTGGTTAGTCTTGGATGGCGAGCGAGGTGTTGTAGTTGTTGCTCCGGATGAGAAGCTACTTGATGAATATCGAAAGTTACAAACTCAGGACTTAAAAGACGCTCGTAAGCTAAAGCAACTCAAACATACCAAAACTGAAACAGCGGATGGCGTTGAGATTGAGCTGTTTGCCAATATTGAATTGCCTGAGGACGCTGTTCAGGCCCTGAAATTGGGCGCCGTAGGTGTCGGTTTGTTTCGCTCTGAGTTTTTATTCATGGATCGTAAGCAAGCGTTACCAGACGAAGAGCAACAATTCTTAGAGTACCGCCGTGTAGTCGACTTGATGCAAGGCTTGTCTGTCAATATTAGAACGATTGATGTGGGTGCCGATAAAGCATTGGGCGCAGGCGGTAGCGATGTCTCTCAAACTGGCACATCACCATTGGGTTTGCGAGCGATTCGTTGGTCCTTAACTGAGCCAGAAATCTTTTTAACTCAACTGCGGGCAATTCTGCGGGCTTCTGCACATGGTCAGGCTCGCATCATGATCCCGATGTTGGCTCACGCTAAAGAAATTGATGAAACTTTCCGTCTCATTGAAAAAGCCAAGCAACAATTGCATCAACGTGGCCAGGCATTTAATCCCAATATTCAAGTGGGCGCCATGATTGAAATCCCGGCCGCCGCATTAGTCTTACCCCTGTTTATCAATCGTTTTGATTTTCTATCCATTGGTACGAATGATTTAATTCAGTACACCTTAGCAATTGATCGTGCCGATCATGCTGTGGCTCACTTATATGATCCATTGCATCCAGCAATTTTGCATTTGATTGCAAATATTATTGAGCAAGCAAAACGTGCCAAGGTTCCAATTGCGGTATGTGGCGAGATGGCCGGTGATCCTTCCTTAACAAGGTTATTGCTTGGCATGGGATTAACCGACTTCTCGATGCACTTTAGTCAGCTATTGTTGGTCAAGCGCGAGATATTAAAAGCGAACGTAGGGTTATTAAAGTCCCGCGTTCCAAGAGTCTTGAAGGCATATGAGCCCGAGGATCAGGCTAAGGCCTTAGAGCGTTTAATGGCTTAGTGCGTTTTACCGCAAACCGAACACTCAGGATTGCGGGAGATTTTGAATTCATCGATTTGGGTTGTGCGCGCGTTCCAAAGCAGCATCCGACCTATCAAGGGCTCCCCAAAACCAAGTAGCACCTGTATTGCTTGTGCTGCTTGCATGGCGCCAATAATGCCCACCAGGGGTGAAAAAATTCCCATTGAAGAGCAACTGACTTCTTCAAAATTTTCATCTGGTGAGAAGATGCAGGCATAGCAGGGCGATGCGGCATTACGGTGATCAAACACACTAATTTGTCCATCCAAGCGGAGCGCTGATCCAGAAACTAAGGGAGTGTGATGTTTTACGCAGCTGGCATTAATTAAATGGCGGCTAGCAAAGTTGTCGGTGCAATCCAAAACAACATCAACGCTTGGCAATAAGTCATCAAGAAGAGCTGTTGATGCTTTAGCTTCAATAGTTTCAATCTGAATGCCTGCATTAAGCTGTTGTAAGAATTGCTTTCCAGAACTAACCTTGCTCTTACCAATACTTTTATCGGTGTGCATGATTTGACGCTGTAAATTAGTCAGTTCAACTTGGTCGTGGTCCATCAGCGTAATGTGGCCAATACCGGCGGCAGCTAAATAGGGTGCTGCTGCGCTTCCCAGGCCGCCAGCACCGATTACTAGGACGTGAGAGCTTAAGAGCTTTTCTTGGCCTGCAACATCAATTTCCTCAAGCAGTAAGTGCCTTGAGTATCGAAGTAACTGCTCATCATTCATGTGCAGACCAGTAAATTACTCAAGCTTAGATGAAGAGCGCTTCACTGGCTGGCCGTTAATAAATGCGACAGCCTGTGAGAGCATGAAGTCATCTGCGCTACCAAACTCAGGCGGCTTCTTATTCTTATCTTTTTCTTTTTCTTCGGGAGTTTTCTTCGCATTCTTTTCTTCAATGCGCTGCAACTCTTCAAGGCGACGTTGCTCGCGATCTTTGATGAGCTTATCTTCAGCAGATTGCTTATTGCGAAGATGTTTTTCACTATCGATTTCACGAGTGATTAGTACATCATCCGGATCGCCATCTTTATTTTGATCCACTGGGATATCAGGCTTAACGCCAAATGCCTGAATCGATTTTCCACTTGGTGTGTAGTAGTAAGCAGTAGTGATTTTTAGTGCGGAATCATTTGTCAGTGGGCGTACCGTTTGTACAGAACCTTTACCAAAGGTTGTCTTGCCAATAATGGTTGCGCGTTTGTAGTCTTGCAATGCGCCAGCAACAATCTCTGAAGCAGAAGCAGAATAGGCATTGACTAATACAACCATAGGTAATTTTTTAAACATCTCAGGAACGCCCGCTAATGGATCACCAGGCTCACTTAGGCGGTACATGGCTGGTGAGGCATTAAATACTTGTTTGGAGTCTGGCGCTTGGCCTTTGGTAGAAACCACCACGACATTGGCAGGCAAGAAGGCTGCAGCAACGCCAACAGCACCTTGAAGAAGTCCGCCACCATTATTTCGGAGGTCAAGAATAATGCTCTTGAGTTTTGGATCCTGATTAGCCAGTTCCGTCAATTTTTTAGCAAGGTCTGGAATAGTGCGCTCTTGAAAGCTGGTGATCCGAACCCACGCGATATCTTTATCTAAGATCTTTGCTTTAACCGACTGCACTTTGATTTCTGCACGAGTGATGGTGACTGGAAAGCTACGCTCTTCACTCTTGCGATATACGGTTAATGTAATTTTGGTACCAGGAGTGCCACGCATTGTGCGTACTGCTTTATCAAGTGACATGCCGCGCACGGGTTTGTCATCTAAGCGGGTAATTAAATCGCCTGCTTGTAATCCTGCACGTGCAGCAGGACTATCTTCAATCGGATTGAGAACTTTAACAACACCATCTTCGGAGGTAATTTCAATGCCGAGGCCGGCAAATTTTCCTGAAGTTGCCTCTTGCATCTCAGTAAAATCTTTTTTATCGAGAAAGGTGGAATGTGGATCAAGGCTGCTGACCATACCTTTGGTAGCTTCGGTGAGTAATTTCTTATCATCTACCGGTTCGACATATTCTTTTTGAATGTAACTTAGGACATTCGCCAGGGTGCGAGCTTCATCTAGCGGGAGCTGAGCGCCCTGCTGGGCGGTTGCTGACAGTTGAATAGTTGCTGCTATTCCAGCAATCAAACCGACTGCGATGAGAGCGAAATTTTTCAGAAATTGGCGCATGTTCCTATTTGACCCTAGTTAAGATAAAAGTGTTGAATGGGTTTGAGATTGTCATCAAGCTCATACACAAGTGCTACGCCATTAGGGACATTTACGTCCATAATGGCTTCGTCAGACATTTGATCCAAGTATTTAATTAAGGAGCGAATGCTGTTACCGTGCGCGACTAAGAGCACGCGCTTACCAGCTTTGAGTGCTGGCGCGATAGACTCGTTCCACAAAGGAAGCACGCGCTCGACATTGTCTTTCAGGCACTCGCCTAGGGGAATGTCAGCAGCATTGAGTTTTGAATAGCGGTGATCACTTTTAGGATGAAGCTCATCGCTGGACTCTAGCAATGGAGGGCGAACATCATAGGAACGACGCCAGATATGGACTTGTTCGTCGCCATATTTAGCCGCAGTTTCTGCTTTATTAAGGCCAGTAAGGGCGCCGTAATGACGTTCATTCAGCCGCCAGCTATGAACCACAGGAAGCCACATTAAATCCATAGAGTCTTGAATGTGCCAAAGCGTGCGAATAGCACGTCTTAAAACTGAGGTGTAGGCCACATCAAACTCATAACCTGCTTTTTTAAGAGATTCACCGGCCACTATGGCTTGTTGGATGCCTTTTGGGGTTAAGTCAACGTCTGCCCAGCCAGTGAAGCGGTTTTCAAGGTTCCAGGTAGATTCGCCATGACGAATAAGGACAAGTTGTTTCATAGAGCCATTCTATAATCCGGTGATGAACTTTCTCACTCAAATTGATAATTTAGCGCTTATTGCCCTTCTTTTAGTATCGGGCGCCGCGCTTTTCCTACCCACATTATCTACGCTTATTGGCGGAAAGGGCCTGTCGCCTACCGAGGCCACTATTTGGATTAATCGTCGCAAGGCCCATGTTTTGGATTTACGCCCCGAAGATGCATTTAAAGTAGGCCGACTGCCTGGGGCTAAATCCATAAAGCCATCTGAGATTTCAGCTGCGATTGAGAAGCTCAAGCTAGATCGCAAGCACCCCGTAGTACTGGTATGCGAAACCGGCTCCCACTCTCGTAAGGCTATTGCTGAGGTTAAAAAACTCGGTTTTGCGGAAGTTGGAACCCTGGACGGTGGCGTACAAGCTTGGAAACAGGCTGCTCTTCCATTGGTGAAGTAATAGATCTATGCCTCCAGTAACTATGTATAGCACCCAAGTTTGTCCATATTGCGTTATGGCTGAAAAGTTATTACTCAAAAAAGGCGTTAGTAATTTAGAAAAGATTTTGATTGATCGTGATCCTGCGCAGCGCGAGCTCATGATGACTCGTACTGGCCGTCGCACAGTCCCGCAAATTTATATTGGCGAGACCCACGTTGGCGGATACGATGATCTTGTAGCTTTAGATCGTGCAGGCAAGCTCGATCCTTTATTAGTTTAATGTATTAATTCGTCAAGAAAGATAGCAATGACTGAACAATTTTCTGCACCTCAAGCAGAGGCTGATAACTCAAAAGAGCCTGGATTTCGAATTCAGCGCATTTATCTTAAAGATCTCTCCCTAGAGCAGCCTAACGCGCCACAAATTTTATTGGTTGCATCTGAGCCTCAAGTAGAAGTAGAGCTTGATATTGCAGTAACTCCCTTAAGTGATGGTATTTTTGAGGTAGCAATTATTTCTACTGTTACCTCAAAAGTTGATTCAAAAGTCTTGTTTTTGGTTGAAGCAAAGCAAGCTGGTATTTTTGAGTTTAGTAATATTCCGCCTCAACAACTAGATCCAATGTTGGGTATTACTTGCCCAACTATCTTATATCCATATCTTCGTTCGAATATTGCCGATATTATTAGTCGTGCTGGCTTCCAGCCAATTCATCTGAACGAGATCAATTTCCACGGCATGTATGAGCACCGACTCATGCAAGCTCAACAGGCAGCTGGCGAAAAGAGTGGTGCCGCTGATGAGAGCAAAATAATTCTTCCTCATTAGATCTAAACAGCGAGCCCACAGATCATGAAAGTGACCCTGATTGGTGCTGGAGCTTGGGGAACAGCGATGGCCTCGCAAGCAGCACGCCACCTTAAGGATGGGGATGTTTGTTTATGGTCGCGCAATAAAGATCAGTTAGCAGATATTGAGAAGAGCGGTGAGAATCACACTTATTTGCCAGGCATTCAGTTGCCTAAGAACATTACATTAGAAAGTAACTTCTCAGTCGCAATTAAAAGACTTGGTAATGATGATCTATTAGTAATTGCAACTCCAATGGCCGCACTCTCAGAAACAATTGCTCAGGCATTAAAAATTGCAGAACATCCTTTAAATATTATTTGGCTGTGTAAAGGTTTGGAGCCGGCTACGGCATTACTACCCCATCAAGTGGTTGAGCGTGAAGATAGCTTGCATAGCCATGGCATTTCACATTTCTATGGCGCATTGTCTGGCCCTAGCTTTGCTTCTGAGGTGGGCTCTGGAATGCCATGCGCATTAACAATTGCCAGTTCTTCTACAAATTTATGTGCAGTAGCTCAAGCAGCCTTTCATCATGGCAGCATGCGTATTTATTCAAGTGATGATTTGGTTGGCGTGGAATTAGGCGGCGCTGTTAAAAACGTTTTAGCAATTGCTGCTGGTATTGGCGACGGCTTAGATTTAGGTTTAAATGCCCGTGCTGCAGTCCTTACGCGTGGTCTTGCCGAGATGATGCGTTTAGTGAAAGCGGCAGGCGGTAGATCAGAAACCTGTATGGGTCTTACAGGTGTCGGCGACTTAATATTGACAGCCACTGGAGATCTCTCTCGCAACCGACGAGTCGGTCTTGAGCTTGCTGCGGGTAAGTCATTGCCTGAGATATTGTCTAGCTTAGGACATGTTGCTGAAGGCGTGCTCTGTGCCTCTGCAGTTGCTGATTTGTCAAAACGCTTGGGTGTAGAGATGCCAATTACTGCGATGATGGGTGAGGTGCTAGCTGACAGACTTTCTCCACAGGAGGCATTGAAGAAGTTAATGGGGCGTGACCCAAAAATAGAAACCTAGTAATACCCCAGTTTTAATTGAGCACTTACTTGCCGCCTATAATGCCATTCTGACGCCAGGCTTCATACACCACAATCGCTACAGTATTAGATAAGTTCAAGCTACGGCTGCTATCTTGCATAGCTAAGCGCATTCGATTGTTTTCTGGAATGGAGTTGCGAACCTCATCAGTAATCCCTTTAGTTTCCGAACCAAAAATAAAGTAATCATTGGGAGCGTATTTGCCCTCATGAAACTTACCGCTCCCTTTAGTTGTTAAAGCAAAAAGATGTTGTGGATCTGGTTGTTCATCTTTCAGAAATTGCGCCCAATTAGCATGAACTTTTACTTTTGCAAACTCGTGATAATCAAGCCCCGCTCTTCGTAGCTTGGCATCTTCCATGGGAAAACCCAAGGGCTCAATCAAATGGAGCTTTGCCCCAGTGTTAGCGCAGAGTCGAATGATATTGCCTGTATTTGGCGGGATTTCTGGTTCGAATAAAACAATATTAAACATGCGGTGCTTTCGCTGTTCTCAGCAAAACCCAGTTAGTGACGTGTGATGCACCATTGTCCTTCAGAACGCGAGCAATTTCATTCAGAGTGGCTCCACTGGTCATCACGTCATCAAAAATAATGATGCTTTGATCCCGCAAAGGCTCAATAAAGTGATCATCAATATAAAAGACGCCCTGAATTGCTAAATTCCGGCTAGCAAGCTTGCCCCCTGCTTGTTGAAATTCATGGTGGTGGCGCTTAACTGCATGAGGTAATTTTCTAATACTAGGATTGCAAGTGATTCTGCGTACAACTTCCCAGCTTTGATTAAAGCCTCGTACAGATAATTTTTGAGTACTTAGTGGTACAGGAAGAAGATAGTTTGCTCTAATATTTTTGAGTTGATTTGAAAAAATGTGATTCCATACATTTGCAAGCCCATGCGCATAGGCTAGACGCTTCTGATATTTCAGTTGATGGATCGCATGCTGTAGTGCTCCATCATAACGATCTAGGCAATATGTCTGGTCAAAGTAGGGAGGATCAATACTGCATTTTTGGCAGCGCTGTTCTTCGAGCTCTAAGTTACTTAAGGCGATGCCGCATTGGTAGCAGCATTCATAATTTAACAGGCCCTCAGTCTCTAAAGCTTTTAAGCAGTCTGTACATATGGTGTCCTGTTGGAAGTGCTCACATACGATGCAAGCGCTTGGCAAAATTTGCCTACTAAGGAATTGAAAAATGTTCTCTAGAAATCGCATAGGGCGCTGAGTATACTGATCATATGACCCAGCCGATCAGATGGTTACAAGACGAAATTGCAGACCGCATGTTGCAAAAACTCGATATCGTCAAACTCGATGTAAAAGATGTATTAATCGCTCCAGATTTTCCTGGAAAGCATTTAACATCTTTTGCAAAACGCTATCCCAACGCAAACATTCATAGCCTTACGGGGCCAGGAATTAATACTTTTGAAATGTGGCGATCAAAAGTGATGGTCAATTGGCGCTCTCTATTTCGTGGGAATGTAAGCTCCTTGGCTGATTACTTGGTAAAAGGTAAATTTAATCTTCCTGATAATTCTGTTGATTTGGTTTTTAGTGATCTGTTATTGCAGGACTTACCTCATCCACAATATTTTCTTCAAGAGTGCTGGCGTGTTTTGCGAGAGGGTGGCCTGATCACTTTTGCTTATTTAGGTCCTGATACTGGAAAGGAGCTCCGTGCTATTGAGCCCAGCCTGATTAAATCAAGGAATTTATTAAGTCCTTGGGATATGCACGATATGGGGGATGCTCTGCAGGGGGAGCGTTTTTCTGATCCCGTAATGGATATGGAATTTATAAGCCTTGACTACCAATCAGATGAACTTTTGCTGGTTGATGCAGGGGCGCTGAAATTACTGCAAATGCCTGCATCTGAAGTTTCAAAAAAAGCTTTTTTACCAAAAAAAATGACTTTAGAGGTGGTCTATGGACATGCGTGGGCTATCGGAAAGCACCTCGCTAAGGCGCAGGATAGTGTCGCCTATATTGATATAAACCAAATTGGGCGCAAGACTAGCTCAGATTCTGCTTAAGTGTAAGTACTTACTATCATTTTAAGCTTTATCAAGATTGAATTAAACCAGCTTAGCCAGATTTGTTGTTGTGCACAATTAACCCTATAATCATCGCTGTACGTAATGGCTTGAAACCGCTTTTTTTGGGCATTTTGTGGCGTTTTTGAGAACTTTACTCACGACAATAAACAGAGAATAAGATGAATTTATTTGGAAAAGTCACTAGGGCTTCGCTCTACTTAGTAGCAGCCTTTGGCACTGCTTTTGCTCAGGCGGCGGAAAACATGCCTGGCGGCCCAGCTCTATACCAGCTCAATTTTCCTGCACCTGCCACCAAAATCATGCAAGAAATCCATTGGTTACATTGGATGATGTTGGTGATTTGCGCAGTGATTTTCGTCGGCGTATTTGGGGTGATGTTTTATTCCATTCTGAAACACCGCAAATCATTGGGACATAAATCAGCTTCTTTCCACGAGAGCACAACAGTTGAAATTATTTGGACAGTCATTCCACTGCTGATCGTGATCGGTATGGCATTACCCGCAACTAAAACAGTTGTGGCGATGAAAGATACAACTAATTCAGATATCACCATTAAAACTACTGGCTATCAGTGGAAATGGGGTTACGACTACATTAAGGGTGAGGGTGAGGGTATTGCCTTCTTGTCTACTCTGTCAACTTCACGGGAAGCAATTAATAACCTTGCGCCAAAATCAAATACGTATTTGATGGAAGTAGATAACGAAATGGTTGTGCCTGTTGGCAAGAAAATTCGTTTGATTACCACTGCAAATGATGTGATTCATGCCTGGACTATTCCAGCGTTCGGCGTAAAGCAAGATGCGATTCCAGGATTTGTTCGTGATACTTGGTTTAGAGCTGAAACTATCGGTACATTTCGCGGCCAATGTTCTGAGTTATGCGGCGCACAGCATGCCTTTATGCCTATCGTTGTGAGAGTTGTTTCACAAGAGGACTACACGGCTTGGGTTGCTGAAAAGAAAAAAGAAATGGGCGGCGCTGGCGAAGATCCATCTAAGGCTTACACCATGGACGAGCAAAAAGAGCGCGGCGCAAAAGTATACGCAGCTAATTGTGCCGCTTGTCACCAAGCAACTGGTAAGGGCGCTGGCGCATTCCCAGCTTTAGATGGCAGCAAAGTCGTGTTGGGTCCAAAGGTGGGTCAATACGACATTCTTATCAACGGTAAAAATGCAATGCCGAAATGGGCTGGCGTGATTTCTGATGGCGATATTGCTGCAGTAATGACCTATACCCGTAACTCATGGGGTAATAAGACGGGCGAAATTATTCAGACCCAAGAAATTATTACCGCACGTGGTGGCAAGTAAATCATTCATTAATACAGATAAAACGAAACCGGAGTAATCCATGAGCACAGTCTCTACTACCATAGACCACGCACACGATCATGCACATGATGATCACACGCCACATGGTTTTCGCCGTTGGTTGTTCGCAACCAACCACAAAGACATCGGTACGATGTATTTGATTTTCTCGTTTGTTAGCCTATTAGCTGGTGGAGTGATGGCTTTGGGAATTCGTTTGGAATTGTTCCAGCCAGGTTTGCAATTCTTCCGCCCAGAATTTTTTAATCAATTAACTACCATGCATGGCTTGGTGATGGTGTTCGGTGCGATCATGCCAGCCTTCGTTGGTTTTGCTAACTGGATGGTGCCCTTACAAATCGGCGCAGCCGATATGGCATTTGCTCGGATGAATAACTTTAGCTTCTGGATTCTGCCAGTGGCTGCAATGCTGTTATTTGGTTCATTCCTTGTTCCTGGCGGTGCTCCATCAGGCGGCTGGACAATCTACGCTCCATTGAGTTTGCAGATGGGTCCTGGAATGGACATGGCAATTTTTGCCCTCCATTTATTAGGCGCCTCTTCCATCATGGGTTCGATCAATATCATCGTGACCATCTTGAACATGCGTGCTCCTGGTATGACTTTGATGAAGATGCCAATGTTCTGCTGGACTTGGTTAATTACTGCCTACCTGTTGATCGCTGTGATGCCTGTATTAGCTGGGGCAATCACCATGGTCTTGACCGATCGTCACTTTGGTACCTCATTCTTCTCTGCTGTAGGTGGCGGTGACCCAGTGATGTTCCAGCATATTTTCTGGTTCTTCGGTCACCCAGAGGTTTACATCATGATTCTTCCAGCATTTGGAATCGTCAGTGAAATCGTTCCCGTCTTCTCTAGAAAAACATTGTTTGGTTACAGCTCCATGGTTTATGCAACATCGTCTATTGCGATCTTGTCATTTATCGTTTGGGCTCACCATATGTTCGCAACTGGTATGCCTGTGACTGGTCAGCTGTTCTTCATGTATGCAACGATGTTGATTGCTGTACCAACTGGTGTGAAGATTTTTAACTGGGTTGCAACGATGTGGAAAGGTTCCCTGACCTTTGAAACTCCAATGTTGTGGGCCATCGGTTTTATTTTCGTCTTTACGATGGGTGGCTTTACTGGATTAATTTTGGCGCTGGCGCCAATTGATATTGGTGTTCAAGACACTTACTACGTTGTAGCGCACTTTCACTATGTTTTGGTAGCAGGCTCATTGTTTGCAATGTTTGCTGGTTTTTACTACTGGTGTCCTAAGTGGACAGGCTATATGGCTAGTGAAGCTCGTGGCAAGATCCACTTCTGGTCTTCCATGATTTTCTTTAACTTGACCTTCTTCCCAATGCACTTCTTGGGCTTGGCTGGTATGCCGCGTCGTTATGCAGACTACCCGACTCAGTTTGCTGACTTCAATGCAATTGCATCGATTGGCGCCTTAGGCTTTGGCTTGTCACAAGTGTATTTCTTGCTCTTCGTAGTAATGCCTGCTTATCGTGGTCAGGGCCAAAAAGCAGCAATGAACCCATGGGATGGCGCTAAAGGTTTGGAGTGGACAATACCTTCACCAGCACCACATCATACTTTTGAGACTCCGCCTAGTGCAGAGCAAATGCGTGAAGCAGGAATTTAATTCTTCGGTAAAACAAGCCCTAGTTACGAGTAATCGTAGATTGGGGTTTGTTCTTCTGAGTGTTGTTCTGGTCTTTTTTATTGGAATTATGATTAAACGGAGCTGGTTGGGTTGATCCCGGCTATTGCGATGGTTACTACTCAAACTCTAAATCGTCAGATTTTATTAAAGCTCTTAATTGCAGCTGTGATGATGTTTGGTTTTGGTTATGCTTTAGTTCCCATGTATAAGGCCTTGTGTGAGGTCACTGGAATTAATGTAGTCACCAGCAAGAATGATTACGGTGTCCGAGCCTTTAGCCCTAATCGAGTTGGTAATACGCAAGTGAACTATGCTCGTACGGTGACTATTGAATTTGATTCCAATAGTCGCGGGCCATTTACTTTTAAGCCGGTAAAGAATTTTTTGGAAGTCCATCCCGGTGAAATGACTGAAATTGTGTATGAAGTGACAAACAATCTGGGTCGTACAGTGCGGGCTCAAGCAATACCAAGTTACGCACCTAAAAGTGCAACGGAGTTTTTTACTAAATTAGAGTGTTTTTGTTTCCAAGAACAAACGCTTGTAGTAAATGAAACGAAGAAGATGCCGGTAGTGTTTGTGATTGATGCAGGCTTGCCTGATGATGTGAAGACAATCACCTTGTCATATACCTTCTTTGAGTTGGGATTGGGCGGTACACCGCCTGCGCCTAAATCGAAGGTATTGCTATGAAGAAGAAAAGTAGCTTTATGCAGTCTATGAAAGCCGTCATGTGGGGCTTCTTGGGAGTGCGTAAAAAAGCAGGTTTGCAGGAAGATGTAGCTTCACTGAGTTTTGTGCACATTATCATTGCAGGTGTCATTGGTGCCTTGATTTTCATGGCCATCCTGTTATTGATAGTGAAAGTAGTTGTATCCCATTGATTATTTTTTGATTGAGTAGAGAGAATAAGATGTCATCCAATTCAACCCCATACTATTTTGTCCCAGCGCTATCTAGACATCCTGCTATGGCAGCAGCCGGCTTAATCGCTTTTGGCGCGGGTATGTCTGGCTGGGTAAATCAAACCTCTTGGGGGGGTGCTCTGAGTTTAGCTGGTGTGGCATGGATTTTGTTCGTGCTCTATAACTGGTTTGGCGATACGATTGCCGAGTCAAATTCTGGGAAGAATGGTGTCAACGTAGATGTTTCTTATCGTTGGTCGATGGCTTGGTTCATCTTCTCTGAAATTATGTTCTTTGCCGCTTTCTTTTCTGCATTGTTTTATGCACGTAATATTGCAATGCCTTGGTTGGGTGATGTTGAAAGTAAGTTGATTTGGCCTAACTTCTCAGCAGCTTGGCCTAATGATGGGCCTGCTGGTTTGGTTGAGAAATTTACTACTATGGGCCCATGGCCAATTCCAACTATCAACACTTTACTGTTGCTGAGCTCTGGTGTGACGATCACGATTTCGCATCATGCGCTTGTTGAAAATCACATGAAGAAAGCGATCATTGCCCTTGCTGCAACTGTTGGTTTAGGCTTTATCTTCTTAGGCTTCCAGGTTTACGAGTACTACCATGCTTACCATGAGCTCAACTTGAAATTGACCTCTGGCATTTATGGCTCAACCTTTTTCATGTTGACAGGTTTCCATGGCTTCCACGTGTTCCTTGGTGGCACCATGTTAGCGATTGTTTTGCGCAGGATGATTCGTGGCGACTTTACTTCTAATAATCATTTTGCATTTGAAGGGGCCGCTTGGTATTGGCACTTCGTGGACGTTGTCTGGCTTGGTCTTTATATTGCTGTCTACTGGATGTAAGTTGCATAAAAAATCGGGGCCTTAAGCCTCGATTGATTTTTAGGTGATCTATTAATTAAGCAGATTTTAGTTTGTGCCTACTTTGATCCCAGTAGCTTCAATCAGGCCAAAGTAATAGGCTATAAGAATCCCAATGAATAGCACAAGCGATAGTCCGATCCGTAGCATGAGCGAGTAAACCATTCTGAAACTATTGCCCCTGTCTTTCATCATGTAATACAGAGCTGATCCTAAGCTAGCAACAATCATTAGTAGGAAAATCGGAATAATCCACTTCATCTTAAATCCTTATTTTTATTTCTCTTGAATAACCTGTTTACTGCCCTCATTGCTAAACGCATAGTTGCTACTGTATCAGCCTTACTGGTCGTTGTAATCGCTTGTACTGCTGGTATTTGGCAGCTAAACAGGGCAGATACCAAGATTGCTTTAGCTGCTAATTTATTGGCTCGTCAACAGTTGCCAATTTTGAGTGCAAATATTGGCCCTTTAACCTTAGAGGATGCGACTGAGCGTCGCATGATTGCTCGTGGGCACTATATTCCAGAGGCAGCTATTTGGTTAGACAACCGGCCAAGACCAATTCCTTCGGCTGGGAGTAATAGCTCGCAGTCTGGCTTTTATCTCATGATGCCTTTACAGCTTGCTGGGCGTGATGAGATTCTTTGGATCAATCGGGGCTGGGCGCCTCGTAATAATGAAGACCGAGAGTCTTTACCGCCGGTGAAAACGCCAAGCAATGTGGCTAGCATTGAAGGTGTTGTGTTTGCCCATCCCGGTAAGGTCTATTCCCTAGGTGAAGGTAAAGCCGCTATAGATACTGGTAAGCCACGCATTGAACAGAATTTTGATTTATCAGCTGAAGGCAAGCTACGGGCCTGGGTGCAAAGCCCTTTTATTTTGCGAGAGGTTGATGCTGGTATTGACGATGGCTTGCTGCGTGAGTGGGCTCCGCTGACGACTGGGGTCGATCGCCATTATGCTTATGCATTCCAGTGGTTTGCTTTAGCGGTTTGTGGTTTCTTATTTTGGTTAATTACTGGCCTGCGGCAGTATCAGCGGCAGCATATGAATGGGGATCAAGAGTGAGTGATAAAGAGTTATTAATTCCGGCTTCGCAGACTGATTTGGTGGCGATCAATGCGCAGACTCGTCGTGGTCGTATCCAAATGCTCTTGTTGTTACTTGCGTGTGCTACGCCTGTGATTGCCTCTTATTTGACGTACTACGTGATTAAGCCTGATTGGGGCAAGACGAACTTTGGAACTTTGATTTACCCAGCTCAAGAATTCAATTCCGCATGGCTAGATGTTCCAGTGCAAGGCAAATGGACCTTATTAATTGCGCGGCCTGCAGGCGAATGTCAAATTAAAGATGAAAAATGTATTGAAGCTTTCTTTTTGATGCGTCAAGTGAAGGTTGCTATGGGCAGAGAAAGTAAGCGCGTTCAGCTGCTATGGATCAATACTGATAGTAATCCTATCGATCCTGAAGTTATAAAGGCTTATGACGAGCAATCTGCCGGGTTCAAGATTGTTGCACTACCAAGGGATCCCAAACTGAGGACTGAGTTTGAAGCTTGGCTTAATAAAGAGGGCGCCGGTCAACAAATTCAGTTGATTGACCCAAGTCCAGCAAAGATGATGTATTTCCCAGTCACTAATTCCCCAAAGGAATTTGCTTTCATCAAAAAAGATTTGGAAAAACTCTTGAAGCTCAATCATAAGGGTGAGAGTCTGTAATGCCCACTATTATTTTGTTCTTGGAGTTAGCTGCCATAGCAATTATTTTTGCCGGCTTACCATTAGCCTATGTTTGGACAAGACCAGGGTATAGTTTTTTTCAAAAACTCAATTGGGTACTGGTCTTCATGACTTTCGATCTGATTATATTTGGCGCATTTACCCGCCTAACAGACTCAGGACTTGGCTGTCCTGATTGGCCTGGGTGCTATGGGGTCTCCAACCCTTTTAATGCCCTCGGAGAAATACAACAAGCTGAAGCTGCCATGCCTACTGGGCCTGTCACGGTGATCAAGGCTTGGATAGAAATGATTCATCGCTATCTCGCAATGACAGTAGGCGCCTTAATTTTGGTGCAAGTAGGGGTAGCTTTCAGCAAGCTGAAGTCCTTAGGAAAATTCCCTCTGTTTTGTAGCATAGGCTTACTCTTGCTGGTATGTATTCAGGGGGCATTTGGTGCTTGGACCGTGACACTGAAATTACAGCCCATTATTGTGACGATTCATTTGATGCTCGCTTTGCTTTTATTAAGCTGTTTAACTATCTACGCTCAGCAGACTTGGGAGCAGAGTTCTTCTATTCATACTCTGCGCATTCGTCCTTTACCAGCCCAACTACTACTGATTGCTTTTGTAGTACTTTCTATCCAAATCTTTTTGGGTGCTTGGGTCAGCACTAATTACGCCGTATTAGCTTGTCCTGATTTTCCAACTTGTCTAGGAAGCGTGTGGCCAGAAACCAATTGGGAGGAAGGTTTTGCGCTTTGGCGTCAATTGGGCCTTAATGCTCAAGGTGAATTCATTTCCCCAACCGCATTACAAACAATTCATTGGGCGCACCGTCTCTTTGCTGTGGCAGTTTTGATTGTCTTAGGCATCTTGGGCTGGAAAGCTTTGCAGTTGACAACCCCTGTCTTATATAGCCTTGGGCGCTTTGCAAAACTTTTGCTAGCGATACTCTTACTACAAGTCGTTACTGGGATCTCAAATGTCGTATTTCAGTGGCCATTGTTGGCTGCTCTATTACATACTGCTGGCTCAGCAGCTCTAGTATTCTGTTTAGTCAGAATGAGTTATTGGGCATCTTGGCACTCAGCTACTCAAAAGAAGATGGCAAAGTTATGAGTACTCCTCAAACAGTCAGGCCTGCGGTAATGCCGCGTTGGCGTCAATACTGGGTTTTGACCAAGCCCAGAGTGACTCAGCTCGCCGTATTTTGCGCCTTGATTGGCATGTTTCTAGCTACCCCCGGAATGGTTCCTTATCCCGTTCTCATTGGTGGAGTGATCGGTATTTGGTTATTGGCAGGCGCAGCGTTTGCTGTGAATTGTTTAATTGAGCAAGCAGTGGATGCAAAGATGAGGCGCACCTCTTGGCGCCCATCAGCAACTGGTCAGGTGACCCCGTTTCAGATTATTATTTTCTCGATCATTCTGGGCTCACTTGGAATGATTATTTTGTGGAACTTTTGCAATCCACTGACGATGTGGCTAACCTTGGCGACCTTTGTAGGTTATGCAGTGATTTATACCTGGTTGCTAAAGCCAGCAACACCTCAGAATATTGTGATCGGCGGCCTTTCTGGAGCAATGCCTCCAGCACTCGGATGGGCGGCGGTAACTAATACAGTACCTGCTGAAGCCTGGCTCTTGGTATTGATTATTTTTGCGTGGACACCCCCACATTTTTGGGCCCTAGCTTTGTATCGTCGCGAGGAGTATGTGCAGTCTGGCTTGCCGATGCTGCCAGTCACCCATGGTGAGCGCTTTACCTTACTCAATATTCTTTTGTATACCCTGATATTGATTGCAGCAACGCTACTGCCTTATATCTACGGTATGAGCGGCATGGTGTATTTAGTTTCTGCCACTATTCTTGGATTCATTTTCTTGGGCTATGCTATTGCTTTATTTATTTCTTATAGCGATGCCTTAGCTAAAAAAACTTTTCGCTTTTCAATTACCTATTTGTCTTTGCTGTTTGCAGCACTACTCATAGATCACTACTTCCTCTAAGATGAACACCACCTTTTTACGTACCTGTTGTATTACTGCTCTATTGTTGGTTTTGACAGCGTGTAGTCCAAAGCCAGACTTTAAGAATATTGATATCACTGGCAGCACCGCCTTTGGCAAGGACTTTAGTTTATTAGATCCAGACGGCAAGGTGAGAACGCTGGCAGACTTTAAAGGTAAAGTAGTTGTGATGTTTTTTGGCTATACACAGTGTCCTGATATTTGCCCAACCACCTTGACTGAGATGCAGCAAGTAATGAGCATCCTAGGACCTCAGTCAGATAAGGTGCAAGTACTTTTTGTGAGCGTTGATCCCCAGCGAGATACTGCTGCGATTTTGAAGCAGTATGTTCCCGCATTTGACCCACGCTTCTTAGGACTACGTCCAACAGATGACGCTGCTTTAGAAAAGGTCGCCAAAGACTTTAAGATTTATTACAAGAAGGTGCCAGGCACAAGTCCTGATTCTTATACGATGGATCACACAGCAGGCAGCTATGCATTTGATCCAGATGGTCGCTTACGTTTATATATCAAGCATGCTCAAGGCCCTGAGACCTTGGCACATGACTTGAAAGAGCTTTTGAAGTAAGCCTAGGCGCTCAAACTGCTTGGGCTTGTAATACGCCACGCATCTTTTTGAGAGCAGCTGTCTCAATTTGACGAACGCGTTCAGCTGAGATGCCATACTCATCGGCAAGGTCATGCAATGTTTTTGTGCCCTTACCATCTGCGTCCATTGCCAGCCAGCGTGACTGAACAATGTTGCGACTACGCTCATCTAAAGCCATCAAAGCTTGATCTAACTTGGGGCCTTGCAGTGCATCAGCCTCATTACTGGCAATGCGTTCTGTCGGCTCTTGACTATTATCAGCAAGCCATTGAATCGGTGCATAGGCTGCATCTTCATTAGTATCATCACCTTCAAGGGCAACATCACCACCAGCAAGACGCATTTCCATCTCTTTAACGTCAGAACCTTTGACATCTAGCGCTTTAGCTAAAGCAGCGATTTCACTGGGGGTGAGAGCACTCAAAGTGGGTTTATTGCTGCGTAAGTTAAAGAACAACTTGCGTTGTGCTTTTGTGGTTGCCATTTTAACTAAGCGCCAATTCTTAAGAATGTACTCATGAATCTCAGCCTTGATCCAATGGATCGCATAAGACACTAAACGCGCACCATTGTTTGGGTCATAGCGTTTGACGGCTTTCATTAAACCGATATTGCCCTCTTGAATTAAGTCTGCATGTGGAATGCCATAACCAAGATATTGGCGAGCGACAGAAACAACGAGACGTAAATGTGAGAGCACTAAAGTTTTAGCGGCATCGACATTTTCAGTACGACGAAATTCTTGCGCAAGATGTAACTCTTCTGCAGCGCTCAGCATGGGTACGCGATTCACGTACGCAATGTAAGAATCAAGAGTGCCAACCCCAAGAGATGGCAACATGGGAAATGCAGACGCCGTCGCAGTCTGCGTGACAGGCAGTCTTTGTTTGTTCGGATTGTCGAATTTCTGTTGAAGCATTTTTATCAATATGTGGTCTTAACAGAAGTCTATTTTAGCACTCCTGTCAAGAGAGTGCTAAGGGTTTATATAGTCACTAAGTAACTGATTTAATTAAACAATTCTGATGAATATTGCCCCGCTGTGAATGGGGCTAAATCATCAATTCCTTCGCCTTTACCAAGCGCTAAGACAACTGGTTTTGGGCCATCTTGAAGGGTATGTGCCAGGGCGCAGATAACACCGCCCTTAGCGGTGCCATCGAGCTTAGTAACAATGATTCCAGTAAGACCTAGGGCTGTATGAAAGGCCTTCACTTGGCTTAAACCATTTTGACCAGTGTTGCCATCAAGTACTAGCAAGGTGTGGTGAGGCGCCCCAGGAAGGGCCTTAGCGATGACGCGTTTGACCTTCTTCAGTTCTTCCATGAGGTGGTCTTGGGTGGCAAGACGACCGGCAGTATCAATGATCAAGATGTCGCTTTTACGGGAGATCGCGGCATGAATAGCGTCGTGAGCAACGGCGGAGGCATCGCCACCTTCCTGGGTAATGACATCTACTTGATTGCGACCAGCCCATTCTTGCAATTGATTGCGCGCAGCAGCCCTAAAGGTGTCACCTGCAGCCAAGAGGACTGATTTGCCCTGAGTCTGAAAGAGCCTGCAAAGCTTGCCAATAGTAGTTGTCTTACCAGCTCCATTAACCCCTACTACTAACCATACCTCTGGGATATTCGCTTTACTAGATTCAAAGAGTGGATTCGGTGAGGGTTCCAAAACTTTTAATAGAGCGCTGACTTCTCCAATGAGAAGCGCTTGGAGCTCTTGTGTGCTCGAGGCTTTTTCAGATTTAGCCGCTTTACGTAGCCTGCTAATCAACTGTTCGGTCGTTGGCAAACCCACATCACTTTGAATCAGTGATTCTTCTAATGCATCAAACCAAGCTTCATCTGTTTTGCTTGATTTAAAAAGGGATCCGAGGGTTTTACGTAAGCCGAACATAATCGATACAATTTAAACCTTGCATCTTATCAATTTAATTTTTGGGAAATGGTGATTTAGCAGATGCGCTCCAATTTACTCCGAATTTGCTTTTTATTCTTGCTTTGTACCCCTTTATCTTGGGCTGCCAGTGGCGATTCTGCGGATACTCACGAATCCTTGCTCAGCAATGGATTAAAACTCATTGTTCGCGAGGATCATCGCGCTCCCACCGTTGCTCACATGGTTTGGTATCGCGCAGGCTCAATGGATGAAGTAAATGGTCGTACAGGTGTCGCTCACGTTCTCGAACACATGATGTTTAAGGGGACTCACAAAGTGAAGTCCGGAGAGTTCTCTCGATTAGTGGCTGCGGTTGGTGGACGCGAGAATGCGTTTACATCTCGCGATTACACAGCCTATTTTCAGCAAGTTGAAAAATCCAAGCTAGATGAAGTGATTAAGCTTGAAGCAGATCGTATGTCTAATCTCAATTTTGATGATGCTGAATTCTTAAAAGAGATTCAGGTGGTAATGGAAGAGCGCCGCTTGCGTACAGAAGATAATCCGGGCAGCCTCTTAAATGAATCACTAATGGCGACTGCTTATATAAGTTCGCCTTATCGTCATCCGGTAGTTGGTTGGATGAATGATTTGCAAAATATGAAGGCCGATGATGCGCGTGATTGGTATCGCAGTTGGTATGCACCAAATAATGCAACTGTAGTCATTAGTGGAGATGTAAACCCTCAGCAAATTCTGAAAGTGGTTGAAAAGTATTACGGCGCAGTTGCTATGAAAGAGTTGCCAGTACGCAAACCGCAAATTGAACCACCCCAAAAAGGAATCAAGCAAGTGCAGGTGAGGGCACCCGCCGATAGCGCCCAATTGGCTATGGCCTGGAAAGTACCTCGCTTAGAGCCTGGCAAGCTTGATGATCCTGAGCCTTATGCACTAGAGCTTTTGACTGCTGTGCTAGATGGTTATGACAACGCCCGTCTCAATAGAACCTTAGTTAAACAAGAAAAAGTAGTCAATGATGTTGGCGTTTCTTATGACATGATTTCTCGCGGACCAGAATTATTTTTGATCAGCGTTTCTGCGGCAAAGGGCAAGACGGTTGCTCAAGCCCAAGCAAGCATTCGCAATGCCTTGGAAGATTTAAAGAAAAAAGGGATTTTAGAGTCTGAGCTAAAGCGTATCAAGGTTCGTATACTTTCCGATCAAATTTATAAGCGCGATAGTATTTTTGGCCAAGCAATGGAAATTGGTACTACCGAGATGGTAGGTTTCTCTTGGAAAGATATCGATTACATATTAGAAAAAATGCAAACGATTACGCCTGCACAGGTTCAAGCGGTTGCTAAGAAATATTTGGTGGATGAGGGCCTCACAATTGCCGTGCTTGATCCTCAGGCTCGTAAATCTGAAGCTAGTAAGGAGGGTAAATAATGAATGCTCTCAAAAATAGTATTTTGGTTTGCTTGATTACATTCGGCTACTTTGCTACTGCACACGCTATTTTACCGATTGAGAAACTTGACAGTTTTAAAGGTAGTAAAGGATATTTAGTTCAAACTAAAGCGCTGCCCATGGTCGATATTGAAGTCAGTATTGATGCTGGCGATCGCTTTGACCCATCTGGCAAGAGCGGATTGGCCGATATGGTAGCGGGCCTCATGAATTATGGGGTGAAGGGTGATCAAGGCATACTTAGCGAAGCTCAAATCGCGGATGAGATCGCAGATTTGGGTGCCAATATTAGCTTATCTGTTAGTGGCGAACGCGCTATTTTACGGATACGCAGCTTAAGTAGAAAAGATTTGCGAGATCGGGCGGTGAAATTAGCTGCAGCCATGCTAAGTTTACCTACTTATGAAGCAAAAATAGTAGAGCGAGAAAAGCAAAGGATAATTACCAATTTACTTGAGGCTGAAACAAAGCCAGAGTTTGTTTTAGAGCGCCGTTTTACAAAGTCCATCTATGGTAATTATCCTCTCGGAAATACTCCAACGGTTAAATCAGTGGCTGCAGTCAGCGCAAAGGATTTAATCCAATTTCATCAGCAGTTTTATCGCAGTGATCGCATGATTGTGAGCATTGTCGGTGATGTGGATCGAGCCCAGGCTAATGAAATCGTGCAGACTCTACTGCAAATGATTCCCCAGTCTGGCAATCCTATTGCTAAGCTACCAGAGTTGCAACGTTCACCAGTAGAACCTTTGGGGCAGCGTGAAATTCAGATCCCTTTTGATTCTCAGCAGGCGCATATTGCGATGGGTATGACAGCGGTAACTCGTAGTAATCCAGATTACTTTCCTCTTTTAGTTGGCAATTACGTGCTAGGTGGCGGTGGCTTTGTATCTCGGTTAATGGCAGAGGTGCGCGAGAAACGCGGTCTTGCCTATAGCGTCTCCAGTTATTTCGCCCCTGGTAAAGATACTGGCATTTTCAAAGCTGGCCTTCAGACCAAGAGCGATCAAGCTGCAATGGCGCTGGAAGTGATGAGCTCAACCATTGCAAAATTTATTACTGATGGACCAACGCCATCTGAGTTGCTTGCTGCCAAATCTAATTTGATAAACGGCTATCCATTGCGCATTGATAACAATCGTAAATTATTAGATAACGTTTCATCGATTGCCTGGAATGATTTACCACTGGACACAATGGAGATCTGGACTAAGCAAGTAGAGGCAGTTACTTTGGAGCAAGTGAGCGCTGCATTCCAAAAATATCTAGCGATGGATCGTATGAAGATTGTGGTGCTAGGAGCACAAAATAAATAAGTCTACAAAGACTTCAAAGGTAGAGCCACCAAAGAAAGTGCGCATCATCGGTGGCGTTTGGAGAAGTCGCTTATTGTCCGTTTTAGATTTACCTGGATTACGTCCTACTACTGATCGTATTAGAGAAACTTTATTTAATTGGCTTGGTCAAGATTTAACAGGACTGCACTGTCTAGATCTATTTGCCGGCACCGGGGCATTGGGTTTTGAGGCAGCTTCTCGGGGCGCTGATACCGTAGTGTTGTTAGAAAAAGATAAAAGATCTCACGCTAATCTATTGAGTAATTTTTCTTTGCTGCAGTCTTCACCCCTTGGCAGTAAGGTGGAAATTTTGCATCGAGATAGCCTCGAATATCTCAAGCAGCGGGCTGACGGCTCAAGCAATTTAATTTTTATAGACCCCCCTTTTCAAGAATCGGCCCTATTAGATCAAAGTGTCATTGAAGCTGGTCGGATTTGCGATGATTCCGGTGGGGGTGGCATTTATGTCGAATTTCCCTCCAGTCGTGCTCGCGAGGAAATAGAAGCCCTACTGCCAGACTGGCATTGTGGAAAATACTTAGAGGCAGGCCAGGTAAAAGCTTGTCTATTTCGTGGTGGAAGAGGCTAAACTCATACCTGTAGCTGATAAAGCCTTAGGAGAGTTATGACTGTCGCTGTATACCCAGGAACATTTGATCCATTTACTCGTGGTCACGAGGATTTGGTGCGCCGCGCATCGAGTATTTTTGATGAGCTCATTGTGGGCGTTGCTTCTAGTCGCAGTAAGCATCCTTTCTTCTCTTTAGAAGAGCGGATTGACATCGCCACTGAAGTCCTGAGTCACTACTCTAATGTGAAGGTAGTTGGTTTTGATGGTTTGTTAAAGGATTTTGCTCGCGACCACAATGCTCGTGTGATTGTTCGTGGCTTACGGGCAGTATCTGACTTTGAGTATGAGTTCCAAATGGCCGGTATGAATCGTTATCTTCTGCCTGATGTTGAAACCCTCTTCTTAACACCTTCTGATCAATATCAATTTATTTCTGGTACCTTTGTTCGTGAAATTGCATCGATGGGTGGGGATGTGAGTAAGTTTGTTTTCCCATCGGTTGAGAAATGGTTAGTTAAAAAAATAGCAAGCAATAGCCAGGCTAAAAAGTAAGGTTAGCGAGTAAGACATGGCCTTAATGATTACGGACGAATGCATCAACTGTGATGTGTGTGAGCCTGAGTGTCCCAACGATGCCATTTATATGGGGCTTGAGATTTACGAGATCAATCCTGATAAGTGCACAGAATGCGTTGGACACTATGATGCGCCCCAGTGCCGCCAAGTTTGCCCAGTAGACTGCATCCCATTCAATCCGCAGTACACGGAATCTCAAGAGCAGTTAATGGCTAAATATAAGTTAATAACTGTAAGTAAAAAAGTAAATACCGCCTAGCCTTTAGAGTGCAACTCTAGCATGGCAGTTTGGGTATCGCCCTTCATAAATAGCGGCAAGATTTGTAGGCCATTTTCAATACTGCTATCAATTAACTTTTGTTCTGCCAGTTGTGGTCTACGCAATACATAGTCAGCTACATCCATGATGCGACCATCGCCAGCCACATCTCGTGGATGACCGATACCCAAGCGAAGACGCCAGTAGTCCGGCGTTCCTAAGTGCGCTTGAATATCTTTTAAGCCATTGTGGCCGCCATTACCACCACCTAATTTAATCCGAGCAGTCCCAGGTTTTAGGTCAAGTTCATCCTGAACGACCAAAATATCTACAGGGGTAATTTTGTGAAAGCGACAAAGTGCACCGACTGATTGACCGCTCAGGTTCATGTAAGTGCTAGGCTTAAGTAGAAAGAGGTCTTCACTTTCCCATTTTGCTTTTGCCACTTTCCCATGAAAGCGTTTTTCAGACTCAAAGCGAACCTTCAATTGTTTTGCAAGAGCGTCGACAAACCAGAAACCAGCGTTGTGCCGATCTTCTTCATGCTCATCTCCAGGGTTGCCAAGGCCAACAATTAATTTAGTCATGATAGGAGTTTAAAGACTTAAAAGCTTTTCTACAAAAAAGTAAAAAGAAAGCCCGCTTGCGCGGGCTTTCTTAATGCAAGGGATGCAGCTTAAGCGAATTAAGACTTATCTTTACCTGCAGCAGCTGCAGGAGCAGCCGCCACATCAGCAGCAGGAGCTGCAGGAGCAGCTTCTTCAGTCTCAGCAGCTTTAACAGTCGGAATACGTGCGTTTGCAATCACTGGATTCTCTTGTTCAATGTGCAATACCAAGCTAACACCTTTTGGCAATATGACGTCTTTAGCATGAATGGAGTGACCCACTTCAATTTTGCTCAAGTCCACTTCAAGGAAGCCTGGTAAGTCTGCTGGTAAGCAAGAAATTTCCAGGTCATTGAGGATATGGCTAATAACGGCACCTTGTAATTTCACGGCTGTTGAAACCTCAGCGTTAGTGAAATGCAATGGAACGCGCATATGAACTTTCTCAGTCGCTGATACGCGCTGGAAGTCAATGTGCAAAACCAATGGCTTAAATGGATGCATTTGGTAATCACGCAACAACACTTTTTGTGTTTTTCCGCCGATTTCCAAATCCAAAATCGATGAGTGAAATGCTTCTTTACGGAGAGCATGAAACAGTGCGTTGTGGTCTAACTCGATAACAGCGGCTGCATCTTTACTACCGTAAACGATTCCCGGAGTTTTTCCGGAATTGCGCAGACGGCGGCTCGCACCCGTTCCCTGTACGCTTCTTTCAAAGGCTACTACTTTCATATTAAATTCCCTAGTTAAGGTTAATTTCCGTTCGCGACCAAACAGAAAAGCCTTCAATTATATCGTGGGAAAGGGAGTTTTTGCCTACAAACACCTCAAAACTGCCAAAAAACGGGGTAAAACAGGGATTTTTGGCCTATTCGGCAAACATCGACATGACCGAGTCGCCCTTGCTAATGCGGGAAAGGGTTTCGGCTAGGAGGGGGGCTACTGTCAATTGACGAATTTTGGCTACTTTCATGGCCTCAGGGGTCAAAGGGATAGTGTCAGTAACAACTAATTCATCTAGTTCAGAGGCCGCTATACGGGCGACTGCACCGCCGGATAGAACTGCATGGGTACAGTAGGCGGTAACACCCTTAGCACCGCGCTCTTTAAGCGCTTCAGCAGCTTTACAGAGGGTTCCACCGGTATCAATGATGTCATCCATGATGACGCAATGGCGGCCTTCAACTTCACCAATCAGATGCATGACTTCAGATACATTTGCCTTGGGGCGGCGTTTATCAATAATTGCCAAATCAGTACCAAGTTGCTTGGCCATGGCGCGAGCACGAACTACACCGCCAATATCTGGCGAGACGATGATGAGATCTTTTTGGGTCTTCTGAGCCTCTAGGTCAGCCAAGAGCACTGGTGAGGCATAAATATTGTCTACTGGAATATCAAAAAAACCTTGGATTTGGTCAGCGTGCAGATCCATTGTAAGAACTCGCTCAATACCGGCAACCGACTGAAGCATATTGGCGATGATGCGGGCGGAGATTGCAACTCGGGCAGAGCGTGGGCGGCGGTCTTGGCGGGCATAGCCAAAGTAGGGAATCACGGCAGTGATACGACCAGCTGACGCACGCTTAAGAGCATCAATCATGATCATGAGCTCCATTAAGTTGTCATTAGTTGGTGCACAGGTCGATTGAATGACGACAACATTTTTGCCGCGGACATTTTCTTGAATTTCGACTTGGATCTCGCCATCTGAGAATCGGCCTACAAAGGCTTTGCCCATGGTAAGCTTGAGCTCTTTGGCAACAGCCTCTGCCAAAATGGGATTTGCGTTACCTGTGAATAGGGTCAGTAAATCTGTGTGGGTAGAGGCGGTCATAGGATCAAGGGCTTTGTCAGGTGTAAAGGTTATCTTTATCGTTTCTACAGTATTTGGCAGGGGAAGAAGGATTCGAACCTTCGCATGCTGGAATCAAAATCCAGTGCCTTAACCAGCTTGGCGATTCCCCTACAGCTCATTCTGAAGAAATCAAATTGTAAGCGGGATTTTTATTTAAGCCCCTAACAATCCGACCTACCCACCCCTTAGGAAGAGTTTGTAAAAGATTTTCTAGTTTTGCGGTATCGGTCTTAGGGTTTAAGACGGCAAAAACGCTACTTCCAGAGCCTGACATACGGGGCTCTGAGCCCGGTACTGCATGGCTAATCCAATCCAAAGCTTGCATCACTTGAGGACAAATCTGCATCGCTACTGCCTGACAATCGTTTGATAAGTCTGACCATGACGACGCAAGAAAGCCGTCAATTGTAATCTGAGCATGATCTCGGGTCAATTCTGGGGCTTGAAAAATACTTGCTGTGGTAATTCCTTGTTGGGGAAAAATCACCAAAAAATCACGATTTTCGAGCTCAATCCCTTGGATTTTTTCGCCTACGCCTTCTACAAAAGCATTTTGGCCATAAATGAAAAAGGGCACGTCTGCGCCAAGTTGCAGACCTAAGCTCATTAAAGTTTCCTTATCCAATTTTAGATTCCAGAGTGCATTAAGTCCGATCAAGGTGCATGCAGCATCTGATGACCCACCGCCCAATCCACCACCTATCGGAATTTCTTTTTGAAGACTGATTTCAACCCCACCTTCAAATTTGCAAAAATCCTTTAATAATTTTGCAGCGCGCACAACCAAATCTTGTTCTGGCGGTACATCAGCTATTGGGTTGATTCGGCGCACTTCATTTTCTGGAATGACTTTTAAGGTGATGGTATCGCACCAATCAATCAGTTGAAAAACAGATTGAAGTAGGTGATAGCCATCAGTACGACGCCCAACGATATGGAGAAAAAGATTAAGCTTTGCTGGTGAGCGCAGCAACAAAGAAGACTTAGTCATTTGGGCGATCGAAAACTAAACGAATATCAATCGACCCAATGTTAGAGCTTCGGGTCATGGTGAGTTTATCTAGATGCTTGTTATTGCCCCAGGTATAAATTAATTCCCAACCATCCTGATTAATTTTGCTCACTTGTCCTGTGGTATTTCTTTCAATGCTAGCTTCGCTGCCTGGCCTGACTTCACCTCTTAGCCAATTTGATAGACCGCGCGCAGGTAAAGGTAAGCCTAGAGTGTTTTGTACTAAGGTATCTGCATCAATTGCGGTGACTACTTGACCATCACGCTCTAGAGTCGCTTCACTAGGAGCAATTGTAATTTTGGCGATAGAGCCACCAAGAGGATTTCGAATTTCCAAGACATCTTTGAGCGCATCTTGATTCAATGTAAAACCACCTGAGCCACCTTGATTTTGTGATTCAGTAATACCGATTACCTTTACTGCAAAACGACCATCCCATGAACCCTGAGGAGCTTTTTCTGGGGTAGACCAGTCTGGCTTGAAACGTTTTAAAGTTTCTTTGAGGGTTGGATTATTGGCATCTAATTTTTGCCCTTGGCTCCATATCTCTTCAGCCTCAGTGCGACGATCCATGACCCATAAGACTTCACCAGTATGAGCAGCAATATCAGCCTCAGGCTTCATCGTGAATGCCTGCTGTAGTTGCTCTAATGCCAAATTATTTTTACTAAGTCTAAAGTTCACCCAACCCAAACTATCTAAGATGAAGGCGTCTTTTGGTGATAGTTGATGTGCTTTACTAATGAGCGCAAATGCCTCAGGAAGTTTGATGTTGCGATCAGCTAAGGAGTAACCCAAGGCATTTAGAGAGTTCGCATCATTTGGTTGTTTGCGTAAAGTCTCACGCAAATTTTTTTCCATCACATCGATGCGGCCCGCTTTTTCTGCGGACATGGCATAGGTATAAAGCAGCCCGGGGTCTTTTAAGGGTACCTTGACGGTTGATGCAATTTCGTAGAAAGCACGCAAAGCCTCAGTTTCATCTTTTGACTTTGCAAGCAATGCCTGTAGCTGCAATAAAGTATTTTCTTGTTGCGTAGGAGTTTGTTGCCGAAGTAAAGAAATTGCTGGTTTAACAGCATCAGGCCAACGATTGCTTAAAACCAGGAGGGTAATGAGCACTTCCTTGGGTTTGGTTTCAGAGCTTGGAGATAGTTCATCCCAAGTTTTTGCAGCTTGAAGTGCTAAATCAGGCGAGCCCCCGCTAATAGCAATTTCCATCGCTCTTTGCGCGAGACGAGGATCTTTGTATTGGCGGGCCATTTCCAGATAGGTCTTGTAAGCCAGTCCAGCTTCACCTCTTTGCAGGGCAATCTCAGAGGCAAGCACTTCAAATACACCCTCACCAGTCTTTAAGCCATCCATTTGCGCCTGGGTTTGACTAGAAAAGACTAGCCCACTAGATAGGGCTAAAAGGAATAAGCCCTGCAAAAGGGGTTTGCGTATGAATTTACTCATAAGCATATTCTAATCTGCGAATCTACAATCCATTTATGCCAGAGCTTCCAGAAGTAGAAGTCACCAGATTAGGAATTGCCCCCCATCTTGAGGGGCGGAAGGTGAGCGCCGTCAAAGTTCTGGATGGGCGCTTACGTTGGCCTGTGCCTAGTAATTTGCCAAAGATTCTGCCAGGCCAAAAGGTAAGCTCTATAACAAGGCGCGGGAAGTACTTATTACTTGAAATGGATACGGGCCACCTGCTCATCCATTTGGGTATGACTGGAACTTTACGGGTCTTGCCAAGCACCGATTCTTTGAAGCCGCATGATCGCGTCACTTTTGAATTTGGCAAGCTAAGCTTACGATTACACGACCCCAGAAAATTTGGCGCAGTTTTATGGCATGCCAATACAAAGGGGCCGCTCGAGAAAAATACGCTTTTACAAAAGTTAGGAGTTGAGCCTTTTTCGGCTGAGTTCGCAGCTCATCTTGGCGCCGATATTCTTTACAAAGCCTCACGTAAGCGCAGTGTTGCGGTGAAGCAATTTTTACTAGCTGGTCAGGCAGTAGTGGGAGTTGGAAATATTTATTGCTCAGAAAGTTTATTTGAAGCAGGTATTCATCCTGCAAAAGCTGCTGGTAAGTTAAGCAAACCTCAGTGTGCCCGCTTAGCAAATGCAGTCAGACTTATTCTGAAGAAAGCGATAGCTGCTGGTGGTAGTAGCTTAAAAGATTTTGTAAATAGCCAAGGCGATCCCGGTCACTTCATGGTGCAAACCAAGGTCTATGACCGCAAAGGCCTGCCCTGTAAGGTTTGCAAAACGCCGATTGTTCAAATTGTTCAGGGCCAACGCTCTACCTATTTCTGCCCCCAATGCCAAAAACAGTAATGAATACTTTTTCAAAAAAGTTAATTGCTTGGCATGGACTCAGCGGCCGCTCAGGTTTGCCGTGGCAAGTTAATCGCGATCCATATGCAGTTTGGGTTTCTGAAATCATGCTTCAGCAAACTCAGGTCGCCACAGTGTTAGAGCGGTACCCACGCTTTATGAAACGATTTCCAACCGTGAAGAAATTAGCGTCAGCTGATATCGATGAAGTATTAGCGGAATGGGCGGGTTTAGGTTATTACTCTCGCGCTAGGAATTTGCATGCATGTGCGAAACAAGTCATGCAAGAATTTTCTGGAAAGTTTCCGAATGACCCAATCTTACTTGAGCAGCTAAAGGGTATTGGTCGATCAACAGCGGGTGCGATTACCGCTTTTGCCTTCCATGAAAGGGCGCCAATACTCGATGCGAATGTCAAAAGAATTTTGGCACGTTTATTTGCCATTGATGGTGCAATACAAGAGAAAACAGTAAATGATCGCCTATGGCAATTAGCAAGTGATTTATTGCCAACTCAGCCAGAAAATATGCCGGTATATACGCAGGCCTTAATGGACTTTGGAGCTACTTGGTGTACTACACGTAAGCCAGTGTGTATGGGTGTGGAGAAAAAATGCCCATTTGCAAAAGAATGCCAAGCAAACTTAAGTGATCAGGTACTTACTTTGCCAAAGAAGGTAGCCAAAGCAAAGTCACCCGAATTTGATTGCGATATGTTGTTGGTTAGAAAAGACAATTTTGTTCTTTTACAAAAGCGACCTAGTAAGGCAATCTGGGGTGGGCTATGGTCTTTACCAGAGTCAGTATGGAGACCAAAAACTGAAAAGAGTCGTAAGAGAACCTCCTCTCTCAAAGAGCTGCTGACGATGACTTTGCCCGAGGAAAATATTCTTGGTTTAGCAAAATCCATTAAAGAATTAAAGCAGGGTAATCAAATTAAGCATATCTTCACCCATCGTCGTTTATGGATACAGATTTGGGAAGGCAGATCTTTAAAAACTTTGAAGTTTGTGAGCCCTGACCTGAAATGGGTGCCACTCAGTCAGCTAGGGCGATATGGTTTGCCGCAGCCAATTAAGATTTTGCTGCAGGGATTGAGTCTAGCTCGCGATGACGATCTAAAAAATTAAGTTGTAGAGCAATTAAATCTTTTTGTGCACGAAAGTGTTCGCCGATGCGATTAACTAAGTAGACTGAGCGATGTTGTCCACCAGTACATCCAATCGCCACTGTTAAATAGCTGCGACCATCGGCAATGTAGTGTGGTAACCATTTCTCAATAAAATGAATAATGTCACTTTCCATGCTGACTACCTCAGGAATTTTTTCTAAAAACTCTTTAACAGGCTTATCGTTGCCAGTTAAAGGCTTCAAGTCTTTGTCGTAATGGGGATTTGGCAAGCAGCGTACATCAAATACAAGATCTGCTTCACTAGGAACTCCCTTTTTGAAACCAAAGGATTCAAAAATGATGGATAGCCCAAGGGGTTTATCTTTGAGAAAATCTTGAATCCAAGAGCGTAGTGCGTGCGCAGGTAGATTACTAGTATCGATACTATGTGCCTGGGTGCGTAGTGGTTCAAGTAAGCTACGCTCTTTATTAATTGCCTCAATTAATGTTGCAGACTGTGATTGTTCAACATTAGTTGATAAGGGATGGCGTCTGCGGGTTTCTGAAAAACGCTGTACTAAGGTATTGGTGTCAGCATTTAAGAAAACAATTCTGACTTGATGATGTCGACGGAGGTTCTCAAGAATTGATGGCAGGTCAGCAATGGATTGGCCGCGACGCGCATCAATCGCAACCGCTACACGTTCACTCTTTTCTTGTTCGAGGGTAGTGATGAGACTCTCAAGGAGGGAGACTGGGAGGTTATCTACACAGTCGTAGCCTGCATCTTCAAAAGCTCTCAAGGCAACTGATTTACCTGAGCCAGAGATTCCGGTAATCAGATTAATTTGCATAGCTTAGAGTAAGCGACCCTGAGATTTGATTGAATCAGCTTCAGCATTCATTTGAATACGTTGACGTTCCATGAATTCTTTTAAGGTATCAATACCGCGTAATTGCAAAATGGTATTACGTACAGCAGCTTCAACTAGTACCGCTAAGTTACGTCCAGCGGCAACCTGTATTTTTACCGTACGAATAGGAATGCCCAAGACATCGATGTGTTGGGCTTCAAGTGGCAGCCTTTCAAACTCCCCGTCGGCTCTACGAACAAGTTGAACAATGAGGCGCAACTTCAGTTTGCGACGTACTGCAGTTTCACCAAAGATGGTGCGGATATCGAGTAAGCCCAAGCCGCGAACCTCAAGTAAGTTGCGCAAGATAACCGGGCAGCGCCCCTCAATATAGTCTGGGCCAAGGCGGGCAAAGTCAACGGCATCATCTGCTACCAAGCCATGGCCACGAGAAATCAATTCCAGACCTAATTCACTTTTACCTAAACCTGATTCACCAGTAATTAATACGCCTAAGCCCAAGATATCCATAAATACACCATGCATCGTGATTTTAGGTGCACCAATTTTAGTCAGGTAGATACGCAAATGATCAATGACTTCTGCTGCAGATATGACTGTAGTAAATAAAGGCGTGGAGGTGCGCTGACAATAGAGCTGTAAATCTGAATCAGCTGCTTTGCCATCGGCTACGATGACACAAGGTGGTGTTTTAGAAATTAAGTTGGCGATCTGCTCTTGTTTTTGTTCAGGCTCTAGCGCTGCATGATAGTCAACTTCTTGTTCGCCAAAAATTTGGATGCGACTTGGGTGAATGAGATTTAAGTGCCCCACTAAGTCTGAGCTAGCAGCAGCAGCTTTGACTGCCTCTGCCGGGAAGGTGCGATCTGCGCCTTCTAATCCACCAATCCAAGAAAGCTTTAGATCTGAAACATTATCATCAAAAATCTGCTGTGCAGTTACTCCTTCAAGGAGCAAGGGCTGTGTCATTTTGTTGCATCCCACTGTTGTAATAATTCACATACCTTAGCCGGATCACTAGCGGACGATAAGAATTGACGAGTATCTGCATTAGATAGTAGCTGTGCAATAGAAGACAGAATTTCTAAATGTTGTTGAGTCGCTTTTTCAGGAACCAATAAAAAAATCAGAATAGATACTGGCTCACCATCAGGAGCAGCAAACTCAATTGGGCTTTTGAGTTTCATGAAAGCGGCGCTTGGCTGTTTAAGGCCCTTAACACGCCCATGAGGAATTGCAACGCCGGCACCAAGTGCAGTAGACCCTAAATCTTCGCGTGCGTTTAAAAACTCCACTACAGAAGCTGCATCAATCCCTACTTTTTTAAAGAAGAGGTGTCCCGCTGCTGCAAATGCATCAGCTCTGCTAGTGGCAGGGTTATCTAATGCAATGCAGTCAGGGGTAAAAAGATTAGTCAGGGCATTCATGGGAATTGATTATAGGTGTCCTGACTACAGAGATCACTCAAAGTGCTTATCGTGGTGATGGTCCTGGATTTTTTCTTTGTGTTTTACAACTTGGCGTTCTAGTTTTTCGACTACGGCATCCATCGCGTGGTAGAGGTCAGCATTATGAGCCTCGGCAAATAATTCCTTACCCTTAAGGTGAATGGTAATTTCAGCGCTTTGACGAAGCTCCTTTTCTTTGGCGTTATCAATTACAAGAAAGGCGGAAGCATCAATGACATGGTCAAAGTGCTTACGAATTTTGGCCATTCCAGCTTCAAGGTGCGTGCGCATGGCAGGGGTTACTTCCAGATGGCGGCTATTAATTTTCAAATTCATCAGCATCTCCTCATATGAACGCTTGCGCATGCTAATACCCGGGGTGCGCAGCAGGCCCCTGAAATCGTTTGAGTAGTATTTTTGGAAAGGAACTTCATGAACCTCCAGCGTATCAGCGAATTTACTGAAAACCAAGAGGGAAAAGCATTTTTATTAGTTAAACGGTCCAGAAGGCTCCCAGATTACATCCGGAAGTTTTCGCCTAAGTAGACTCTACGGACGGCATCATTTTGGATAATTTGGTCGGGTTTGCCTTCGGCCAGAACGCTGCCTTCACTAATAATGTAGGCATGGTCGCAAATACCCAGTGTTTCCCGCACGTTATGGTCGGTGATCAAAACACCAATTTGACGGTCTCGCAAGAAGCGGACGATACGCTGAATTTCCCCAACAGCAATAGGGTCAACGCCAGCAAATGGTTCATCTAGCAAGATAAATTTGGGTTGGGAGGCCAAAGCCCTAGCAATCTCAACTCGGCGACGCTCACCACCGGATAAGGAGAGGGCTGGGTTGTTACGCAGATGACTAATTTGTAGCTCACCCAATAGCTCATCTAGTCGATTAGCAATTTCAACTTTAGTCAGCGGCTTGCCACCCTGAGCTTGAAGTTCAAGGACGGCTTGGATATTCTCTGCAACATTGAGTTTTCTAAAAACGGAAGCTTCTTGCGGTAGATAAGATAGACCCATGCGAGCACGTTCATGGATGGGTAAATGCGTGATGTCAGTACCATCCAGAACAATATTGCCCCCATCAAGCGGAACTAAGCCAACAATCATATAAAACGAGGTTGTTTTGCCTGCACCGTTGGGCCCAAGCAAACCAACTACTTCACCACACTTCACTTCTATGGAAACATCTCGAACAACTGTTCTAGAACCGTAACGTTTTTGTAGATGGTGTGCGCTTAGAGTTGCTGCGCTATTAGTTTGAGCTAAATCCGTTGTCATTTCTCTAATGTGGCTTTTCGTCTTGGTGAAAGGATTGATCTAGCCAAGGGCAGATCATCCAGCTTTGCATCCTTAGGGGGTGTAACTCGATAGTACTGCTTTACATCATCGTATTCAATTTTCCAACCGCGTAATTGGTCTAGCATTTGCATGTTCAAGAGGCGTTTGAGACTGGCGTCGCCAGTTAATGTGAGAACTTCAGTTTTAGCGTTGTAGACAACCTGAGTTGCCAAACCTTGCATGAACTCATCTGCAGGTCCTTCGCGATGCTGCCTAAAGCTCGCTCTGGTATCTGGTGTGCCCTTAACATCAACAAATTCATAACCTTCAGGATCGACTTGAATATGACCATCCTTGCCAGTAACGATGATGCTTCCTTTAATAAGTAATACTTGCCCCTTCAGATCATAGCTTTGCTTGACGTCGTCTACAGAAACCTTTTCGGCTTCGAGTATGACGGGCTTATCTTGATCGGCCTTCTCTGCGAACGCAAGTCCAACTAGGCTGAGTTTTAGAAATAACAATGTAGTAATGAAGCGAAGTACTAAACAAGTTTTCATGATCTTTATTGAGTACTCCGCGGTGCCCGCTCAATACGTCCTTTAACTTGACCTAAAAGGGTCATGCTTTGCTCAACGTTATTAAATATTCCACCTTCGGTAGAGTGCATGGTTGACATGCCTTGCTCAAGTGTTATGGGCCTATTAGTTTCAATAATGTCGTCATTGATAAGCACTTTGAAATAGCTTGAAGAGGCAAGCATTCTCAGGGTTGCAGCTTGTGATTCTGTTGCTGCTTGGGCTGGACGAAAGATGGATGCATTATCAATCAAGTCTAAAATGGTTAGATCACCATCAAGGTGACCTGTATCAGATTTGACGGTTACTGGAGTCTTATCAAGCTGGAAGAGGCGCATGCGGGGGGCCAAAATATCAATCGAGGCATCATCATCATAGTGAATCACTTTTTTACCTAGAATTCGATATTTGGTACTACCAATTTCATTGAGTGCTGAGAGTGCTCCATTAGTGATCGTGTAATCGGGCTCATGAAGTCTTGCACGCTCCAACATGGATTTTTCAGGAGGAGCCCCTTTTTGCACTAGCCAAAAAGTGACTAGCGTTAAACCCCCCATCAAAATCAAGGGCGTCAGACGTAAAAGAGTGCGACCAATGCCGAGTTTTATTTTTTGAGGATTGAGTTGCATTACTTAGTTGCGCGCTTTATTGAGTAATCCTTCGTAGCGGTTTTGTGCCTTCAGAATCAGATCGCACACTTCTCGTATAGCCCTGTTCCCCCCACTATGATTGCTTACGAAATGTGCAGATTCTTTTACTGCTTCATGAGCTTGCGCAGGACAAATCCGAAAGCCGGCGTTTTTCATCATCTGTAAATCTGGCCAGTCGTCACCCATGACAGCACACTCTGACAGAGAAAGGCCTAAGGATTTGACCACTTGAGCTAAGGCAATAGCTTTATTTTCAACACCCATGTGCACATACTTAATACCTAACTCTTCGCAACGGGCTAGAACCATCTTTGAATTTCTGCCAGTGATGATTGCGGTCGGGATTCCACATTGCTCTAATAACTTAATACCCAAACCATCCTGAATATCAAATGCTTTCAGTGACTCCTTGCCGTCAGAGCCAATCCATACTTGTCCGTTAGTCAATACACCATCAACATCCAGAACTAAGAGCTTTACTTTGCTTGCGCGCTCCCAGGCTTGTGGGTAACTAGCAAGAGGATTGGTTTTATGGGTATTAAAAGCGCTCGACATTGAAATTGAATTAGATGAAAGATTAAATCACTTTTGCTGCAAATAAATCATGCAGATTAAGTGCGCCTAACAGCTGCCCATTGCTATCGGTAACAACTAAATGATTAATGCGATGTTTCTCCATCATCTCAATGGCTTCTTCTGCAAGTAGCTCTGGTGGAATAGTACGAGGTCCTGGAATGGTAGCGCTTTTCAGGGTGATGCCATCAAGATTAGTTTTCTTTTCCAATAAGCGGCGTAGGTCACCATCGGTCAAAATACCAAATACCTTTTTGTCTTTATCTAAGGCAACAACCATACCCATCCTCTTGGAAGTCATCTCAAGCAGGGCATCTTGCAATGATGCTTCAACAGAAATTTTAGGAGTGTCATTAAGGCTACGCATCACTTCACTGACATGCGTGAGTTGTTTACGACCAAGCCTACCACCTGGATGTGAGCGGATGAAATCTTCAGCCTCAAATCCTCTTGCATCTAACAATGCAACTGCCAATGCATCACCCATTGCCAATGCAGCAGTAGTACTTGTGGTTGGCGCCAGATTGAGTGGGCAGGCTTCTTTTTCAACGCTAGTGTCAAGGTGTGCATCTGCTAATTTTGCAAGAGATGAATTCGGAGCACCAGTCAATGCAATGAGTTTTGCTCCAGTACGTTTGATGATAGGAAGAATAGTTAACAACTCATCGGTCTCGCCGGAATTTGAGAGGGCTACAAATACGTCCTCTCTTGTTACCATTCCCAAATCACCATGACTGGCTTCAGCAGGGTGCACAAAAAAAGCAGGGGAACCGGTAGAAGCAAAAGTAGCAGCAATTTTGCGGGCAATGTGACCAGATTTACCAATGCCAGACACCACAATTCTGCCTTTGCAGCCATGGAGTAGTTCAACGGCAAGCACTAGGGCATCAGCATTGGCGCCTTCAAGGCGGTCGCGCATTGTTTGCAGTGCAGCAGCCTCAATAGTGAGGGTGTCGCGGGCAAGCTTTAGGGTTCGTTCACGAGTCTTAGCTATCATCAAGTAAGTATATGCCGTCAGTCCTTCAGTTAACTCTCATTCTCTTGGCCTCTGGTGTGGCCGGAGTGCTTATTTTCCGCTATTTTGGCCTACCCCCTATTTTGGGCTATTTGGCCATTGGCGTGTTGATTGGGCCCCATGCCCTAGGCTTAGCTAGCGACTCAGCCACAGTCAAATATCTAGCTGAATTTGGGGTTGTTTTCTTAATGTTCTCGATTGGCCTGGAATTTAACCTCCATAAGCTACGAGCCATGCGCAAGATCGTATTTGGCCTTGGCGCTAGTCAGGTAATTTTGACCATGCTCTTGGCAGTTCCAGCTAGTCTTCTCATGAACTGGATTTACCCGATCTCTTGGAGTGCAGCGATTGCCTTGGGCGGAGCCCTGGCAATGTCTTCTACCGCCATCGTGACTAAGCTTATTTCTGATAGAGCTGAATTAGAAACAGAGCATGGTCGTAATGTCGTTGGCATTTTGTTATTCCAAGATTTGGCAGTAGTTTTTTTATTAATCTTGTTGCCAGCGCTCGGAAAAAATTCTACAGACTTATTTGTTGCTCTAACAGCTGCATCAATCAAAATCATTGTGGCCTTGGTACTGATTTTCTTTATAGGCCAATCACTTATGAGTCATTGGTTTAAGTTAGTAGCTAAGTTCCGCTCCCAAGAACTATTCATGCTCAATCTTTTGTTAATTGTGCTGGGTATGGCGGGGCTGACCGAATATTTCGGACTGTCTTTAGCGCTTGGCGCATTCTTAGCAGGCATGTTGATTTCTGAAACACCCTACCGCCATCAAGTGGAAGAGGACGTTAAGCCTTTCCGCGATGTTTTGCTTGGACTTTTCTTTATTACGATTGGCATGCTACTGGATTTCAGCGTTATTCGAGAGCAATGGATGTTGGTTTTGGCTTTGCTAATAGGCCCACTGGTATTTAAGTTCAGCCTGATTGCTTTGCTCTCTAAAGTGTTTGGCTCAAGCACTGGCATCTCTATCAGAACTGGCCTGTGTCTGGCTCAGGCAGGAGAATTCGGCTTTGTTTTGTTGACTCAAATTGATGGCTTGGATTTAATTGATCCAACTTTGAGTCAAGCAGTATTAGCGGCAATGCTGATCTCGATGTTCTGCGCACCTTTCTTAATTGAATACAGCGATCTAATTGCAATGCGCTTCTCTAGTAATGAATGGTTATTGCAATCACTTGCTTTGACACGGGTGGCAGCAAAGAGTGTACGCAATGAAAACCATGTTGTGATTTGTGGATTTGGCCGATCAGGCCAAAGTTTGGCACGGATGCTTGATCAAGAAAAAATTCCTTACATTGCTCTGGATTTAGATCCTGATCGCGTTAAAGAGGCAGCCGCTGGTGGTGATAACGTTGCTTATGGGGATGCTAGCCGTGAAAACTATCTAATTGCTGCTGGCCTCTCTAGGGCAAAAGCGGTAGTCATTACGTATGCGGATACTGCAGCAAGTATGCGTGTACTAAGACAAGTAGAGTATTTACGACCAGGAATGACGGTATTGGTTCGCACTAGAGATGATGCTGATATTGCGAAACTGCAAGCTGCTGGCGCGACGGAAGTGATTCCAGAACTCATTGAGGGTAGCCTGATGATTGCTTCTCACGTTTTGCTAATTATGGGTGTGCCAATGCGTAAGGTAGTAAGACGAATCACTACTGCACGTGAAGAGCGGTATAGCTTACTGAGGGGTTATTTCCGGGGCTCAGCAGATGATGACTTTGGATCCAATGAGTCTTGGCGTCTGCATGCGATTACGCTGTTACCGCACTCCCAGGCAGTTGGTAAAACTCTGGGTGAGCTTGATCTTGAGAATGAGGGTGTCAGTGTTCAGGCTGTCCGCCGAAAAACAGCAAGTTCTGATTATGTGCAGCTAGCTCTTACTCCTGAGCTGAAGCTTGATGCAAACGATATTTTAGTGATCTCAGGCAATTCAGAGGCAACTGATTTAGCTGAAGCTAAATTGCTTTAAGATCCATCAGCCACTTCAAATTCTGGATTCATTTCTTTTTCTTACTGGCAACAGTTTTGCGTGTCAGTAAAGGAGCTAAGTAATGACCAGTAAAGCTCGCTGCATTTTTAGCAACATCTTCTGGTGTTCCAGTGGCTATAATTTCCCCGCCACCAGCGCCACCTTTAGGCCCTAGATCAATAATCCAATCAGCAGTCTTGATCACATCTAAGTTGTGCTCAATGATGACGATAGTATTGCCCTGCTTCTTTAATTTCTGAATCACCGTCAGCAATAGCTGGATGTCATGGAAATGTAAGCCAGTGGTCGGCTCATCCAAGATGTACAGAGTTCTTCCGGTATCCCGTTTAGATAATTCAAGAGAAAGCTTTACGCGTTGCGCTTCTCCACCAGAGAGGGTGGTAGCACTCTGTCCAAGCTTGACATAACCTAAGCCAACATCGAGAAGCGTTTTGAGTTTACGTTTGACAATGGGTACAGCCTCAAAGAATTCATGTGCTTGCTCGATCGTCATCGACAGAACCTCATGAATATTTTTACCTTTATAACGAATATCCAAAGTTTCGCGGTTATAACGCTTGCCATGACAAACATCGCAAGGTACATACACATCTGGCAAGAAGTGCATTTCTACTTTCAGTACGCCATCACCTTCACAAGAGTCGCAGCGACCACCCTTCACGTTAAAAGAGAAGCGACCAGCTTCATAGCCACGCTCACGTGATGCTGGCACGCCAGCAAAGAGTTCGCGAATTGGTGTAAACAGACCAGTATAGGTAGCTGGGTTAGACCGTGGTGTTCTACCAATCGGTGACTGATCTACGCTAATAACTTTGTCAAAATGCTCTAAGCCTTTCATTGAATCATGGGCTGCTGGTTCCGCAATAGACCCATAGAGATGCTGAGCCACCGCATGATGCAAGGTGTCATTAATCAATGTGGATTTACCAGATCCTGAAACACCGGTTACACAAGTGAGTAAGCCTACTGGAATTTTGGCATGGACTGATTGCAAGTTATTGCCGCGGGCACCGAGAATTTCTAGGAACCGATCATTTACTGGAATGCGTTTTTCTGGAACTGCAATAGCTTCGCGACCAGCAAGATAGGCGCCAGTTAAAGAATTCGGATTTGCTTCAACTTCTGCAGGAGTTCCTTGGGCAACAATCTCTCCGCCATGGATACCCGCACCAGGACCAATATCGATGACCCAGTCAGAGGCACGAATCATATCTTCATCATGCTCAACCACTAAGACGCTATTACCTAGATCACGTAAGTGCTTCAGGGTACCGATTAAACGATCGTTATCACGCTGATGTAATCCAATAGATGGTTCATCGAGAACATACATGACGCCAGTTAAGCCAGAACCAATCTGGCTTGCAAGGCGAATACGCTGCGCTTCTCCACCAGAAAGAGTATCTGCACTTCGCTCAAGAGAGAGATAGTCAAGGCCCACATCATTTAAGAAACGTAGGCGTGCGCTGATCTCTTTAACAATCTTATCCGCAATTTCTCTTTTGGCACCCTTCAGATCTAAGGCTTCAAAATACTCTTTCGCTTCTTTTAGGGGCAATGCGCTGATCTCATAGATAGCACGCGATTGTTTTTTCTCGCCGACTTTGACAAAGCGCGCTTCTTTACGCAAGCGACTGCCATTACATTCAGGGCAAGTTTGTATATTTTGATAGCGCGATAATTCTTCACGCACTGTCATCGAGTCAGTTTCGCGATAGCGACGCTCAAAGTTGGCAATAATGCCTTCAAAGGCGTGTTCTCGAGTCGTGTTTTTACCGCGCTCGTTGATGTACTCAAAAGGAATGGTTACCTCGCCTGAGCCCAACAGGATCAAGTCTTGTTGTTTCTTAGAGAGTGTTTCAAACGGCTTCTCGACATCAAAGCCGCCATGCTTGGCTAAGGTCTGCAGTAGCTTGAAGTAAAACTGATTGCGACGATCCCAGCCTTTAATCGCACCAGAGGCTAGTGATAAATCGGGATGAGCAACGATGCGTTTTGGGTCAAAGAAGGATTGATGACCAAGGCCATCGCAGGATGGGCAAGCACCCATGGGATTATTAAATGAGAACAGGCGCGGCTCTAGCTCTTGTAAAGAGTATGAGCAAACTGGGCAAGCAAACTTGCTTGAGAAAATCATTTCTTTACTACTATCCATATCGACAATCATAGCCTTGCCATCAGCTAGTCGCAGGACTGTCTCAAAAGATTCTGCAAGACGTTGTTGAATATCGGGTCGTACTTTAATACGATCAACTACAACTTCAATAGAGTGCTTATCGTTTTTCTTAAGTGTTGGTAGTTGATCTACTTCAAAGATCTCCGCTTTAGCAGCATTAGCTGTACCACCGCCAGAGCGCACACGAAAGCGCACGAAACCTTGTGCCTGAAGGTCTTGAAAGAGATCAACAAACTCACCTTTGCGCTCACTGACAACTGGCGCAAGAATCATTAGCTTCGTATCTTCTGGCATTGATAGCACGGTATCAACCATCTGTGAAACGCTTTGTGCTTCTAATGGAAGATCATGATCAGGGCAATGTGGTGTACCTGCGCGTGCGAATAGCAGACGTAAGTAATCATGAATTTCAGTAACGGTGCCGACAGTTGAGCGTGGATTATGGCTAGTTGCTTTTTGCTCAATTGAGATTGCTGGTGAAAGACCTTCAATAGTATCGACGTCTGGCTTTTCCATGAGCTGCAAAAACTGTCGTGCATAGGCAGAAAGTGATTCAACATAGCGACGCTGACCTTCGGCGTAGAGGGTATCGAACGCTAATGAGCTTTTGCCAGAGCCAGATAATCCAGTGAGGACGACTAATTTCTCTCTAGGAATATCTAGATTGATGTTTTTGAGGTTGTGGGTGCGGGCACCACGGATCTTAATTTCGTTATTCATGATTTTTTAGCGTAACTTGTTAATATAGCTCTTTCCGATGAATCCTTCTGAACTCCGCTCCGCTCTGGCCTTAGCAGGCATCTTTGGCCTTCGTATGCTGGGTCTTTTCTTGCTTTTGCCCGTTTTTAGTATTCATGCCAAAGACTTGCCTGGAGGCGAGCAAGCGCTCTTAATAGGGTTCGCATTGGGAATTTTTAATATTGTTCAGGCCTGCTTCCATATTCCCTTGGGCAGACTGTCTGACCGAATTGGTAGAAAAACGGTCGTTTTATGGGGGTTGTCCTTGTTTGTTGTGGGAGCCTTAATTTGTGCTGCCAAGGATGATTTGCTATGGATCTCCATTGGTAGGGGCGTGATGGGTGCCGGAGCCATTTCTGCGGCTGTTTCTGCGTGGGTTGCCGATCTGACTAGGGAGCAAGTTCGCAGTCAAGCCATGGCCATAGTCGGCGCCAGCATTTCTCTTTCATTTGCTATTTCGCTGGTTGCTGCTGCCCCGCTTTATCGCACGATTACCTTAAGCGGCATGTTCGTGGTGTTAGCAATCTTAGGTGTTGTAGCGATGGTAGTAGCCTATTTTGTATTACCAGATAACAAACCTGAAGTTCCTGCGCAACAAGATTCAATCAAAGTTGTGTTTCTGCGTCCAGAGCTTATGCGTCTAAATATAGGCGTATTTGTATTAAATGCTACCCAAGTTGCAATGTTCTTAGTAGTTCCACGTTTACTAGAACAAGCAGGATTTCCGCTTGCTTCACATTGGCAAATTTATCTCTCCGTCGTTTTGCTCTCTTTTGTGTTTATGGTTCCGTTATTAATTTATGGCGAGAAAAAACAGCGCATACGACTTATCCTATTAATTGCCATCATTCTTCTGATTATTGCTGAAACAATCTTCACGCAAGCTTCAACTGTGACGCTCATCACTGTGGCATTACTAATTTACTTTATAGGCTTTAACCTACTAGAGGCCCTGCAACCCTCATTGGTTACTCGCTATGCAAAAGAGTCCAAAGGAACTGCTTTAGGGGTTTACAACACAACCCAATCCATCGGCCTCTTCTCTGGTGCATTGTTAGGTGGTTGGCTAATGGATAGCCATGGTGATTTATCGGTCTTTGCAGCCGGTACGGCGCTCTTAGTTTGCTGGCTTATAATTGCTTGGTCGATGGGTGAAATGCCAGTGAGAACAACAGATTCAAAGGGTGTAGCCACAAAGACAGCGCTGTAGCATCATCGATTTAATTAAAGCGAGCAGTTTATTTCTAGTAGTAATAACAGCAGTATTTTTCTTCGGGAGACAACATGGCTTCGGTAAATAAAGTCATCATCGTAGGTAACGTAGGGCGCGATCCAGAAACACGTTACATGCCAAGCGGCGACGCCGTTACAAATATTTCAGTAGCAACATCTGATCGCTACAAAGATAAGCAAACTGGTGAAATGAAAGAAACCACAGAATGGCATCGTGTTGCATTCTTTGGCAAGCTTGCAGAAATCGCTGGACAGTACCTTAAAAAAGGTTCCCAGGTTTACTGTGAAGGCCGTTTGCGTACTCGTAAATGGACTGATGCTAGTGGTCAAGAAAAGTATTCCACTGAGATCGTTGCAGAAACAATGCAAATGCTTGGCGGTAAGCCAGTAAGCGGAAGTGGTGACGGTGGCGAGAGCTATGCTCGCTCAAAGCCGGCTGAGCAGTCTGCCCCCGCAGCATCTAATGCCGCATCACTGGGTGCAATGGATGACGATATTCCGTTCTAAATCTTAGACACCGTAATAGCAAAAACCCCTTCTAGGAATTCCTACAAGGGGTTTTTATTTGCCTACGCATTTTATTGCCGTGCATGGCGAATGTTTTCGGGCCAAGGAGAATTGTGATCAGTTCTAAACGGATTGATATCAAGCCCACCCCGTCTGGTGTAGCGCGCATAGACAGAGAGTTTTTCAGGTTTGCAATGGCGCTTGATATCGGTGAAGATAGTTTCAACGCAGTGCTCATGAAATTCACCCAGTTGTCTGAAGCCAATGAGGTAGCGCAATAAACCCTCTTCGAGAATTGGACGTCCTTGATACCGAATCTGCACACTGGCCCAGTCTGGCTGACCTGTAACGGGGCAGTTTGATTTCAGTAAATGGGAGACTAGGCACTGTTCAATCGGACCAAAAGATTCATTCACACCGAGCAAGCTTGGGTCTGCAGGCAGATTCGGATCTATTTCAATATCGAGACGATCCATCAGGATGCCACCCATTTCTTGCATCCCTTTTTTTGAAATGGATTCTGTTGGATTGATCCGAGTGGTGATCTTACTGCCAGCAACTATTGATAAATCAGTGATGAGCCTCTCTTTCACTTTGCTTTCATCTTCAAAGCGAACGTTATTTAAGCTGTTGAGATAGAGCTTGAAGGACTTGGACTCAATCATGTTGGGTGAGTCTGCAGGGATCTGAAATTCAGCTAATGCAATTTGCGGCTTACCTTTTTGATTAAGCCAACTAAGCTCAAAGGCATTCCAAATATCAACGCCTACGAAAGGTAGGGCCTGACCTTCTTTAAAGCCGAGCTTTGCACGATTCTGGAATCTTGGAATAGGAAATAGCAAACTTGGATCGTATTGATCTGGATATTGCGTAGATTGCCCAAGTGGAATTGTTGCCATGATGCTTATTTTTCTTTGGGTCTGTTTGACACACCGGATACAACATGACCAGTAGGCGCAACAGATGCTGCAGATTGGCAATGACCAGTTTGATCGTCGAAGAAGAAGTCTGGTTCGAATTCTCGCAAGAACTCGCTCTTCGATAAGCCGCCTAAGAACATTGCCTCATCTACATCGATGCCCCATGCCATCAGAGTGCGAATGGCGCGTTCATGCGCAGGTGCAGAGCGTGCAGTAACTAATGCAGTACGAATACGCATACCATTTTCGCTAGTGGAGCGTTGTAGTCTATGTAGCGCCTCAAGTAAGGGTTTGAAGGGGCCGGGCGGTAATGGAATATCAACCTTCTTGCTTTCATGATCTACAAAAGCCTCAAGACCTTTTTTCTGGAAGATTTGCTCTGCTTCATCTGAAAAGAGTACAGCGTCTCCATCAAATGCAATCCGAATTTCATTTGGATGGGATTCCGCTGTTTTGCTTGATTCTGGATAGACGCGTGCAGCTGGAAAGCCAGCATCAATCGTAGCGCGCACATCATCTTCATTCGCTGACAAGAAAAGGTTGGCATGCAATGACCGTAGGTAATGATATGGTGGGCGACCTCTTGTAAATACGCCACGCTCAAGATGTAAACCATGATGCTCTGCCGAGCGGAACACCCTTAGGCCGCTGACTGGATCGTTGCGCGAGAGGATTACTACCTCAACACGTTGCTCACCTTCCTCATTAAAGGCTAAGAGTTTTTTAACTAAGGGAAATGCCACACCTTTTTGAGCTGCTTCACTAAGGCGCTCGAGCTGCAATTTCATATAAGCACTATCATCAGTCGATTCGAAGATGCGATTCTCTTCTTCAAAATCAAACAGGGCGCGCGAAGAAATTGCGACGACAAGTTTTCCGGTGAGTGTGTATGACATGTATGTATTACATCTTACGTATTCAATTTTATTTCAGGAAAAGGTGATAAGCGGGATTATTGGTTTCATCCCAATGCGGATAAGCTAATTTCTCTAAAAATACTTGGAATTTCTTTTGTTCATTCTTAGGAACTTGGATGCCCACCAGGATACGGCCGTAGTCAGCTCCATGGTTGCGGTAGTGGAATAGGCTGATGTTCCAGTTGGGCGCCATGCTGGTTAAGAACTTCATCAATGCCCCTGGACGTTCTGGGAACTCAAAGCGGTAGAGCAATTCATCTTTAGCTAGTACAGAGTGACCACCCACCATATGGCGGAGGTGAGATTTTGCCAACTCATCATGCGTTAAGTCGATAGTTGCAAACTTGGCTTTGCGGAAATGCTTTGCAATTGCCTCACTATCACCTGCTTTTTGAGTACTCACACCAACAAAGATATGCGCTTCGCTTTGATCACCAATACGATAGTTAAATTCTGTTACGTTACGCTTGCCGAGTAATTGGCAAAAACGCTTAAAGGATCCACGCTCTTCAGGAATGGTGACTGCAAATACGGCTTCACGGAACTCACCAACGTCTGCGCGTTCTGCTACAAAACGTAGGCGGCTAAAGTTCATATTGGCGCCACAGGCAACCGCTACCAGAGTTTTCTTTTGAATATGTTTTTTCTCAACATATTTCTTCATGCCCGCAATAGCTAAGGCGCCAGCAGGCTCAAGGATGCTACGGGTATCAGTGAAGACATCGTTAATAGCCGCACAGATTTCATCGGTATCGACAGTCACAATTTCATCAACTACTTTTTTACAGATACGGAAAGTTTCTTTGCCGACTAATTTGACAGCAGTGCCATCAGAGAAAAGGCCAACATCTTTCATCTCAATCCGTTTGCCTGCTTTGAGTGATTGATTCATGGCATCAGAGTCAGAAGCTTGAACGCCAATAACTTTTGTCTTTGGGCTCACCGCTTTAATATATTCACCAATACCTGCAATTAAGCCCCCACCACCGATTGCTACAAATACTGCATCGATAGGCTTTTCATACTGGGTAAAAATTTCATGAGCAATGGTTCCTTGCCCAGCGATCACATCGGGATCATCAAAGGGATGGACAAAAGTGAGACCCCGTTTTTTACCTAAAAGTTCTGAGTGCAAGAAGGCATCGCTATAGGACTCGCCATGCAGAATGATTTCTACCCAAGAACCACCCCTAGCCTTGACTGCATCAATTTTGACGCTCGGCGTGGTCACGGGCATCACAATGACAGCCTTACATTTCATTTTGGCTGCCGAAAGGGCTACTCCTTGAGCATGGTTTCCTGCAGAGGCTGCAATCACACCGCGCTTTAAGGCCTCTGGGGGTAAATGGGCCATCTTGTTATACGCACCCCGGAGTTTGAATGAGAAAACTGGCTGGTTATCCTCTCTTTTTAGGAGGACCTGATTACCCAAGCGTTTGGTGAGTTCAGGGGCGAGCTGGAGCTCCGTTTCTCTGGCTACGTCATAGACGCGAGCCGATAAAATTTTCTTTAAATAGTTCGTTGCCATCCAATGAGCGTACCACGGATGGCCCCTAAGCCCTTAGATTTGCAAGGGTTTATTACTTTAGGGAGCAGCTTTCCCCGTTTCCTGCCACTATCAGGCTCGCTCTATTAAAATGCTTATTTATCAAATATGTTGCTATGAATGCCCCATTAGCTTTGAACCAGTTGTTGGACGCTGAGGCAGATTCCCCTCGTCTCCGTGAAATCCCCTACAACTACACCTCCTTTTCAGATCGAGAGATTGTTATTCGCTTGCTGGGCGAGGAGTCATGGCGTGTTCTCAATGTCTTGCGTGGCGTCCGTCGTACTGGCCGCTCTGCAAGAATGTTATTTGAAATCTTGGGTGATATTTGGGTAGTACAGCGCAATCCGTTTTTGCAGGACGATTTATTAGATAGTCCTGATCGTCGTAAGCAATTGATCGATGCTTTATGGCATCGCTTGGGCGAAGTCAAAAAACGGAACAGTGGCGACTCTGCCGATCAAGTAGAAATTTTATTAAGTGCTGCTTACAGCGCTATTGAAAGTTTTGAAAACGGCTTTAAAGAAGTTGAACAAATTCGTAAGCGTGCTTACAAGGTATTGGGACGCCATACCGCTAGTGACAATATTTGTTTTGATGGCGTATCACGTGCCGCACACGTTACAGATGCGACTGACTGGCGAGTGGAGTATCCATTAGTTGTTTTGAAGCCTGATTACGAATCTGAAATTCCTGGATTGGTTAAGGCTTGTGTAGAGCTAGGCCTTACGATCATTCCTCGAGGAGGCGGCACTGGCTATACCGGTGGCGCTATTCCTCTGTACGCTATGTCTGCGGTGATTAATACCGAGAAGCTCGAGCAAATTGATGGTGTGAAGAGCAGGCGCTTACCAGGCCTTGATCATGAAGTACCTACGATTTTTACTGGCGCTGGAGTGGTAACCCGTCGTGTATCCGATGCTGCAGAGCATGCTGGACTAGTGTTTGCAGTTGATCCCACCTCTGCTGATGCAAGCTGTATTGGTGGCAATATCGCCATGAATGCCGGCGGTAAAAAGGCTGTTCTCTGGGGAACCGCTTTGGATAACCTTGCAAGCTGGCGCATGGTTGATCCGCAAGGTAATTGGTTGGATGTGGAGCGTCTTGAGCACAACCTTGGCAAGATTCACGATGTTGCCACTGTCCGCTTTCAGCTGACATGGTCTGATGGCAATAGTGAGCCTGGCCAACGGATTCTGAAAACCGAATTATTAGAAGTTGAAGGCAAACGTTTCCGTAAAGAAGGTTTAGGTAAAGACGTCACAGATAAATTTTTATCTGGTTTGCCTGGCGTTCAAAAAGAAGGTTGCGACGGATTAATTACTAGCGCCACTTGGATTTTGCATCGCATGCCTAAGTTCATGCGCACTGTTTGCCTCGAGTTTTTTGGCCAAGCGCGTGAAGCTATTCCCAGTATTGTGGAGATCAAAGCCTATTTAGATGTCTTGAGTAAAGATGGTGGCCCGATTTTGGCTGGTCTTGAGCATTTAGATGATCGTTACTTAAAAGCAGTTGGTTATTCCACAAAATCCAAGCGCAATAGTTTGCCCAAAATGGTCTTGGTAGGCGATATTGCTGGCGATAATGAAGAAGCAGTTGCAGCAGCTACTAGCGAAGTTGTGCGCATGGCAAACTTGCGCGGTGGTGAAGGCTTTGTTGCAGTTAGTGCAGAGGCTCGTAAAAAGTTTTGGTTAGATCGTGCCCGCACAGCGGCTATTGCTCGCCATACCAATGCATTCAAGATTAACGAAGACGTTGTCATTCCCTTGCCACGGATGGGCGAGTACACCGATGGTATTGAGCGCATCAATATTGAGTTATCTCTAAAAAATAAATTACAAGTTCTTGATGGCCTAGAGTTATTTCTGAAAAAGAGTGCTCTGCCATTAGGTAAGAGCGATGAAGAGTATGAGATTCCAACTGCAGAAATCTTAGGAGATCGTGTTCAGCAGGCTCTGGAGCTCATTACTAAAGTTCGCACTCGCTGGGCTGATTGGCTTACGCAGATGGATACCTATTTCCCACAACTGCAAAACTACAGTTTGCGCGCCTCATGGAAAGAAGAAGTGCGTTCTGAATTGCGCATTATCTTTGGGGGTCTAGTATTCGAACCTATTCTTGCTAAGCTTGAAGCGATTCATAAAAATATTTTGCGCAAACGTGTGTTCATAGCTTTGCATATGCACGCTGGTGATGGCAATGTACATACAAATATTCCAGTTAACTCTGATGACTATGAGATGTTGCAAGATGCCCATTCATCGGTCGATCGCATTATGAAGTTGGCTCGTACTTTAGATGGTGTGATATCTGGTGAACACGGAATTGGTATTACTAAGCTTGAGTATTTAACCGAAGCGGAACTCAAAGATTTCCGCAGTTATAAGAATCGTGTTGACCCTGAAGGGCGCTTCAACAAAGGTAAGCTCATGCCGCATGCGGATCTGAGTATGGCCTATACACCAAGCTTTGGCTTGATGGGGCATGAGTCCATCATCATGCAGCAAAGCGATATCGGGGCGATTGCCGATAGCGTGAAAGATTGCTTACGTTGCGGTAAGTGCAAACCAGTTTGTGCGACCCATGTACCTCGCGCTAATCTTTTATATAGCCCACGTGACAAAATTTTGGCTACCTCATTATTAATAGAAGCCTTCTTGTACGAAGAGCAAACCCGCCGCGGTGTTTCTATTCGGCATTGGGAAATGTTTGATGATGTGGCAGCACACTGCACTGTTTGCCATAAATGCTTAACTCCTTGCCCAGTCAACATCGACTTTGGTGATGTGACTATGAATATGCGTAACCTGATGCGCAAGATGGGTCAGCAACGTTTTAACCCAGGTACAGCAGCATCAATGCTTTTTTTGAATGCCACCAGTCCAGAGACTATTAATTTGGTTCGTACGGCTATGATTGGTTGGGGTTATAAGTTACAGCGCCTAGGTAATGATGTTTTGCGTAAGTTCGCTAAAAAGCAAACCGCTCATCCCCCAGCAACGGTGGGTAAGCCAACTATCACTGAACAGGTTATTTTCTTTGTAAACAAAAAAATGCCCGGTAATTTACCTAAAAAAACTGCCCGTGCTTTGTTAGATATCGAAGACGCAAACTATGTACCGATTATTCGCGATCCAAAAACAACTTCTGCTGATACCGAAGCGGTGTTTTATTTCCCGGGCTGTGGATCTGAGCGACTCTTCTCACAAGTGGGTTTAGCGACTCAAGCAATGCTGTGGAATGTTGGCGTGCAGACAGTGCTGCCTCCAGGTTATTTATGCTGCGGTTATCCGCAGCGGGGCAATGGTGATTTTGATAAAGCTGAGAAGATGATTACGGACAACCGCGTGTTATTTCACCGGGTTGCGAATACTCTGAACTACTTAGATATCAAGACCGTGGTAGTTTCTTGCGGAACTTGCTATGACCAGTTAGCTGGCTATCAGTTTGATCAGATTTTCCCTGGATGCCGCATTATTGATATTCATGAGTACTTGGCAGAAAAAGGCGTTAAGCTCTCTGGAGTGAAGGGTGTGAAGTATATGTATCACGACCCTTGCCATTCTCCAATGAAGCTACAGGATCCTTTGAAAACCGTAAATGAATTGATTCAACTGGAAGATGGTAAAGCGATTTTAAAGAATGATCGTTGCTGTGGTGAGTCTGGAACCTTAGCAGTTACAAGGCCAGACATCTCTACTCAAGTTCGATTCCGTAAGCAAATTGAGATGGAAAAAGCTGCGAATGATTTACGCAAGGATAATTTCACTGGTGACGTTAAGGTTTTAACAAGCTGCCCATCTTGCTTACAAGGCCTAACCCGTTTCGATGCAGATAGCGATACTACTGCTGATTACATTGTGGTTGAGATGGCTCAAAAATTACTTGGTGAAAACTGGATGCAAGATTATGTTGCTAAAGCAAATCAGGGTGGCATTGAAAGGGTTCTCGTCTAATGATTCCTAATAATATCGTGGTACATCAGCAATCTAAGGTGCTTGAACTCTCATACGAGAACGGTAATACCTATCGGCTGCCGTTTGAGCTTTTGAGGGTGCTTTCACCCTCTGCAGAAGTTCAAGGCCATGGTCCAGGGCAAGAGACTTTGCAAACGGGTAAGCGTGATGTTTTGATTGCGAACCTTGAGCCTGTTGGCCATTACGCATTAAAGCCTAGCTTTTCTGACGGTCATGATTCAGGTCTATATTCTTGGGATTACTTGCAGTACCTGTGTGAGAACCAAGAGCAGTTATGGAAAGAGCATTTAGATAGATTGATGGCTGCAGGCCTTGATCGTGACGCACCTATGAATGTGGCTGGCCATTCTTGTGGAAGTCACTAATGAGTAAAACCCATTTTGGTTATCAAAGTGTTGATGAGGCTGAAAAAGCTGGCAAGGTTGCTGAGGTATTTCATTCAGTAGCGAGTAAATATGATGTGATGAATGACTTAATGTCATTTGGTTTGCATCGTATGTGGAAAAAAATTACTATTGCGCGTGCCAATGTTCGGCCAGGGCAAAAAGTTTTAGATATTGCTGGGGGTACTGGGGATCTTGCCGCTGCATTTGCCAAAGCGGCAGATTGGGGCCGTAATCCCGATGCTCAAGTTTGGTTGAGTGATATTAATGCCTCTATGTTGGGCGTTGGTCGCGATCGTTTATTAGATCGTGGCATGGCTTTACCTTGTGTGCAGTTTGATGCTGAAAAGATTCCGTTTCCGAATCATCATTTTGATGTCGTCACTGTTGCATTTGGTTTGCGCAATATGACTCACAAAGATACTGCCCTAGGTGAAATGTGTCGTGTGATTAAGCCGGGTGGCCGCGTTTTAGTTTTAGAGTTTTCTAAGCCGGATGCATTTTTGCAGCCCGTTTATGACACTTATTCATTCAAGGTCTTGCCTTGGTTGGGCGAGAAGATTGCTCAAGATTCAGAAAGTTATCGTTATCTAGCAGAATCTATCCGTATGCACCCAGATGCCCAAACCCTCAAAGAAATGATGTTAGGAGTAGGTTTTGATGAGGTAGAAACCCATAGAATGACTGGGGGTATCGTTGCCTTACATATTGGTATTAAATACTGATAGTTGTATAGTTTTTAAGCTCTTAAAAACCAAAGCAGTTCAAAAGTTATAACAAGGGGTAGGTAAAAATGAATCAACATTTTTTTAAAGCAGTTCTTTTAAGTCTCACATTAATGTTTGCATCTGTAGCTCATGTTGATGCCGCGCGTTTGGGTGGTGGTAAAAGCTTTGGACGCGCTCCAAGTGCACCAATGCAAAAGCAAGCTGCTCCGGTTCAAAAGCCAGCACAACAAGCACAACCTGCTGCCCCAGCCCCAGCTCCCCAAGCAGCACCTAGTCGATTTGGTGGCATGGGTGGTCTCTTGGGTGGATTAGCAGCCGGCTTAGGTATTGGCTATCTTTTATCTCATTTTGGTTTAGGAGAAGCAGCATCCTCCATGATTACTGGACTCTTAATTGCTATGCTGGCAGGCTTTGCCATCATGTTTGTGATTCGCAGATTACTTCCAGCGATGTCTGGCACAGGTAGTAATGCTAATGCTCCAACAGGCCTGCAGCGAACTAATATCGAGCAAGCTCCTAGACAAGAACCTGCTTTTACTCCTGCAGCAAATGCCTTCGGTGGTATTAGTGCTGAGTCTGAAGTGTTTCAATCGACATTGCCTCCCGGTTTTGATGAGCGCACTTTCCTTGAGAATGCAAAGCAGTACTTTGCTACTTTGCAAAAAGCCTGGGATCATGGCGATCTTGTTGCCTTGCGTGAATTTACGACGCCTGACATGTTTGCCACAATCCAGCAAGATTTAGCAGGCAGGACCGACACCACTAATCAAACAGATGTCGTTACCATTAATGCCAAGCTTATTGGCATTGAGACTATAGATGCGCATTATTTCTGCAGTATTCAGTTTAGCGGCATGATTCGGGAACAAGTAGGAGCTCCAGCAAGCGACTTCTCCGAAATCTGGAATTTAAGTAAGCCGGTAGAGGGCCCTGGAGGCTGGGTACTAGCAGGTATCTCGCAGTTGGTTTAAGCTTTAGGTACTTTCCATTGGAAAACCCGCACTAGTGCGGGTTTTTTACACTCATGAATACGCATTTATCTTCTACCCATACGATAGCCGCCGGCGCTGCTTGCCGCGGGATCAACCATGTATTAGGTAGCGAGCCGTGGGCATCTACGGCACTAGCTAAGCATGCTGGCAAAACTATTTTGCTTCAACTGCCCTTGGGCAATCTTTGCTTTGAGATTTCTTCAACTGGTTTATTAAATGTTCTAAAAGAGGCTGATAACCCTTCTTTGACTTTAGAGGTATCAAGCAAAGCATTGGGTGAATTGGCGGCGAGTTCAGGTAGTTTGCGCGAGCAAGCTTTTAAAGCCGTAAAGCTCACTGGCGATGCAGACTTAGCTCAATTAATAGGCCGCTTAGCCGGTCAGCTACGCTGGGAATATGAAGAAGATTTGGCTCGTTTAGTTGGTGATGCACCGGCACACTTTGCTGTGAGACAAGGTAAGAAATTTGTTTCTGCCTCTCGTTCTGCAGCGTCTGATTTGCTGGACAATGTCGTAGAGTATGTCAGTGAAGAAAGAAGAGTCCTTTTGAATAAGCGAGACTTTATAGCGCATAAATCCGAATTAAATGACTTGCGCGAATCTGTAGATCGTATCGAAAAGCGCATTCAACTTTTAGAACAAAAGGCTAGATAAATCGTGCGTCGAATTGCTCGTCTTTGTTTTATTTTCTTTACCGCTTGGCGTTATGGCTTATTACCGCTTTTACGCGATATTCTGAAGCCAGGAATTGGTAGGGGAGTTCTCACAGTGATCTGCTGGACCTCGCCTGGTGTTACTTTACCTAGGGGCGAGCGTATTCGTTTGACGCTGGAAGCACTCGGTCCGATTTTTGTGAAATTTGGACAAGTCCTTTCTACGCGTCGAGATTTGTTGCCAGAAGATATTGCAGATGAGCTAGCAAAGCTACAAGATCAAGTTCCTCCATTTTCAAATGAAGAGTCGCGTCGCTTAATTGAGAAAGCACTTGGTCAGCCGATCGAAGAAGTTTTTATTAGTTTTGATGCCACACCTGTAGCGAGCGCCTCTGTCGCACAAGTCCATTTTGGAGTTTTGCGTGCTACTGAAAAACATCCTGAATGGGATCGTCAGGCAGCTGCTATTAAAGTTTTACGTCCCGGCATTCTGCCGGTGATTGAAGGTGATATCGCTTTGATGTATGACTTAGCGAAGATTATTGAAAAAAGTTCTGAAGATGGACGTCGATTAAAGCCACGTGAGAATGTTGCCGAGTTCGATACTTATCTCCACGATGAGTTAGATTTAATGCGTGAAGCTGCTAACGCAAGTCAGCTACGTAGGCAGTTTGCCGATTCAACGCAATTGATGATTCCAGAGATGTATTGGGATCTATGCCATACCAATGTGATTGTGATGGAGAGAATGCATGGCATCTCTATTGGAAGAATTGCAGAGCTAGCAGCCGCTGGTGTTGATTTTAAAAAGTTGGCTGCTGATGGCGTGGAAATATTTTTCACTCAAGTGTTTGAGCATGGATTTTTCCACGCAGATATGCACCCTGGAAATATTATGATCAGCCTTGAGTCAGAAACATTCGGCCGTTTTATTTCTTTGGACTTTGGTATTGTTGGCGCCCTTAGTGAATCTGATAAAAATTATTTAGCTCTGAATTTTTTGGCCTTCTTTAATCGTGATTACCGGCGTGTTGCAGAGCTTCATGTCGAATCAGGCTGGGTACCTGCCGATACTCGGGTAGAGGAATTAGAGGGCGCTGTGCGTTCAGTTTGCGAGCCCTACTTTGATCGCCCACTTAAAGAAATTTCTCTTGGCCTAGTGTTATTGCGTTTATTTCAAACATCGCGCCGCTTTAAAATAGAAATTCAGCCGCAGTTAACTTTGCTGCAAAAAACGCTTTTGAATGTCGAAGGTTTGGCGCGTCAATTAGACCCCGATCTAGACTTATGGAAAACTGCCAAGCCTATTTTGGAAAAATGGATTAGCAAGCAATTGGGTTGGCGCGGGCTAATTGAGGGTTTAAAAACAGAGGCGCCTTCTTGGGCTAAGATTCTGCCAACTTTGCCTCGTTTGATTGCTGATGCTCTAGTGCAAGGTCGCAATCAGACAAAAGACCAAAATGGCGAGTTAGAGGCCCTAAAAGCGCTTTTATTCCAAGAAAGACGCACCCATCGTCTCGTAGCTGGGGCTTTGCTCTTTGCAGGCGGGTTTTTAGCCGGAATTTTGATAATTAGCCTAGGCATTTACTAGTCTTTAGCTGCTTGATCTCTAAACCGCTAAAATAGTCGGCTAGGCAGAACACATGAAAAAATACTTTATCGCAGGCATCCTTGTTTGGGTTCCACTGGCAGTCACCGTTTGGGTGATTGGGTGGGGCTTAGGTTTGCTCGACGGCGTATTTGGCTCAGTGATGCACGCCATCATTGTGGTGCTTCCAAGTGATACCGCAATAGATGTACAGCATTTCCGTGATCTTCCAGGTGTTGGAATATTGATTGTGATTGCAGTCATTATGTTCACCGGATTACTGGCGATTAGTTTTGCCGGTCAATGGTGGTTAAAAATCTGGGATAAGTTTGTTAACCGCATTCCGATTGTGCGTTCGATCTACTCAAGTGTTCAGCAAGTTTCATCTACTTTATTTTCTGGAAGCGGTCAGGCTTTTAGTAAAGCTTTACTGATCCGTTACCCACACGCTGATTCTTGGGTGATCGCTTTTCAAACAGGCATTCCTGCAAGAGAAGTGACTGCTAAATTGGGTGAGGATTATGTAAACGTATTCTTACCCACTACCCCAAATCCTACCTCTGGTTTTTTCATGATTGTGCCGCGCGCACAAACAATCGAACTGGAGATGAGCGTAGAGGAAGCATTGAAACACATTGTTTCAATGGGCTCTGTACCTCCCAATAGTTCTAGTGGATTGACTGCACCCCAGTCACCACGCCATCTTTGATTTATAGGAAATTGTTATGTCGATGCGAAGCCATACCTGTGGACAGGTAACCGATTCACTGATTGGTAAAGAGGTTACCCTTGCTGGATGGGTGAATCGCCGGCGTGACCACGGAGGCGTAATTTTTATTGACTTACGTGACCGTGATGGTTTTGTCCAGGTAGTATGCGATCCAGATCGCCCTGAAATGTTTACTTTGGCTGAGCAAGTTCGCAGTGAGTTCTGTATTCAGATTAAGGGGCTTGTGCGCGCACGTCCTGCTGGTACTGAAAATAATGATCTTGTCAGTGGAAAAGTAGAAATTCTTTGTCACAGCCTTGTGATTTTAAATGCCTCTGTCACACCACCATTTCAGATTGATGATGAGAATTTATCCGAGACAACTCGTCTTACTCATCGGGTACTAGATTTACGACGTCCGCAGATGCAAAAGAACTTACGTTTGCGTTACAACGTTGCAATGGAGTGTCGTCGTTACTTAGATGAAGCTGGCTTTATTGATATTGAAACTCCGATGCTCACTAAGAGTACGCCAGAGGGGGCCCGTGATTACTTGGTTCCTTCACGCGTGCATGATGGCCAGTTCTTTGCGTTGCCGCAATCTCCGCAATTATTTAAGCAGTTATTGATGGTGGCGGGTTTTGATCGTTACTACCAAATTACCAAATGCTTCCGTGATGAAGATTTGCGCGCAGATCGCCAACCTGAATTTACTCAGATTGACTGTGAAACTGCTTTCTTAAGCGAGTTAGAGATTCGTGAACTCTTTGAAAACATGATTCGTCATATTTTCAAGAAGACCATGAATGTTGAATTACCTCACCCATTCCCAACCATGCCTTATTCAGAGGGTATGGCACGCTTTGGATCTGATAAGCCAGATTTGCGTGTGAACTTCGAGTTCACCGAATTGACTGATTTGATGAAAGATGTCGATTTCAAGGTCTTCTCTGGCGCTGCTAACCAAGATGGCGGTCGTGTAGTCGGCTTATGTGTCCCAGGTGGGGCTGGTATTAGTCGTAGCGAGATCGATGACTATACCCAGTTCGTTAGCATCTATGGCGCTAAAGGTTTGGCCTGGATCAAGGTGAACTCTGTTGCTGAAGGCCGTAATGGTTTGCAATCTCCGATCGTCAAGAATTTGCATGATGCAGCTATCGAGGGTATCTTAAAACGCACTGGCGCTAAAGATGGCGACATTATTTTCTTCGGCGCTGATAAAGAAAAAGTAGTCAATGATGCGATCGGTAATTTACGTCTGCGTATTGGTCATTCTGCCTTTGGTAAAGAGCATGGTCTTTTTGCTGAAGGATGGAAACCATTGTGGGTAGTTGATTTCCCAATGTTTGATTACGATGAAGGTGAAGCTCGTTGGGTTGCTTGCCATCATCCCTTTACAAGTCCTAAAGACGAGCATATGAAATACCTGGAGAATGATCCAGGTAAATGCTTGGCTAAAGCCTATGACATGGTTTTGAACGGTAGCGAAATTGGTGGTGGTTCAGTCCGTATTCACCAAGAGGCAGTACAAAGCCAAGTGTTTCGTGCTCTCAAGATTGGACCTGAAGAAGCGCAAGCTAAGTTTGGCTTCTTATTAGATGCACTTCAGTATGGCGCACCTCCACACGGCGGTATTGCATTCGGCTTAGATCGTATTGTGACGATGATGACTGGTGCTGAATCGATTCGTGATGTGATTGCCTTCCCTAAAACACAACGTGCACAGTGCTTATTGACTCAGGCTCCTAGCCCTGTAGATGAAAGTCAACTGCGTGAATTGCACATTCGCTTACGCCAAGCTACTCCAGCTGCTTAAATAAGCAAAGCAGCATCTAATCTATCTTGAAGATCCCTATTTCGGTTTTAGTTGTTATTTATAAATCGAATGGGGATGTTTTATTAATAGAGCGCGCAGATAGAGAAAATTTCTGGCAATCTGTCACCGGCAGTCTTGATGCTCTAGATGAAGATCTTGCATTAGCAGCTACGCGTGAGGTATTTGAGGAAACAGGTATTGCTGTTGATCGGTTGCCTGCTGGCGTATTACTCAATCTGCATCATCAGATTGAGTATGAAATTTACCCAGATTGGCGCTTTCGCTATGCACCTGGTGTAACTAGAAATACTGAACATTGGTTTGCCTTGCAAGTTCCAGATAACACCTCTATCAAGCTTTCTCCAAGAGAGCATGTGGCATATGAATGGCTACCCTTCGTAGAGGCAGCTAAGAAATGTTTCTCTCGGAGTAATGGTGAAGCCATTCTGAAATTATTCTCAGAGCATAAGGAATAAGATAGAGCGATGAGACCTTCATCTGGGCAGCATCATTCAGGAGCGGAATCCAAGCCTTCACAGGGAAGCGATTGGAAGGTTATTCGTGATTTAATTCCCTATCTACTGGAGTATAAATTTAGGGTTGCGATTGCCCTAGCTTGCTTGGTTGCTGCTAAGGTTACCAATCTAGGCATCCCTATTTTACTAAAGCGTTTAATTGACAATTTAAACGTCAGGTTGGATTCTCCACAAGCTTTGCTTGTGGTTCCAGTAGGACTCATTTTGGCTTATGGGCTCCTACGCATGTCTGCTTCCTTGTTTGCCGAGTTACGCGAGTTTCTGTTTGCTCGCGTGACCCAAAATGCTGTCCGTAAAGTAGCCCTCCAAGTCTTTGAGCATTTACATTCTTTAGCGCTGAGCTTTCACTTAGCTCGCCAAACCGGAGGTGTCAGTCGCGATATTGAGCGCGGCACCCGTGGTATTCAGTCGCTGATTTCTTATTCACTCTATAGCATCCTGCCAACCCTTGTTGAGTTCATTTTGGTCTTGGGTTATTTAGCCTACTCATACAATATTTGGTTTGCAGCAATTACCTTATCCGCCTTAGTTCTCTATATTGTTTTTACTGTAGTGGTAACGGAGTGGCGCACCCATTTTCGTAAGACTATGAATGACATGGACTCCAAGGCAAATCAGAAAGCAATTGATTCCCTATTGAATTTTGAGACTGTAAAGTATTTTGGTAACGAAGCTTTTGAAGCGAGTCGTTATGACAAAAATTTGGTGCGCTATCAGGTTGCTGCTGTTAAGTCGCAAAAATCTTTAGCGATTCTTAATTTTGGTCAACAAACAATCATTGCTATTGGCTTAGTTTTAATTTTGTGGCGCGCTACGCTTGGCGTAGTAGACGGCACCATGACTCTTGGCGATCTCGTACTCGTCAATACCTTAATGATTCAGTTGTACATTCCACTCAATTTCTTGGGTGTGATTTACCGCGAGATCAAGCAATCTCTAACAGACATGGAGCGCATGTTTTCTTTACTCAATACAGATAAAGAAATTGCAGACTCACCAAATGCTAAGCCGCTACATATTGAAAATTACGGCCATGGGCCAGATGTCCGTTTTGAGAACGTATCTTTTCACTATGATGCTAAACGAGAAATTCTCCATGATGTGAGCTTTAACATTCCAGCGGGAACAATCACTGCCGTGGTTGGACAAAGCGGTGCAGGCAAGAGTACTTTGGTCAGATTGCTGTTTCGTTTTTATGATGTGCAATCTGGAAAGATTTTGATTGATGGACAAAATATCCAAGATGTGACACAGGCTTCTTTACGTAAAGCGATTGGTATCGTCCCGCAAGATACAGTCTTATTTAATGACACGATTGGCTATAACATTGCCTATGGCGACCCTTCGGCTTCGATTGAAGAGGTGCAGGAGGCAGCTAGGGCAGCTCAAATCGATGGCTTTATCAAGCGCTTACCGGATGGCTACGATACCCAGGTAGGTGAGAGGGGTTTGAAGCTTTCTGGTGGCGAGAAACAGCGTGTGGCGATTGCGCGAACTTTGTTGAAAAAGCCAGCGATGCTCATTTTTGATGAGGCGACCTCTGCCTTAGATTCCAAAACCGAGCGGGCTTTTCAAGAAGAATTACTGAGTTTGGCTAAAAATCGCACTACCCTCATCATTGCACATAGGCTATCGACCATCATTCATGCTGATCAAATTTTAGTAATGGAACATGGGCAAATTGTGGAGCGGGGTACGCATCTGGAGTTACTAGCAGCGCAAGGCAAATATGCCGAGATGTGGCAAATGCAAGAACGTGCTGCTCTTGATTAGAATAGCTTAATGACTCAACAAAATACTCAGCCAATTTCTATAGAAGATGTTTTAAAAAATGCCTTTGCAGCTGCTGTGGCTGTGGCCGATCCTCAAGTCATCGTTCCGCAATATTTAGCCAAGATATTTCCGGCTGGGCAAGAGCCTAAAGGGAGATGCTTAGTAGTGGGCGCTGGTAAGGCTAGTGCCTCGATGGCTAGCGCATTAGAGATATATGCAAAAGTACACTGGCCCCAAGTAAAACTAGAGGGCGTAGTGCTGACTCGTTACGGGCATGCATCGCCTACTAGTCATATTCAAATTATTGAAGCTGGTCATCCGGTACCAGATCAAGCAGGCATGAATGGTGCCAAGGCAATATATGCATTAACCCAGCAATTGAAACCGGGTGATGTATTAATTGCCCTTGTTTCTGGTGGTGGCTCAAGTCTACTGACCTTGCCTCAAGAAGGTATCTCGATTGATGACATGCGTAAGACTACTGAAGCACTCTTACGAAGTGGCGCTCCGATTGAAGAGATGAATATTGTTCGTAAACATTTATCTGCAATTTTAGGTGGTAACTTAGCAAGGGTTGCCATTGCTCATGGGGCACGCGTAGAAGCATTACTCATCTCCGATGTGACTGGTGATTCACCAGCAGATATCGCGAGTGGTCCGTGTGCAGCTGATTATTCAACTTATCAAGATGCTTTGGCTATCTTAGAAAAATATCATTTGGGTAAAGATGAGATTCCCACATCCGTCCTTAGTCATCTAAAGCAAGGGCTCGTGGGAGAAAAGCCAGAGACCTTAAAAGATGCTGATTTGGTCAGCGCTCAAGTCACAAACCATGTGATTGCAACAGCCTATAAAAGCTTGGAGGCTGCTGCAGATTATGTGCGTAGCCAAGGTTATGAGCCCATTATTCTGGGTGATACGATTACTGGTGAAGCGCAGGCTGTTGGTATTAGTCATGCGCAATTAGCTAAAGAGCATCTATCTAAGCAGGCTGATAAACCGCTTGCGCTGATTTCTGGTGGCGAATGTACCGTCACTATTCCTGCTGACATTAAGGGTCGCGGGGGTCGTTGCAGTGAATATCTGCTCTCGCTCTTTGCTGCCTCGAAAGATTTGCCTCATTTGGTAGCTTTAGCTGCAGATACTGATGGTATTGATGGCAGTGAAAAAAATGCGGGCGCGTGGTTTACGGGCGATGTTCGTAAGGACAGCCTAGCGAAAGGGATCGCTCCAGAGCCATTCTTGGTTGCCCATGATTGCTATGGCTTCTTTGCAGAATTAGGTGCTTTGGTGGAAACTGGCCCTACACTTACGAATGTGAATGATTTCCGCATCATTTTGCTTAATAAATAATATGTCCAATAGCCCAATCCGAATTGAACTCATCCAGCCCGATGACTGGCATTTACATATTCGTGATGGCGAGGTGATGAAAGATGTATTGGCTGATACTGCGCGGCAATTCTCACGTGCAATCATCATGCCAAATTTAAAGCCACCGCTTACCACTGCCGATTTAGCCAAAGCCTATCGCACACGCATCGAATCGAACTTAAAGTCTTTAGGTATTAGTAGCTTTACACCACTAATGACTTTATATCTCACCGACAATACGTCTGCTGATGAAGTACATAAAGCTAAAGCAGAAGGTATTGTTGCTTTTAAGTTATATCCTGCGGGTGCCACTACCAATAGCGATGGGGGTGTTAGTGACATTAAGCGCTGCTACAAAGTTTTAGAGGCAATGCAGTCAGTAGGTATGCCACTCTTAGTCCACGGAGAAGTCACTGCTGCCCACATTGATATTTTTGATCGTGAGGCAGTCTTCATTGATACAGTACTTGAGCCATTACGCAAAGATTTTCCAGGGCTCAAGATTGTGTTTGAACATATCACCACTAAACAGGCAGCACACTACGTTCGTGATGCTGCAGCACCTAGCAATACTTTAGCGGCTACGATTACACCTCAACATTTACTCATGAATCGCAATGCAATTTTTTCTGGTGGTATTCGTCCGCACAACTACTGTTTACCTGTGCTTAAACGTGAAGAGCATCGCGTCGCATTATTAGAGGCAGCCACTAGTGGTAATTCACGTTTCTTCTTAGGTACAGATAGTGCGCCCCATGCCAAGGGGGCTAAAGAGGCAGCCTGTGGTTGTGCTGGCTGCTATAGCGCATTCAATGCTTTAGGTTTATATGCTGAAGCATTTGAGAGTGTTGGTAGCTTAGACAAATTAGAAGGATTTGCCAGCTTCTTTGGCCCTGATTTTTATTCTTTGCCGCGCAATAGCAAAAAAATTACCCTCGCCAAACAGGCACAAAAGATCCCTGCTGAATTACCGCTGGGTAATGACACGATTGTTCCTCTGCGTGCTGGTGAAACAATCGCCTGGTCACTGATTTAAATACACATCTACTTTTTTACAAGCCAATTTGCCCTGACTGCGTTAGACTGCAGGCGCAGAGTCAATTGGGCAATCGCCGCCTCTTTATTGAGGGGGAGGAAAGTCCGGACTCCATAGGGAAGGGTGATGGCTAACGGCCATCCACGGCAACGTGAGGAATAGGGCCACAGAGACGAGCGTATTTAGTTACGGTGAAACGCGGCAACCTCCACCTGGAGCAATCCCAAGTAAGCAGGCGATGAGGCGTCCCGCTGAGTCTGCGGGTAGGGAGCTTGAGCCGTCAGGTAACTGCCGGCCTAGAGGAATGATTGCCCCTAGATTGAAAAGTCTAGGCGACAGAATCCGGCTTATCGATTGACTCTGCACTTATTCCGAAATGACTTCGATGCTGTAAGTCAGTTCAGCTGTTTTGGCGAGCATCGTGGTGGCTGAACAGTATTTTTCATGTGAAAGCTTAACCGCACGATCCACTTTAGTCTGATCCAGGTCTTTGCCTTTGACCGTGAAATGTAAATTGATCTTAGTAAAGACTTTGGGGTCTTCTGAAGCCCGCTCAGCCTTCAGAGTGACATCACAGCCACTAATGGCTTGCCGGGCCTTCTGTAGGATTAAAACCACATCAAATGCAGAGCAGCCCCCTGCACCAGCCAAAAGCAGCTCCATGGGTCTAGGAGCTAGGTTTCTACCTCCAGCCTCAGGGGCGCCATCCATATTGACGAGGTGGCCACTGCCAGTTTCAGCAGAAAAAGCCATTCCACCATTGCCCAACCAAGAAACCCGACATTCCATATTAGTGACCCCTAACTTACTAAATTAATCAATATTATCAATAGTTTAACAATGTTAACTTATCTTAGTGAGAGACTATTATTAGCCCAAAAACTTGATTTTGGTCAATTTTCTTGCATCGCACCATAGTTCTCGATACAATAACCATATTGGTAGTCAGTCTTGTATAAGACTGCGACTTACCTCCCAGCGTCTCCTCCACCCAAACAAAGGTGGATTCCAGCCCAGGACTCGTTCCTGGGCTTTTTTTAGGATACAATTCAAGGCTTTACTGAATTACCGAACTAGTCAGCGGTAATTGATTTACCAGTTCAATTGCAGAATCTGCGAGCTTGCAAACATAAGCAGGGCCAAGGTGGACGTAGTTTGATTGGAGTAATTTTTTGTTGACTATAACAATTTGAGAAATCATGAAAACTTTTTCTGCAAAATCCCATGAGGTTGTGCATGACTGGTTCGTGATTGACGCTACGGACAAAGTCCTCGGTCGTGTCGCCAGTGAAGTGGCACTCCGTCTACGCGGCAAGCACAAGCCTGAATACACACCACACGTTGATACCGGCGACTTTATTGTTGTCATCAATTCTTCTAAGCTGCGTGTCACAGGCACCAAAGGCTTGAACAAGATCTATTACCGTCACAGCGGATACCCAGGTGGTATTAGCTCGACCAACTTCGACAAGATGCAAGACCGTTTTCCAGGCCGTGCTTTGGAGAAGGCTGTGAAGGGTATGTTGCCAAAAGGCCCACTAGGCTATGCCATGATTAAGAAATTAAAAGTCTATGGCGACGCCAATCATCCGCATGCGGCTCAACAGCCAAAAGCGTTAGAGATTTAAGGAAACCAAATGGCTATTAATTACGGAAATTGGAATTACGGTACGGGTCGCCGCAAGAGTTCTGTTGCGCGCGTGTTTATTAAATCTGGCAAAGGCGAAATTATCGTTAATGGTAAGCCTATCGATACGTATTTTGCTCGCGAAACATCGCGCATGATCGCTCGTCAGCCTTTGGCTCTCACAGCCCACTTAACGACCTTTGATATCAAAGTAAACGTTTCTGGCGGCGGTGAAACTGGTCAAGCTGGTGCGGTGCGCCATGGTGTTACTCGTGCCTTGATTGACTATGACAATACCTTGAAACCAACCTTGTCTAAAGCAGGTTTGGTAACTCGTGATGCTCGTGAAGTTGAGCGTAAGAAGGTTGGTCTGCACGGCGCGCGTCGTCGTAAGCAGTTTAGCAAGCGCTAATTTCTTTCGGTCACTGAAGTTTTTCGAAAGGGTCGCGCAAGCGGCCCTTTTTGTTTCTACAATTGAGGTATTGTGAAGTTTGTTTCAGAACTTCGCTTAGTTGGCATCTTGGAGAAAGACATGATTAAGGTTGGCATCGTTGGTGGCACAGGATATACCGGGGTGGAATTGTTGCGTTTGTTAGCGCAGCACCCTGAGGTAAAGATTGTTGCTATTACATCTCGCACAGAAGCTGGTATATCAGTTGCTGAGATGTTCCCATCTTTGCGCGGTTATGTTGATCTTAAATTCACGACCCCAGATGAAGCCAAACTCAATGAATGTGATGTGGTGTTCTTTGCAACGCCACATGGTGTTGCTATGGCACAAGCAAAAGAATTGCTTGCTAATAATGTCAAGATTTTGGATTTAGCTGCTGACTTCAGATTGAAGGATGTGAAAGAGTTCGCCAAGTGGTATGGCATGGAACATAGCTGTCCAGATATTCTGGCAGAAGCGGTGTATGGTTTGCCAGAAATTAATCGTGCAGCCATTAAGAAAGCTCGTGTAATAGGTTTAGCGGGTTGCTACCCAACCTCTGTACAGCTTGGTCTTGCACCATTGCTCTCCCCAAAATCTACTGGGGGTAAGCAGTTGATTGATGGCACACATATTATTTCAGATTCTAAGTCTGGTACTTCAGGTGCTGGACGTAAGGCCGAGATTGGAACCTTACTAGCTGAAGCAAGCGATAACTTTAAAGCCTACAGCGTTAAGGGACATCGTCATCTTCCGGAGATTGTGCAAGGCTTAAAAGCAATTGCTGGTCATGATCAAATAGGGCTGACATTTGTGCCGCATCTGACGCCAATGGTGAGGGGGATTCATTCGACCTTATATGTCCGTTTGACCGAAGCTGGCAAAGAGGTTGATTATCAAAAGCTGTATGAAAGTTTCTACAAAGATGAACCATTTGTGGATGTAATGCCCCCTGGCAGCCATCCAGAGACTCGTTCTGTGCGGGGTAGTAATGGTATTCGGATTGCCATTCATCGTCCTGGCGGCGGCGATACTTTGGTCATTTTGGTGGTGGAAGACAATTTGGTGAAAGGTGCCTCGGGGCAAGGCGTGCAGTGCATGAACCTCATGTTTGGCCTGCCTGAGACAACAGGCCTTACCCAGATTGCGGTTTCCCCGTAATGAGGCGGCTTTTATCCATTAATACCCCTTCAGCAAGCTAGCCATTAAAAGCCTAGAATGTCAGTATTGCCTTTTGAATTAGGAGTAAATCATGACCCAATTAGCTACCCAAGAAACTGCACAACTCGTTCAAGATTTAGCCGAGCCACCAACCCCATTGGTGTTTACGGATAGCGCTGCTGCAAAAGTAGCTGACCTTATTGCTGAAGAAGGTAATCCAGAATTGAAACTGCGTGTATTCGTTCAAGGCGGTGGTTGCTCAGGTTTTCAGTACGGCTTCACATTTGATGATGCTGTAAATGAAGATGACACACTGTTTGAAAAGAATGGCGTTACTTTGTTAGTAGATTCAATGAGTTTCCAATATTTAGTTGGTGCTGAGATTGACTACAAAGAAGATATCAACGGTTCACAGTTCGTGATTAAGAATCCGAATGCAACGACTACTTGTGGTTGCGGATCTTCTTTCTCCGCTTAAATAAATAGAGAATTTAAGCAGCGCTTTTAAGCAGGGTAGTAAGCGCCTAAAATTCTAGGACCCTTCGCTCCCGTAACGGCTGGTAAATTTGCTGGCCGTTTCTCTTTATGAGCCCAAGCAAGCCATGCAAAGGCCAGGCCTTCAACGAGTTGCGGGTCAATACCAACAGAATCACTTGTATTTACTTCTAAAGGCAATTTGAAGAATTGCTGCGCTTTAACTGTGAGTAAATTCATCAATGCATTATTTCTGGCGCCACCGCCACAGACAATCAACTTCTGGGTTTGCGGGGCATGATTAACTAAAGCCTCCAATGCTGAATGCGCGGTTAAGTGCAATAGTGTTGCTTGTACATCTTCAGCTTGATAATTCTCACTACCTATTTTTTCTTGCAACCAATTGAGATGAAAGTCATCTCTACCTGTACTTTTCGGCGGTACTTTTTTAAAAAAAGAATCTGACAACATTTTCTTTAGAAACACTTCGTTCACTTTACCTTGCAGTGCCCAATTGCCACTTTCATCAAAGGCATTCCCCTGATACTTTGCAATCCAGGCATCCATCAGCATATTTCCAGGGCCACAGTCAAAACCTGTAATTGCACCACTTATGGGTAGTAGCGTGAGATTGGCGATGCCACCAATATTGAGAATCGCTACATTTTCAGAGGATGTAAATTGCTGCGCATGAAAAGCGGGTACTAAAGGGGCACCATGTCCGCCAGCCGCTAGATCACGACTTCTAAAATCGGCAACAACATCGATACCTGTCTTTTCAGCTAACAGTGCAGCATTGAGAGTTTGGTGGGTATACGACATATCACCAAGGTGTGGTTGATGACGAATGGTCTGACCATGGGCGCCGATAGCAGTAACGTCAGATGGTTTTAAATTCTCTTTTTTGAGTAATTGGCTCACTGCCTCTGCGTAGGCTAGAGATAGGGTATTTCCAGCCTGCCTTTCTCGGTGAAGCTCGTTTGCCCCAGGGGTTTGTAACTCAAATAGCGTTTTACGTAGCTCTGGCGAGAAAGGGGCACTCACAGCCGCTTGGGCACTCGTTTCGCCATTGGGTCCGATCTTGGCCAGAACAGCATCAATCCCATCTAGGCTGGTGCCAGACATAAGGCCAATATAGAGGGAGTGCGGTTTATTCATCTGGTTCTCAGGAATGCGACAATTATGCTTAACAATTTAAATACTCAATAACTGTATCAGCATCCGAATCGGTATGACGGCTAAACCAGAACAAAAATATCCACTGACCCCTGAAGTCTTTGCGGCGCTTGAAGTCACTAAACGCGGCTGTGATGAGTTATTGGTTGAGGCAGACTGGGTTCAAAAATTGGCCCGTAGCCAAGCCACTAAAACTCCTTTACGGATTAAGTTGGGTTTAGACCCTACTGCACCCGATATTCATCTGGGGCATACCGTTGTTCTCAATAAATTACGGCAGTTGCAAGATTTAGGTCATACCGTAATTTTCTTGATTGGTGACTTCACCAGCATGATTGGCGATCCATCTGGTCGCAATGCTACACGTCCGCCATTGACCGCAGAAGAGATCGCTGTGAATGCAGAGACTTACTATCGTCAAGCAAGTATGGTGCTTGATCCTACTAAAACAGAAGTGCGTTACAACAGTGAGTGGTGTGATCCGTTGGGTGCACGAGGGATGATTCAGCTTGCTGCGAAACATACTGTTGCCAGAATGCTCGAGCGTGATGACTTTACGAAGCGCTATCGTAATGGTGTACCAATCTCTATTCATGAATTTTTATACCCACTTATGCAGGGTTATGACTCTGTAGCTCTGAAGAGTGACTTGGAGCTCGGTGGTACCGATCAAAAATTTAATCTCTTGGTTGGTCGGGAACTCCAGCGGGAGTATGGCCAAGAGCCGCAATGTATTTTGACGATGCCTTTGTTGGTTGGTTTGGATGGTGTTGAGAAGATGAGTAAGTCCAAAGGGAATTACATTGGCATTAGTGAGCCTGCTGGCGAGATGTTTGGAAAACTCCTAAGTATCTCTGATGACTTGATGTGGGATTACTTTACCTTGCTGTCATTTCGCCCAATGTCCGAGATAGATTTGATGAAACAAGAGATTTCTGCTGGACGCAATCCAAAAGATTGCAAAGTACTTCTCGCACAAGAAATCGTGGCTCGCTTTCATTCGCAAGCTGCTGCTGAAAAAGCTTTAGAAGATTTTAATCATCGGGCCAAGGGTGGCGTACCTGATGAGATTCCAGAGGTAAATCTTTCTGGCGCTCCGATGCCGATTGCTAGCCTTCTAAAGGCTGCAGGACTAGCCCCATCTACATCAGAAGCCAATCGCAACATCGAGCAAAACGGCGTGAAGATTAATGGTGAAACTATTGTCGATAAGCAGGCAAAGATTGAGGCTGGAACGTATGTTGTACAAGTAGGAAAACGCAAGTTTGCGAAAGTAACGCTTACTTAAAGCTCATTAGATATGATTGATAAAAAAGGTATTGAAATAGAGGCTGAAAATTTAGAGCGACTTTCAGTAAAGTTAATTCAAGATAAAAACTGGGAGGCTTTAGAAAAAATGCTTGCCCCGGGTTGTCAGTTTGTCAGCTCCCAAGGCTCATGCGATAAAGAAAGCGCCATGCGCCTAATGAAAGAAATGCACCTTGGACCAGTTCAGTTTAAGGATTTCAAGGTAACTCAGGCTGAAGATAGCCTAATCGTGAGTTTCTGGATTGCCGCTTTAGAGTATCGCGATGGCAAAGAGTTATCACCAGAATATTCTCCGCGCCTGAGTGTTTGGAAAAAACTCGATAGCCAGTGGAAATGTATTGCCTACGCTGATCTGATTGCTAGCTAATTTATAAGTCTAAGCTGTTATTGTCGCTTGGTGGCGTCAAACCAAAATGCTCATAAGCTTGACGGGTTGCTATGCGGCCTCGCGAGGTTCTTTGTAGATAACCTTGTTGAATGAGGTAAGGCTCCAAGACATCTTCAATGGTGTCACGTTCTTCACCAATGGCTGCTGCCAAGTTATCAATTCCAACTGGGCCACCATCAAATTTGTGCAAGATGGCTTCAAGCAATTTTCTATCCATGACATCAAAGCCACTTGGATCCACATCTAACATCTTCAATGCGGCATCGGCCATCGCTTTGGTAATGGTGCCAGTGCCTTTCACTTCTGCATAGTCGCGTACTCTTCTTAGTAAGCGATTGGCTATACGCGGAGTACCACGTGCACGCTTTGCAATTTCTATTGAGCCTTCAGGATCAATATCTGCTTTTAATAGGCCTGCCGAGCGATTGATAATTTTGGTGAGCTCTTCAGTGGTATAGAACTCTAGTCTTGCCACAATACCAAAGCGGTCACGCAATGGATTAGTCAGCATGCCAGCACGCGTTGTTGCGCCGATTAGAGTAAATGGTTTGAGGTCAATCTTGACACTGCGGGCTGCAGGCCCTTCACCAATCATGATGTCAAGACTGTAGTCTTCTAAGGCAGGATAGAGAATTTCTTCTACAACTGGAGAAAGGCGATGGATCTCATCAATGAAGAGCACATCATTAGTCTCCAAATTGGTCAGTAATGCAGCAAGGTCGCCGGGCCTATCAAGAACAGGACCGCTAGTTTGACGTAAGTTCACGCCAAGCTCTCGCGCAATAATGTGCGCCAACGTAGTCTTTCCAAGTCCAGGGGGCCCAAAAAGGAGCACATGATCTAGTGCTTCTTGCCGTGCTCTGGTGGCGCTGATGAAAATCTCTAGCTGTGCTCTTGCCTTTGTTTGACCAACATACTCATCGAGCTGTTTGGGGCGAAGTGCTCTTTCAAAGATGGCTTCAGAATTGCCAGCCCCACCACTCACAATACGGTCGTTACCTTCCGGTAAATCTTCAGGAATAGCGCTAAGGTCGTCGGTATGAATTGCCATACTGCAAGTGTAGTGGTGTTTGTCTACTTAGGGCTTAGATAGATACTTCAAGCCCATCCGAATACCATCAGAGACCGAGGTATCTGGAGGGATTTGTTTAAGGGCCAAGAGCGCTTCTTTTTCTGAATAGCCTAGAGCCAAGAGGGCTTGTAATACCTCACTACTTGCTGGAATAGCTTGAGGCTTGCCGCCCGCAGTGATACCCAGATCTGGCGCTAACTTACCTTTGAGCTCGAGACAGAGACGCTCAGCAGTTTTCTTACCAATACCAGGCACTTGGGTCAGTCGACTAGCTTCTTGTAGGGCAATCGCTTGAGCTAATTCATGAACACTCATGCCGGATAGAACGGCTAATGCTGTTCGAGAGCCAACACCACTGATCTTAATCAGCTGCCTAAATGCTTCGCGCTCAGTCTCAGTAGCGAAGCCAAAAAGCTGTTGTGCATCCTCGCGCACTTGGAAGTGGGTGAGGAGAGTAATTTTTTCACCTGCTTGGGGTAGTTGGTACAAGGTGCTCATTGGTACATCTACCTCATACCCAATACCTTGGCAATCAACCAAGAGCCTTGGAGGATGAACTGAAACGAGGATTCCTTGAATGCGACCAATCATATAAAGATCTTAACCTGTGATGTGTATTTTTACTTGCTACGTTTTTTGGGAGCCAACGCTGCGCTGATAGCTTTCGGAATTTGGGCATGATGAGCAGCACAGATAGCGACTCCTAAAGCATCTGAGGCATCTGGCCCTGGGGCACGATTGAGCTTTAGTAAGCGTTTAACCATTTCTTGTACTTGGGGCTTGGCAGCACGGCCTGTACCTACAATGGCTTGCTTCACCCTTAAAGCGCTGTATTCGGCAACGGGTAGTTTTGCAGATACTAGTGCGGCAATCACTGCACCTCTAGCTTGTCCGAGCATTAATGTTGAGCGCGGATTGACGTTCAAGAAAACTTCTTCAATCGCAGCGGACTCTGGTTTGTAGGTATCTAGCACTTCCTTTACGCCGGCATAGAGAGCGCCCAAGCGCTCCGGTAAACCTTTGGCTGGATCTCCACTTTCAATTGTCCCAGAGGCGACGTAAGTAAGTTTTTGGCCATCAACATCAATGACACCAAAGCCAGTAGTACGTAAACCTGGGTCGATTCCAATCCAGCGCATGGGAGCTTAATATTTCCTAATCTTTTTTCTGTTGCTTAGTGACGGAAGTGACGCGTGCCAGTAAAGACCATTGCAATACCATGTTCATTAGCTGCTGCGATAATTTCTTCATCGCGCATGCTACCACCTGGTTGAATTGCACAGCTTGCGCCACCATTAACAACAACATCTAAGCCGTCACGAAATGGGAAGAAGGCATCACTTGCAACTGCTGAGCCCTTGAGGCTTAAGCCAGCATTTTCAGCTTTAATACTAGCCATGCGTGCAGAGTCAACCCGACTCATTTGGCCAGCCCCAATACCTAAGGTCATGCCATTAGCGCAATACACGATCGCATTAGATTTCACAAACTTGGCAACACGCCAAGCGAACATCATGTCATTCATTTCTCTTGGGGTAGGCTGTCTTTGGCTCACAACGCGCATCTCACTTTGGAGAACATTCTTAGCATCGGGCGATTGCACAAGTAAGCCACCACCAACGCGTTTGAAATCAAAAGCATTAAATGCAGTACCTAATGGGATCTCCAAAAGGCGCACATTTTGTTTTGTCGCAAAAATGGCTTTTGCTTCATCACTAAAGCCAGGGGCAATGAGCACTTCAACAAATTGTTTGGAGATCTCTTGGGCAGCAAAGCCATCGCACGGTACATTGAAGGCAATGATGCCGCCAAAGGCTGAACTTGGATCCGTTTTGAAAGCCTTCTGGTAAGCCTCCAGCGGATTGGCGCCAACAGCTACACCGCAAGGGTTGGCATGCTTGATGATGACGCAGGCTGCACCACCACCAGTATTACCAGTAAAACTCTTAACGCACTCCCAAGCAGAGTCAGCGTCTGCAATGTTGTTGTAGGAGAGCTCTTTACCTTGTAGTTGTTTGTAATTGGCGAGTGCACCATCCACTGGGTAGATGTCTTTATAGAACGCTGCAGATTGATGTGGGTTCTCACCGTAACGCATCTCTTGGACTTTTTCAAAGGCAAGGTGCAGATTCTCTGGATAAACAGAGCGGGATTTGTGATCCAAGTCATTACCTAATGCAGAGAGATAGTTAGCAATTGCACCATCGTATTGCGCAGTATGTGCAAATACTTTCTTAGCTAGGGCCAAATTCGTTTTATACGAAACAGTGTTCTTATTGGCTTTCATCTCCGCTAATACTGGCGCATAATCTTCAGGAGAGATTAAGACGGTTACATCTTGATGATTTTTAGCAGCTGCGCGTAACATCGCTGGGCCACCGATATCAATATTCTCTACGGCATCTTCAAATGAACATTTTTCTTTGGCAACCGTTTCATTAAAAGGGTAAAGATTGATGACCAACATATCGATCGTATCGATGCCATGTTCTTTAAGCGCTGCCATATGTTCAGGGAAGTCTCTGCGCGCTAATAATCCACCATGTACCATTGGATGAAGTGTCTTCACTCGTCCATCTAACATCTCTGGAAACTTAGTCAAAGAAGAAACTTCTACTACTGGCAGATTATTCTCAGCCAAGAGTTTTGCCGTACCGCCAGTAGAAATTAATTGAATGCCTTGCTCATGAAGGGTTTTAGCAAAAGACACAATGCCATTTTTATCGGAGACGGAGAGTAGGGCTGTACGGATCATAGTTTTGCTTATTTAAGTAATTTGTGTTCTACGAGTTTTTTGTGCAGCGTATTGCGATTAATGCCGAGGTATTGAGCTGCTAAAGATTGATTCTGCTTGGCATGCTGCATGACGAGCTCTAGCATTGGCTTCTCAACCACAGCCAATACCATTTGGTAGATGTCTGTCGGAGGTGTGCTTTTGAGGTCATTCAGATAGCTTTGAAGCTGGGTTTCAATGCACTCGGTAATAGGATGTTTATTGGTCATAATTTAGAAAAATACTGAAAACGAAAATAATGAGGATGCAACTAAGCTGCTTCTAAGAAAAGTAAGCGGTCTGAATGAGATTTCATCTCATCAAAATAATCATTGACCATTTGTAATTGAATTTTGCAATCATCGGCAGTATTCATGCGTTGACGAAATGCATGCGAATCACGTAAACCCTTGCAATACCAGCCAATATGTTTACGGGCTGTACGCAGGCCAATGTATTCGCCATAAAACTCGTAGTGGTCAAGAAGGTGAGCATTCATGATGGCCTGAATCTCATTGATTTCAGGAGTGGGTAACTTACCACCAGTTTCCAGGTAGTGATTAATTTCTCGGAAGATCCACGGGCGACCTTGAGCGGCGCGACCGATCATGATGGCATCAGCGCCAGTGATTTTTAGAATAGCTTTTGCTTTTTCTGGACTATTGATATCTCCATTGGCAACTACGGGAATGCGCACCCTGTTTTTAACGGCTGTAATCGTTTCATATTCAGCTTCGCCGTGATACAAATCGGCTTTAGTGCGGCCATGAACGGTCAGCATGGAGATGCCTGATTTTTCTGCAAGATGTGCAATGTCGATTGCATTCTTATGTTCCCGATCCCAACCCGTACGAATTTTTAATGTCACTGGAACAGCATCAGGGCCAACGCCTACAGCCTGTACTACCGCCTCGAGAATGCGTTGGACGAGAGGTTCATCGCGCAATAGAGCTGATCCTGCAGCGACATTACATACTTTTTTCGCGGGGCAGCCCATATTGATATCAATAATTTGGGCGCCGTGGTCTACATTCATTTTTGCCGCCGCCGCCATCATGACAGGATCTGCGCCTGCAATTTGCACAGCGATCGGTTTAAATTCACCAACATGGTTGGCGCGACGCTGAGTCTTTTCGCTGTTCCAAAGCAAGGCATTGGAGGCCACCATTTCTGAGACGGCATAGCCAGCACCTAATTTCTTGCAAAGTTGCCTAAATGGACGGTCAGTAACTCCAGCCATGGGAGCCACAAATAGTCTATTTGCAAGGAGGTGAGAACCGATCTTCATTTGTTTTGCTTGGTGTAGTCAGAGTCTTGCGGGAAGCATGACACTTTAGCACAAAGAGGTCTAAATATGCCTATTTTTTAGGCAGATTATTTACTTCAACCCAAATTACTTAGGCATCACTTGAGGGGCTTATTAGAGACCCTTAGCGCCTGCCAAACATCATCTGCCGTGCTAAGGCTGTCTTTATGGGTGGAAACCACTGTAGCGCTGATAAAGCCAATCCACGGGCTACAACAATGGGAGCTAGATTGGAGGTGAATATTCTAGCCATGAAGTCTGTTAGGCCAATGGTAGTGGTGCGATCTACTTTGCGACTTTGAGCATAACTTTCTAATGCACTTTGAATATTTGCTGTAGTTTGGTTTTCTGGCGCCCCTGAAAATGCCCCGACCAATTTTTCAGCAAGTAAGAAAGCATCACGTAATCCTAGGTTCAGTCCTTGCCCCGCAACAGGGTGCAAAGTTTGCGCAGCATTACCAATCCATACTTCATTATCTTTAGTAATTTCTTTGCGGTAGTTGAGGCCTAACTCATATAGGCGACGATCTTGAATTTTTAAAAAGCGACCAATGCGTGAGCCAAACTCGCCTTGTAATGATTTCAGAAAATCAGCATCACTTAATTGGAGGCGATATTGCGAAGACTCAGGTGATCCGCACCATACTAGGTTCAAAATATGAGGACCGTAATGACTTGGTAAAACTGCCAATGGTCCTTCAGATGTAAAGCGTTCCCAAGCCTGGTGGGGAGCTGCGTTCTCTACCTCAATTAAACCTACTAAGGCTGATTGTCCATAGTCGCGACCAGATTCAACCCAATCCTGTTTTGTGAATAGGCCGCCCTCTGCATGCACGATACATTGAGAATGGATGTTGACTGGCGTCTCTTCTTTATTGATGTGCTGCCAAACAAAATGAGGGCTCTTAGCCTGGATTACTCTTAGCGCCTGGCGTAATGTGATGTGAATATCACGATAGCGAATGATGTGCCCCAAGGCATCTTGATGGAGCTCTTCCCGTGTCATTAATGAACGACCAAAGCGACCAGCTTGTGAAACATGCACACGATGAATATCAGCACAATCTTTTGGCCACGCATTAATAGTGTCTAGTAAGAGTTTGCTGCCGTGAGATAGGGCGATGCCCCGACTATCGGCCGCAGCCAGATCAGCATCATCCACTGGGTTTCGATCAATCAGCAACAGTTTTGCATCTGGAAACTTTTGGAGAGTCCAGGCAGCGCAAGCTAGGGCCACTGGCCCGCCTCCATGAATCAAGATGTCACAATTGAGCGCACTCATGATTTGAATTTAGGAATTCTTCATGGTTGCTTCGATTTCATCAGCCTTCACTGGTACACCACGAGAGATTAATTCGCAGCCAGATTCATTGATGACTGCGTCATCCTCAATTCGAATACCAATATTCCAGAAAGTCTCATCAACATCAGCAGCAGGCCTTACATAAAGGCCTGGCTCAACCGTAATAACCATACCGCTTTTCAAGATTCGCCAAGGTTTTTCTTCTTTCAGGAGACTTTCACTGTCTTCACGATAAGAGCCAACATCATGCACATCCATGCCTAGCCAGTGTGAAGTACGGTGCATATAGAAGCGACGATAAGCACCAGTTTCGATTGCATTCTCTAGTGAGCCCAGCTCAGAAAGTTTGAGTAGCTTTTCATCAAGCAATCCTTGGGTAAGCACTTTGAGCGCGGCATCGTGAGGCTGTATAAAAGTATTGCCTGGCTTGGTAATTGCAATTGCTGCCTCTTGTGCAGCCAGAGTGATGTCGTAGAGCGCGCGCTGAGGACCTGTAAATTTTCCATTGACTGGAAAAGTGCGTGTGATATCAGATGCATATCCATCTAGCTCACAACCTGCATCGATCAAGCACAGTTCACCACTGCGTAATTCTGTTGAACCGGCACGGTAGTGCAAGATGCAAGAGTTGGCACCACTTGCAACAATGCTGTTATAGGCAACACTTTGCGCGCCACTATTGCGGAACTCATGCAGTAATTCTGCTTCGAGTTGGTATTCACGAATACCAGGTTTGCACATTTGCATCGCCCGAATATGGGCGCGCGCAGAGATGGCTGCAGCACGACGCATCGTATCAATTTCATTCACGTCCTTAAAGAGGCGCATCTCATGAATGAGTGTTTCAACATCATGGAGTTCTGATGGTGGGTTAATACCCGAACGTGCCTGAACTCGGACTTGCTTCATCCAATGACGCAAGCGACGATCTGCTTCTGCACTCTCAGCCAAGCGGATATAAATAGCATCTTGACTAGCTAGTAGCTCGCCTAGTTTGTGATCAAGTTCATGATTACTGTGTGCGTATTCAATGCCAAGCGCTGTTGGTACGGCCTCAGGCCCAAGACGAATACCATCCCAAATTTCACGTTCAGGATCTTTTGGTCTGCAAAATAAATGGGATTGAAGTTCATAGGTTTTGCCACTACCTGTTATTGCCATTACCAAGGTTGCACCCGGCTCTTCAAAGCCAGTTAAGTAAAAGAAATCACTGTCATGGCGATAGGGAAATTCGCTATCGCGATTACGGGCTAGCTCGGGCGCAGTAGAGATGACTGCAATACCGCCGCCAGATTTAGCGTAGATTTTTTTTGCTAGTGCATTTCTGCGTTCTTGATAAATCTTGTTATTCATAAGCTGCATTGAGCTCTTGTAAGCGTTGTGGAGTCCCTACATCGTGCCATGGACCGGTATATTTTTCACCAGACACTTTATTTTGCGTCATAGCTTCCTTTAGTAGGGGTGCCAGTTTGGCAGAGACGCCTATTTCTAGCCCTCTAAAGAGATCCTTGTGATAGATCCCGATCCCCGAAAAAGTGAGTTTTTCTGCGCCTATGGATGATTCATCGCTAACTATGGAGTCTTTGAGATAGAAGTCTCCATTTGGGTGTTGGACTGGGTTTGGGACCATTAAAAGGTGGGCTAATGGTTGACTAGGGTCGCTTCGCAGTTTAGAAGCAACTTTTAAAAGTGTTTTGATAGGTAGGTTTGGGGTAAAAACATCGCCATTGATTGCTAAAAAATAATCTTCGGGGCAAAGTAAGGGGAGAGCTTTACAGATACCCCCAGCAGTTTCTAGGGCAGTACCCTCAGGCGAGTACTGAATATCTAAACCAAATTGATGGCCATCTCCTAGACTCTGCTCAATTTTTTCTCCAAGCCATGCGTGGTTAATGACAACCTTTTGGATGTCTGAGTTAGCAATGCCTTCAAGATGCCATGCTAGTAATGATTTATTTTGAATAGTTAGTAATGGTTTGGGTAAGTTATCAGTGAGTGGGCGCATCCGCTCACCTCTACCGGCTGCAAGTAGGAAACAAGGAAGAGGGTTGATCTGGTTCATCATTCTTTGCTTTGGCGAGTTGACTCCAAAATGCGCGCCAATGGTTTCAGTTCAATATAGCGATTAGCGGTAGCGATAGCATATTCCAATACCAAGGGAATATCTTTGAGGTAGCCATCTTTACCGTCACGATGAAATAGCCTTGCAAAAATACCAAGAACTTTCAGGTGGCGCTGTAAGCCCATCCACTCAAAATCACGATAGAACTGACCAAAATCATTCGGCATGGGTAGCCCAGCTTTGCGACCCTCTTCCCAGAATTTAATAACCCAATCAATCACGCGGTCTTCAGGCCATGCGATATAGGCATCGCGCCATAAAGAGGAGGCGTCGTAAGTAATGGGGCCATAAACGGCATCTTGAAAATCGATTACGCCTGGATTATTTTTTTCAGTCACTATTAAGTTACGTGAATGGTAATCCCGATGAACATAGACCTTTGCTTGCGCTAGATTATTTTCAATAATGAATTCAAAAGATTGATTAAGTTGAGATTGCTGTAGATCACTTAGTTGAATATTGAGATGCTTCTTCAAATACCATTCAGGAAACAAGTCTAGCTCTCTTTGCAATAGTGCTTGGTCATAGTTTGGTAATATATTCGGTTTGCTGGCTAATTGCATTTGTACTAAGGCATGAGTCGCATCTTTATATAGATGATCTGCACTTTCGCTATTAAGTTCCGCGAGATAGGTTTTCTTACCCAAATCATTTAATAAAAGAAAGCCCTCTCCAATATTTTGTTCAAGTATTTTTGGAACATTTAATCCGGCCGCAAAGAGCAACAAATCAACTCGAATAAACGCATCCAAAGGTTCATGCTGAGGGGGTGCATCCATTACGATGAGAGTCTGGAAATTAGGCTTTTGGGACGTAATGCGGAAATAGCGTCTAAAGCTCGCATCTGCTGAGGCTGGAGCCAAAGTGTCTAGATCTAATTGCCAGCTAGGCTCTAGAGCTTGTAGCCAGCTACGAAGGTTGTTTAAGCGAGAGTCAGTCATGGTCGATTCGTATAATAAGGCTGGTCTGGATCCATGAGTCATTATCGCCGTCGCGCCGGCCTTTGCGCCCCTCTTTTTTTAGCTATAACCCCGCGCGTAATTATGGGGGTGATATTGCTTCAGCTCGCACTCCCGATTCGGGCGCAGGCCCCTGCGCCATTGCCCGCAGTTTCGCAGTCGAATCCCAATACTGTTTTATTGCCAGACCGTGGAAATATCACAATTTTAAAGTTAGATGATCAGCTGCGCGTAGGAAAGCCAATTGAAGATGGTAAAGCACTGACATTTACATCCAGCGACTCAATTGATGGTGTGGTCGAGCGTGATATGCACTTGAAAGGGCGCGCTCAAATTCGCCGTAATGGTGCAGTCCTGAAAGCCGATGAAATCACTTACAACCCAGATACCGATATTGCAGATTTACTTGGTAATGCTGAACTCTCAAAAGGAAATGTGACCTTCAGGGGCCCCAAAGGGCAATTTAAAGTGGATGCGCGTGAAGGCGCCATGGAAATGCCAGCTTATGAGCTTCGCGATACTCGTGGAAGTGGAACTGCACAAAAACTAACAATTGAGGGCCCAGACATATTTGTTTTCGATAAGGCAACCTACACCACTTGTACCCCAGAAAATATGGATTGGTATTTCACTGTGAGTAGCTTGGAAATTGATAACGAGCAAAAAGAGATGACTGGTACCCATGGAGTAATGCGATTCTTTGATGTGCCGATTGCCTATGTTCCTTATTTCACAGCGCCTACAGGTGGACAACGCCGAACAGGTATTTTGGCGCCAGTTGCGGGGTACAACTCAAACAATGGCTTAGATATTACGCAGCCCTACTACGTCAATATTGCGCCTAATCGTGACCTGTTATTGATGCCTCGTTATATGAATCAGCGTGGAACGATGTTGGGTGCGCAGTATCGTTTCTTGGACACAAAATATTCAGGAACTGTAGCTGGCGATTATTTGCCCTATGATAAGCAAACCGGTACTGATCGATGGAGGTATGACTGGCAGCAACGACAAATATTTGGTGGCGGGGTTGGGCCTGGTGGGGTGCCGCTTCCTGGGTCATGGTCAGGTTATGCGAACGTCGCTAGGGTTTCAGATAATTTGTATCCAACGCAGTTTTCGCAAAGTATTGCTGGAGCAGTAACTAATCAGTTCCGACAAGAAGTTGGAACAAGCAAGGCGCTTACAGGAAGTTTAAGCAACTGGAATGTCACTGCAAGAGCTCTGACGTTTCAAACACTACAGCCAGATCCTACCGTTACTGTGCAGGCGCCATATAACGTTGTGCCAAACATTACTGCTGCTTACAATAATCGCACAACTCCAGCTGCTTCAGACGCTAGCGGTAAGTATCTAACCTTGCCAACTGGACCTGCAACATCATTTTCTACGGACTTCACACGTTTTGCATACAACATTCAGGGGCATTTAGCTGCTACCGCACCTGGTGTATACAGCCAGGCGGATAGAACAGTAGTTAAAGGGGCAATGTCTCTCCCGCAGATTACCTCCGGATATTACATAACCCCTAAGGTAAGTATTCAATCCAATAATTACAACGCTACTCCATTTAATAATGTTGGGGCGGCACCAGCGCAGGGCTTCACCATTCCAACATTTAGCCTAGATTCTGGTATGGCATTTGAACGAGAAGCAGCTGAGCTAAAAGGTTTCTTTGGACGTGACATGTTACTAACAATGGAGCCAAGAGCTTTTTACGTTTATACCCCTTATCAAAGTCAAGCACAGACACCAAATTTCGATTCGGCGGCTGCCGGCTTTGGTGTATCGCAAATATTTGCTGAAAATACATTTATTGGGAATGATCGTATCGCTGATATAAATGCAGCAACTGTGGGTATCACGAGTAGAATGATTGAGGCAAATACTGGTAGTGAACGAGCTAATGTCACGTTGGCACAACAACAACAATTCACCGGCCAAAAGGTTGGCTTAAACGGTAATATTGTTAATCCCACAACTTACTCCGATACTTTGGGTTCAGGTTCTGTCCGCTTGCTTGGAAACTTTAGTGCTGATATGTTTGGACAGTACAACACTCAGCTTAATCGCCTTGTACAAACTACAGTAGGCGGTAGTTGGCGCCCAACGCCTGGTAGAAGCCTTAATTTTGGTTGGCGTAACGTCTGGACGCCACCCGTCCAAGCGTCGGTACAAAATAATCAGTCTTATGTTCCATCTGCAACTACAACCGATCAATACAATATCTCTGGCCAATGGCCTCTGACCCGGGAGGTATCAGTATTGGGGCGCTATGGTTATGATGCATTAACTACTAAAACATTAAATACTTTAGTTGGCTTAGAGTGGACAAGAGATTGCTGGACCTTCCGTAGCGTATATTCACAAATGCTAAATACCTCCCAGATCACTACGACTCAAATACTCTTCCAAATAGAATTTAGGGGCTTTGCTGGTGCTGGGAGCAATCCAGTTGATATCATGAGGCTAAATGTGCCTGGATATATGCCTACTTCAAAGCCAATTCCCCCTTCAGTATATGAGAACTATCAATGATGTTTTATAGAAGCAGTTTGAAACAAATTTTGATTGCTACCTTTATTTTTGGGAGCATTTCTTTTGCCAGCATTGCTTGTTCTCAAGATTTGCCAAAAATTAGCAATGCAACAGATAGTAAGATTCGTAATATCGATGGCGTTGCTGCAGTAGTTAATACTGGCTATGTCACTCGCAAAGAAATTGATGACCGAATTGTAATGCTGCAGAAGCAGGGCTCCAAGTTACCAGATGCTGCTAATTTACGACAACTGGTTTTTGAGCGTTTAATAATTGAAAAAATACAACTACAAAATGCCGAGCAAGAAGGCATATTAGTTACCAATAAAGAGTTAAATAAAATTATTAGCGATCTTGCCGCTAAAAATAAATTAAGTTACGCTGAATTTAAGGAAAAGGTCATTTCTACAGGCATGTCATTTGAGCGTTATAAAGAGACATTACGTGATGATATTGTCGTGAGCCGATATCGAGAGCGTTCAGTAGATTCAAAGATTAAGATTTCAGATGCGGAGATAGATAATTTCATTGCTGATCGTATGCGTGCTATGGCTGGCGCTGGTACGCCACGTTCTGAACCCCCAGCAAAAGGTGCGCCTGAAGAAATTGATATCGCGCAGATTTTTATTCCGGTGGACGCTGGTGCTGGCGCTGGTGCTCAAGCTGAAGGAAAGAAACAAGCTGAGATTTTATTGGGCAAAGCAAAAGGGGACGTAGATTTTTTACAGCTTGGTGCCGCTGCTGCAAAAGAAAATCCTAAAATTAAGTTTCAAGAATTAGGTTATCGCACGCCTGATCGTTTGCCGCAATTATTTTATGAGGCCATTCGTAATACAGGTAGCGGACAAGTTGCTAATGCTGTTGTAAAGAGTCCTGCGGGATATCATGTCCTCAAAGTTTTAGACCGTCGCGCAATTAGTGCAGCCCCTGTCCAGCAGCAGGCCGCACCACAAGAGCCGGCATCTACTACGCCCCAAAATATCCCCATTACGCAAACTATGGCTCGCCATATTTTATTGAAAAATAGACCGGGCTTAACTGATCAAGATGCTGAGAGGCGTTTGCAAGGATATCGTGACCAAGTCCGTGCTAAGACTGCTGATTTTGGTGAATTGGCTAAAAAATATTCTGAGGATGGATCGGCACCAAATGGCGGGATTTTGGGTTGGATGGGTCCTGGAGATTTGGTGCCTGAGTTTGAGCAGGCAATGAATCGACTTCAGATTAGTGAGGTAAGTAATCCGGTTAAATCTGAGTTTGGTTGGCATTTGATTCAGGTCTTAGAGCGTCGTGAAGCAGAGTTGACAGTAGAAAAGCAGCGAGAGTTTGCTCGCGCAGCAATTCGTGAAAGAAAATTTGATCAGGCTTATCAGGATTGGGTGCGTGAATTACGCGATACGGCAACTGTCAAAATCTTGAACGTAGATGATGCAGCTAGTGTCGCACCCCGTTAAGCTCATCGTTAGCACTGGTGAACCAGCCGGTGTGGGACCTGAAGTCTCCCTGGCTGCAGCAAAGGATTTTTTGGGTGAGCAGCCTAACGCACAGATCACTTTATTGGGCAACGCAGCCTTATTTAAAGATTCTTCAGAAAAAAATAGCAGCACACTGGATCGTCTCAAGATTGAGTCAATGCCCTTAGCTTCGCCTGCAGACCCAGGAGTATTAAATCCTGCTAACGCTCAATATGTTCTTAGTCTTCTAGATCGAGCTAGTGATGCGTGTATGCATGGGGATTTCGATGCAATGGTTACAGGCCCTGTTCAAAAGAGTTTGATTAATAGTGCAGGTATCCCTTTTACTGGCCATACAGAGTATTTAGCGCAACGCTCCAATACGTCACATGTTGTTATGCTGCTGTGCGCTCCATTGCCCGCAGGGTTTCTGGGGATCAAATCCCGCAGAGATTTAAGAGTTGCTCTAGTAAGCACCCATCTCCCCTTAAAGGAGGTATCAGCCTCTTTGAGTTATAAGTCCTTACTTGAAACTATTCAGATAGTGAACCAAGATTTGCACACAAAATTCGATATATCTAAGCCAGTGATTCGGGTCGCTGGCTTAAATCCGCATGCTGGTGAATCTGGCTATTTAGGGCGCGAAGAGATTGACATAATTGCACCCGCAATTGAGGCCGCTAAACAGCAGGGAATACAGGTTTCTGGGCCCTATCCTGGGGATACTATGTTTGATGCTGCTGCACTTGAACATGTCGATGTATTCATAGCGATGTATCACGACCAGGGTTTGGCCCCATTTAAATTCGTCACTTTTGGTGGTGGCGTGAACGTGACTTTAGGTCTACCAATTATCCGGACCTCAGTAGATCATGGAACTGCCCTAGATATCGCTGGGAAAGGGATTGCTGATTCTGGCAGCATGCTGGAGGCACTCCGTTTAGCTTATGAACTCGCTTTAAATAAAAGAAACCGAAACTAAGTAATGCATCGTGCACGCAAACGTTTTGGCCAAAATTTTTTGCAAGATGACGGAATTATTTATTCCATCGTAGCCTTAATTAACCCTGGCCCAGATATGCACGTGATTGAGATTGGTCCTGGACTTGGCGCCTTGACAACGCCCTTACTCCGCAACCTCGATCAACTTGATCTTCTTGAAATTGACCGCGACCTAGTCGCTTATTGGAAGCAGCAAAATCTCAAGGGCTTAACAGTCATTGAGGGTGATGCCTTGCAGTTTGATTTCCTAGAGTGGGCCAATAATCGTTCTAGCAAAAAAGGATTTTGTAAGGTAGTGGGTAATTTACCTTACAACATTTCTTCACCATTATTGTTTCATCTTATTGCAGCTGCCACACAAATTGATGAGCAAATATTTATGCTGCAAGCTGAAGTTGTTGAGCGGATGGTAGCAAAGGCGGGAAGCTCAGATTTCAGTCGGCTATCTGTGATGCTCCAGGCTCGCTACGATATGGAGCTTGTCTTAGAGGTTCCTCCCGAAGCCTTCGAGCCACAGCCAAAAGTAAACTCTGCAGTAGTTCGGATGATTCCACGCAAAGATTTCAATTTGAATGATGCTCAGTGGAGAGCTCTAGAACAGCTTGTTGCGGCAGCCTTCTCTCAAAGAAGAAAAATGCTACGTACTAATTTACAAGCGTTCTCAGAGAGATTGAGAATGAGTGAGGTTGAATTAAAAGCCAGAGCGCAAGATATTGCTGTGGAGCGCTATATTGAGTGGGCTAAAGTATTAGCCTCTTAAAGCAGGCTTATTTGTAAGCTACAGGGTCGATGACTCGCATTTCTGATTCGATCCAGCCCTCAACTTCCTGTTGTAGAACCTCGCCAGATTTCCCCTCAGAAACAATTGCTGGCCCAATAGAAAAGATGACTGTGCCAGGTTGCTTTAAGAAGCTGTTCTTAGGCCAGAAATTACCAGCGTTATGTGCAATGGGAATAACTAATGCACCGGTAGCGCTTGCAAGGCGTGCACCACCTTTACGATAAGGTTTAGTAGAGCCCCTCGGTGTTCTAGTGCCCTCTGGGAAAAGCATGATCCACTTACCTTCGCCCAGACGTTTACGACCTTGGCTGGCAACTGAGAGCGCTGCTGTTTGCTTATTAGCGCGATTAATGTGAATCATCTTCAGTAAAGCTAAAGCCCAGCCAAAAAATGGAATCCAAAGTAATTCACGTTTAAAAACAAAGCAAAGCTGTTTTGGAAGGAGCGCAATATAAGCAATCGTTTCATAAGCGGACTGATGCTTGCTAAGAATAATCACTGGTTGATCAAGTACTGCATACATATGCTCCATGCCCCGAATTTCATAGCGGATATGACACAGATGCCACAAGAGCCAAATAACGATTTTGTTCCAAAGGCCGATGAAGCTATAACGGTTTTCTGGGCTCAGGAAAGGAAACGCAAGCATGCATAACACTGACCAAATCGGCGTAAAAATGAGCAGAAATAAAATAAAGAGGATAGAGCGTACATAAATCATATTTTCTCTAAACCTTACTCTCTAGGATTGCAGTTGCAAACGCCATGAGATCAGCGTGAATCAGCGTACCCTCAGGCAAGTTTCCCTGATCTAAAGTCTTTTGACCTTTGCCAGTGAGTACTAAGTGGGGTGAAGCACCTAGTGCAATACCAGCCTGTAGATCGCGCAAGGAGTCACCAACAATGGGTACGCCTAAGAGAGGCTGAGCACTGTCAGATTTTTTATAGCGTAAAGCAATCTCTTTTATGAGACCGGGTGCAGGCTTGCGGCAATCACAGCCGTGAGAATCTAGATGGGGGCAAAAAAAGATGCTATCAATACGACCGCCTAATGGCTGCAGGAGTTTATCCATTTTGCTATGCATAGCATGCAAATCATTAATCGCAAAATAACCCCTAGATAAGCCAGATTGATTGGTAGCAATTGCGATTTGATAGCCTGCTTGATTTAGTAAGGCTATTGCCTCCAAGCTTCTTGGCAGTGGAACCCATTCCTCAGCAGATTTTACATAATCGTCACGATCTTCATTAATCACGCCATCGCGATCAAGGATGATGAGTTTATAGGAGCTGATACTCATGCTAATTTGCCGAGATCGGCAATGAGATTCATTTTCTGGTGAAGTTGTTGCAGGAGGGCCAGGCGGTTATCTCGTAACTCAGGATTGGGATCCATCACCATGACATCAGCAAAGAACTGGTCAATAGGTGCGCTTAAGGCAACCAATGCTTTTAGGAGTTCAACAAATTGACGTTTTTCATAAGCGGCATCGAGGGCAGGAGTAATGTTCTCTAAGGCTTTATAAAGAGAGGCTTCTGCAGGAATTTGCAATAACTTACTAGAGCATTTTGGTGGAATAGTAGTCGTTGTTTTCTTGAGGATATTGCTAATTCGTTTATTTGCAGCAGCAAGTTGAGTGGCTTCGGCCAGAGCATTAAATTCACGCAATGCAGTTAAGCGTTGGATCAAGTCATTAATTTGTGCTGGATTTTGGCTAAGTACGGCATCGATTTCAGCACTGGTGAATGGCTTTCCTGAAACTGATTGATCACGTAGGTAAGCGCGCAAGCGATCGATTATGAATTCATAAATAGCAGCAGGATTTGCTTTTTCTTGAATATCTTTTTGTAAGAACTGTGCGCGAGCTAATTCAATTAGCTCGGGTAAGCTTAAAGAAAAATTCTTTTCCAGGAGTAGACGACAAATTCCTAATGCATGACGACGCAATGCATAGGGATCTTTATCGCCGGTTGGCACAAGGCCAACGCCCCATATACCCACTAAGGTTTCTAGCTTATCGGCAATGGCCAGAATCGTACCAGTCTGTGTTTGTGGCAACTTGTCCCCTGCAAAGCGGGGCATATAGTGTTCACTGCATGCGCTAGCTACCTCAGGATTTTCACCATCGTGCGTTGCATAGTAGCGGCCCATGATGCCTTGCAGCTCAGGGAATTCGCCGACCATATCAGTTAGTAAATCAGTCTTAGCAATTTCTGCAGCACGGCTTACTAGTTTTTCATCAGCCTTGAGCATTTTCGCAATATCAATAGCAAGAGTTTGAACACGTTTGGTGCGCTCTAGTTGGCTACCTAATTGATTGTGATAAACCACTTTTCCAAGATCAGCAACACGAGAGGCTAAAGAACGTTTTTGATCTTGTTGAAAGAAAAAGCGTGCATCTGCAAGGCGTGGGCGTATAACACGTTCATTGCCAGCAATGATAGCGTCGGGCTTAATGGTTTCAATATTGGAAACAATTAAGAAGCGATTGCGTAACTTGCCTTCCTGATCGGTTAATGCAAAGTATTTCTGATTAGTTTGCATCGTCAAAATTAGGCATTCTTGCGGTACTTCTAAGAATTCTTGATCAAAGTGGCATTCATAGATAGCAGGCCATTCAACGAGAGCAGTCACTTCGTCCAATAAGCTATCAGGCATTAAGACTAGGTCATTGCTAGCTGCTTTTAGTAGAGCAGATTTGATTTGATCTCTACGCTGACTAAAACTAGGTACTACCTTGGCTTTGGTTTGTAGATCATGCTCATATTGGTCTGCAGAAGTGATCGTCACGATGCCTGGCGCTAGAAAACGATGCCCCTCAGTCTGGTTATCTGCATGAATCCCTAAACCGTTGATATTCAGAGTCCGATCACCATGCAAAGCAATAATCCGATGGGCTGGGCGTGCAAATTGAACATCTGCTAGCTGGCCATCTTTTTGGAGCACTTGGTAATGCATCATTTTAGCGATCGGCAATTTACTGAGTGTTTGTTCAAGCGCTACTTGTGCGGTTTGCTCTAGTGCTGCACCCTTAGCAATCACATTCAGGAAGAGTGCTTCATTTTTACCTTCGCCTGATTTTTCGAGGGTGGTGATGTCGATATCAGGATAACCAAGTGCGCCTAATTTTTTAAGTAATGGCGGCGTAGCTTTACCAGCAGTATCAAAGGCGATGCTAGTTGGCAAAAGTTTTTCACGTACTGGGTGATTGGGTCCAATATTTAGAACATCACTTACTTGAACCGCAAGGCGACGTGGCGTAGCAAAGCTAGTTACACTTGATGATTCGCTTACTAAACTAGCAGCTTTTAGAGCAGCAAAGATGCCTTCACTAAATGCATCGCCCAATCGACGTAGTGATTTCGGTGGCAATTCTTCAGTCAATACTTCAATCAATAAAGTGGCAGACTGTGAAGGTGAATTACTTTTGCTCATAAATAGATTGTTTGGATCTGGGTGTCTAAGCTTTGGCTTGACGTTGACACATTGGGAAGCCTAACTGCTCACGAGACTCAAAATAAGCTTGAGCTACTGAGCGAGAAAGGTTGCGAATGCGGCCAATGTAGGCTGCGCGTTCAGTTACTGAAATAGCACCACGTGCATCAAGTAAATTAAAAGTATGTGCTGCCTTGAGAACCATCTCATATGCTGGTAAAGCAAGGGGGACTTCTATCAAGCGTTTTGCTTCACTCTCATAATTTGCAAAGTTTGTAAACAGAAATTCAGTATTTGAATGCTCAAAGTTATAGCAAGATTGCTCCACTTCGTTTTGGTGATACACATCGCCATAAGAAATACCATCTGTCCAAACAAGGTCATAAACATTAGAACAATTTTGGATGTACATTGCCAAACGTTCAATGCCATAAGTAATTTCGCCAAGAACAGGCTTGCAATCTAGGCCACCCACTTGTTGAAAATAGGTGAACTGAGTCACTTCCATACCATTTAACCAAACCTCCCAACCAAGCCCCCAAGCGCCAAGCGTAGGGTTCTCCCAGTCGTCCTCTACAAAGCGTACATCGTTTTCTTGGAGATCAAGACCTAGTGCTGTTAGTGATCCAAGATAGAGGTCAAGAATATTTTCTGGGGCTGGCTTTAGAACCACTTGATACTGGTAGTAGTGTTGTAGTCGATTTGGATTTTCTCCATAGCGACCATCCTTAGGTCGACGAGATGGTTGCACGTAAGCTGCCTTCCAGGGTTCTGGACCAATAGCACGAAGGAAAGTTGCGGTATGAGATGTGCCTGCGCCGACCTCAAGGTCGATGGGTTGCAGTAGGGCACAACCTTGTTGGCCCCAATAATCCTGAAGTTTGAGAATGATTTGCTGAAAAGTAAGCATGATTAACCTGGCTAAGCCGTTGATTTTACATGGCTAGCGGGGGATAGAGTCAAAAAATGACTAAAAATATCGATGACGAATCAGACCCCAGATCAGCAGAAGGCAAGAAATGCTCAAAATTGGGAAATTACCCCAAATGACATAGGGAGTTTTGCCTGAGTAAGGTTGAACCTGAGCACTTAAGCTTGCTTGGGTAAATTCAGGGAGGGCTGTAAGAATCTTTCCATCGGCGCCCAAGACTGCCGTAATGCCAGTGTTGGTAGCACGTAAGGCTGGTAGACCTGTTTCGAGAGACCGCATTTGAGATAGGCGCAGCTGTTGTGTTGGTGCTTGTGACTGGCCAAACCAGGCAAGGTTGGTCATATTAATCAGCAAGTTAACTGGCGCCTCACTATTTTTAATGCGAGAGGCTAACTCACCACCAAATACATCCTCATAACATATCGTTATGGCAGCATGAATTGTAGGTTGATCCTTGCGCAAAATATTAAAAGGCGCTTGCTTAAGATTTCCTCTAGCTAGTTCACTTATGGGTACATGAAGTACCTGAACAAACCATTGAAAGCCTAGAGGGATGAATTCACCAAAAGGAACTAAGTGAGATTTGTCGTATTGGTATGAAGGAATATTTGGGGACAATCCAGTTGCCCGGTTTGTATATTGCAGGCCTTGATCGGTGGTAACTTCACCAATTAAACCTAGCAAAAGATTACTTGAGCTAGTATTTGAAAAATCTTGTAGGTAATTAATTAAGCCAGCTGGAAGATTATTTTGGGGCCAGGGAAATGCAGTTTCAGGAATGATGACAAGATCAGCAGGCTCTCTTTTGATTTCACTTGCGTAGAAATCAATTTGCCGATTGATTTCTAAAGGATTAAATTTCAGGCTTTGCTCAAAATTCCCCTGTATCAGGCGAATACTAATCGGTTCGCCAAAAGGTTTGGTAAAAGAAGCAAATCCTGCCAGCTGTGAAATCGTTATGACGGCTGCAATGCTAATGAGGCTAATTTTGAAGCGCTTATTGAGTTGGAAAATTTCCCAAGAAGTCCAGATCACCAAAAAAGTACAAGCAGGCCCGCCCAGGAATGGTGCCGTGGATGCAAATGGTCCGTTGACTTGTGTTTCAGCCAAGCCCATCCATGGAAATCCTGTGAATAATTCTCCGCGCAGATATTCGCTAAGGACCCAACTCGATGCTAAAAGTAGGCCTGACAGATAAGATGTTTTAAAAAGTCGAATTGATAAACACGCGATTGAGAAATAAAAAGCAACATATGTAGAAAGTAAAAAAACTGCAATGCAGGCGAGTGAGGCATTCATGCCACCTACATCATGTAGGCTGATATAGAGCCACCAAAGACCCACAACAAAATAAGCAATTCCGAATGCTAGGCTCAAGAAAAAATACTGTTTGAGTGAGTAATCTTTTAGCAGGCTTAGACGCCACCAAACAAGACTCAGCATTGGAATCTGAACCCAGCCACCGTAAGCAAGCTCCGCCGCTAGAGCGATTAATGTGCCTAAAAATAATAGCGTGATGGGCGCTAAGGCATTAGTACTTCGATGGGTATTGCCAGAATGCAGATCAACCAAGATATTTCTCAGTCAAGGGCTTTGGCTATTTGGCGTGCCAGCAGAATGTGAACTTGCCTTGGATCGGCACGCCGTACTTCAAACTCAATACCATCGATTGTGATGAGTTCGCCAATTTTTGGAACGCGACCTAGGCGCTGGACGACAAGACCAGCCACAGTTTCAATATCTTCTACTGCAAATTTAGTGCCGAGCGCTTCATTTAATTGTTCGAGTTCGGTTATACCTTTTACTCTGATGTCGCCGTTATCAAGAGAAATGATATTGTCAGCCTCTTCATCGATATCGTGCTCATCTTCAATATCGCCAACGATTTGTTCAAGCACATCTTCGATAGTAATGATTCCTGCAATGCCACTATATTCATCGACTACAACGGCTAAATGATTGCGATTATCTTTGAAATCACGTAAGAGCACGCTTAAGCGCTTTGACTCAGGAATGAAAACTGCTGGACGAAGCCAGTCACGTATTTGGAAATCTTTTTCTGTTACGTGACGTAGTAAATCTTTGGCCAATAAGATGCCAATCACGTTATCTCGACTACCCTCAAACACTGGAAAGCGAGAGTGCGCTGCTTCAATGACCGTTTTAATTAATTCAGAAAGAGGTAGGTTGATATCAATCCAATCGATTTGGGCGCGTGGCACTAATATGTCTCGCGCACAAAGTTCGCCAACTTGAAATACACCTTCAATCATGGAGAGCGCATCAGCATCAATTAGACCTTCAGCTTGCGCTTCACGCAGGGTGGCAATTAATTCTCGACGGCGCTCGCTAGGCTTTGTTGGTAGCGGTGTTAAAAAATTAGCTAAGCGATTTAAAAGGGATTTATTAGGGTCAGGCATGATCTAAGAATAGCGTAGAAATAAGTTAAATCGATAAATACATATCAGATTATGATTTACTGGGCTAGATAGGGGTTTGCAAAGCCTAGCTGATACAAAATTTTGAGCTCGAGCGCTTCCATTTTTCCTGCGTCCTTTTTTGTCTCATGATCATAAGCCTGGGCATGAAGGCAGCCATGCACGATGAGGTGAGCTAAATGCGCTTTTAAAGACTTGTTTTGCTCTTTTGCTTCTTTTTGAATAATGGGAAGACAAAAAATAATATCTGCAGCCAAAGTATTTTTAGAAAGTTCGTATGGGAAAGTTAAGACATTAGTAGCGTAATCTTTTTTGCGAAAAGTAAAGTTCAGCTTCTTACCCTCTGAAGCATTCACAAAACGTAGTGTTAATAAACCACCATAGCCTGTAGCAGCTTTTACCCATTTTTTGATAAGAGTGATTGAGGCGACCTTAGATACAGCAGTCTCAATAGCTGGACTTGCATATTGGATATCAATAGTGAGTTTAGTGAGCATGGGCTTCGACTAACTCGCCTCGTAAAGTGTAATTCAAGACTTCGGTAATGCGAATATCAACCATTTGCCCAATCAGTGATTCAATTTCTTGATCGGGCGCCATGAAATGTACAACGCGATTATTTTCAGCACGACCTTGCAAATTAACACCATCTTTCGCTAAGCCTTCAATCAATACCTTCTCAGTATTACCTAGCATTTTTTGGCTGATCTGATTAGCCTGTTCCTCAACAAGACTTAACAGTGTTTGCAAGCGCTTGAGTTTCGTTTCATATGGAGTGTCATCACTGAGGTTAGCTGCAGGTGTACCTGGACGAGGACTAAAGATAAAGCAGAAACTGTTATCAAATTTGAGTTCGCGAACCATCTTCAAGAGTTTTTCAAAGTCGGCCTCAGTCTCACCCGGAAAGCCCACAATGAAGTCGCTCGATAAGGTTAAATCAGGTCGTACAACTCGCATCTTGCGAATGATGCTTTTGTATTCCAGCGCGGTATAGCCTCGTTTCATGGCAGATAGTACGGAGTCAGACCCATGTTGAACAGGCAGATGCAAATGACTTACTAACTTAGGAACTTTGGCATACACATCAATCAGACGTTGGGTGAATTCTTTAGGGTGGCTTGTGGTGAAACGAATACGCTCGACTCCAGGAATGTCTGCAATATATTCAATGAGTAAAGCAAAGTCAGCAATCTCTTCAGTGCCTCCCATTTTCCCAAGATAGGCATTGACGTTCTGGCCAAGTAAGACAATCTCCTTAACACCTTTGCTTGCAAGTCCTGCAACCTCGGTAAGCACGTCATCAAATGGCCTTGATACTTCCTCACCTCGTGTATAGGGAACTACACAATAGCTACAGTATTTGGAGCAGCCTTCCATAATCGATACATAAGCAGACCCACGTGTTTGGCGAGATGCGGGAAGATGATCAAACTTTTCAATTTCTGGAAAGGAGATGTCTACTTGAGGAATGCCAGTCTTGCGACGTTGTGCAAGCAGATCTGATAGGCGGTGCAATGTTTGTGGACCAAAGACAACATCAACATAGGGTGCCCGACTCACAATCTGCTGCCCCTCTTGGCTAGCTACGCAACCTCCGACACCGATTAATAAATTAGGTTTAGTTTTCTTAAGTTCACGTAAGCGTCCTAAGTCGGAGTAGACCTTATCTTCTGCTTTTTCTCGAATAGAACAAGTATTCAGAAGAACGACATCTGCATCTTCAGGCGTATCAGTCATGACCATGCCTTCATTAGCATGTAGGAGGTCGGCCATCTTACCCGAGTCATACTCGTTCATTTGACAGCCAAAGGTTTTGATATAAAGCTTTTTCATATGCCGTTCTCAGGTTTATAACTGGGGGCGAAGCTCAGATTTTACTGTCTATAGGAGTCGATAGGCCAGAATTGCCACTATTGTGGGAGGCAGTGCCGCTATTAGCAGGTATAAGGCCGAGACGGTTCCATTTGGGAAGTAATGCCGCAAGATGGCAATTCCCGCTGGGTTGGGCGCATTGGCAATGACAGTGAGTCCGCCGCCAGCAACCGCGCCACCCACTAAGGCTAACTTGAACTCCAAGGAAGTGCCTGTGACCAAAGATCCCAAATAAGTCAGCGCTGCATTATCTGTAATTGCTGTTAGAGCAAGGCTGCCATAAAAGACTGCAGTAGGACTCATTGCTCCAAGAATAGGTTGTAACCACCATCCTTGAAGTGAACCTAAGACTACTAATCCACCTAAGAAAAATCCCACTAGCAAAGCTTCTTTTAGGATTAGTGGACTTTGATGTTTAGGGTAAGCAGTAGTGTAGCCAATGAAGAACAACAGTATCCACATAAAGATAACGGGGTCATGAGCAAACACCACAACGCCAAGTAAAAATAGTAAATGCATCAAGATCACTACGAGTGGGATTTTGGCATGCTTAGTACTGCTGTTTGGCTCGATAAGCTGACGATGAAATAGTAATGTTGCTCCAAGTGCATTAATAAAAATTGCAATACAAGACTCAATACCGAAGTTAGCAAACATGAATGCTGAGCTCCACTCCCAAGTTGAGGCAACCATCAGTACTGGTGGTGCAGCGAAGTTGGTTAAGGTTCCGCCAATAGAGACGTTGACAAAGAGCACGCCCAGCGTTCCAAACAGTAAGCTCTTGGAGCATTGGTGTCGGTATACCAGGTCACGTAATAGAAATGCAGCTAATGTCATGGCAGCGGGCTCGGTTATGAGTGAGCCTAATAATGGCGTAATTGCTAGTGCTAAGAAATATAGACTCGGGGCACTTTTAATACGCAAAACAAATTGCAGGCCTTTTGCAAGAATGTGCAAAACTTCAGTAGAGACAAACAGAATGGGCTTACTGCCTGCCACAATCATGATGGCAAATACGAATAAAGGCTCTGTAAAGTTACGCTTTTCTAAAAAAGCTCTTGCAGTATCTAAATCATTCATAAAACACATGAAAATGATCAAAATTGCAGCCCAAAAGCCAAAAACAATTTCTACCTCACCTAGAAGGTGCCAAAGGCCTGCATGAGTCTTAGAGTTTTTAGCCAGCGACTCAAAATAACCAGTGCAAAAAGTATGTAAAACTGCAATAGCAAAAATAATGCTGGCGCCAAGTTCTGTAGGGGTAAAGTTCATAGCAGAATGGTAGCAGGTGATTCAATGCTTTAAGAAATTATCACATTAGGAGGTTTTAGTGAAATTAAAGATTGGCTATGAAGAGCTCATTGCACACGCAATGGCCCAGATTGAAACAGTTCCACTAGAAAAAGCACAAGACTTACTAGGGGATCCCGATACGGTTTTCATTGATATTCGTGATGCTCGAGAACTAGAGCGCGAAGGCATGATTCCAAATGCAATGCATGCCCCAAGAGGGATGTTGGAATTTTGGGTCGATCCAGATAGCCCTTATTACAAGCCAATTTTTGGGGAAGGCAAACGCTTGGTTCTTTATTGTGCTTCTGCTTGGCGTTCTGCCTTAGCGACTGAGACGCTGCAAAGAATGGGAGTCCCAAAGGTAGCGCATCTAGAAGGTGGGTTTAGTGCTTGGAAAAAAGCTCAGTTACCTACAGTTGCTAAAGTAAGCAAACCCCATTCAGCATAAATCTGAGTTTAGGTAAATAATCAGAATGATTTAATTTCCTCAAGGTGACTATGAGAAAAGTAGAGTCGCAGTTTGGCCAAAGCCCCTTCCAGCAAAAATTGCGCGTAGGTGATTTACATTTTTTATCTGATGCACAGGTGAGTAAAGGTGGGGGCGGAACTGGGCCTAGCCCATCTGAATACTTATGCGCTGCCTTAGCAGCCTGCACAAGTATGACTTTAAAAATGTACGCTAGTCGAAAAGCAATGAGCTTGGAAAATGCTATCGTGACCGTTGATATTGAGCGCTTAGACGATGTTGAAAAATTTACATGCGATATTCAGTTGATTGGCAATCTTAATTCAGAAGACAAAGAGCGCTTAATTGAGATTGCCAATAAGTGCCCTATTCATAAAGCTTTAGCGGGGCAGATCCAAATAAAAACCCAGCTTATAAATTAATACGAGCTAGGTTATTTTTTGCAGTGGAGCGAGTTTTAGTTAGGCGCTTTAGCTGGTTGATTATTTTTACCAGCGTTATAGCCAGAGTTATATTGTGTTGCTTGCTCTTTCTTGTAAGCATCGTATACATAACCAGAAGCTGCACCAACAGCAGCACCGCCAACCGCACCCCAAATAGGATTGCCGTGGAAAATGGCTGTACCGACTGCACCAGCAGCTGCGCCAATGCTTGCGCCTGAAAGTGTGCGTTGTTCTGTATTACTCATATTTGAGCAGCCAGCGATAGCTAGAGTTGCTACGATAATTGCGATAATTTTTTTCATATCAATTGATCCTTTGCATATATTTTAGGTTTGATAAGTTCTGTGAATTATTTTCTGGCACAAGGAAAGCGTGCAGCCATGAATCCTAAAAACACACCTGCAGCTGGCTTATCAGCTAGCTGTTGATTCGATTGTGCAAACTTTACAAAATCACCAATCACTTCATCGCGTGCTGGGGCGGGTTGCTTAACGCAAATAAAAGGTTTGGCGCTTTGGGGGTGGCGGGTAGCTAAATAGGTTTCATAAATAGCAGTAGTAAAGCCGATACAAAAACTACGAGATTCTGGGGTTGAGGGGAGCTTGCAATCGTTAACTAATTCTTGAGTGCTGAGTACTTTGATGGTTTCTTGAGCCTGGACTAGGCCAGAAAATGCTGTCAAAGCAGCTAAAACAACGAGGACTTTCTTCATGAGCTTTCCCTTGGGTGTATAAAAATCATCATAAAGCATATATTAGCTTATTTAATGCACTAAATAGGTGCAATCTGCACTTATTTGGGATTAATTCTTCCCCATAATGATGCAAAAAACAAGAGGGGAAATTGAATGGAAATTTTGAAAACAGGAAGTGATACTTTATTTATCTTGCTCGGCGCCATCATGGTTCTTGCCATGCATGCAGGTTTTGCATTTCTAGAATTGGGAACGGTTCGTAAAAAGAATCAAGTGAATGCGTTGGTCAAAATCTTGGTTGACTTTGCAGTTTCAACGATCGCGTATTTCTTCATTGGATACAGCATCGCTTATGGTGTGAGTTTTTTCTCTGGCGCTGAATTGCTGGCCGAGAAAAATGGTTATGAGCTAGTGAAGTTTTTCTTCTTACTCACTTTTGCTGCTGCTATTCCCGCAATTGTTTCTGGCGGCATAGCAGAGCGCGCAAAATTTAATCCACAGTTAATCGCCACATTTGTGCTGGTGGGTTTTGTTTATCCCTTCTTTGAAGGAATTGCCTGGAATCAGCACTATGGTATTCAAGCGTGGATCAAAGCTTTGACTGGCGAAGAGTTTCATGATTTTGCAGGCTCAGTAGTTGTTCATGCGGTAGGCGGTTGGATTGCCCTGCCAGCAGTGATTCTCTTGGGGGCTCGTCGTGGGCGCTATACCAAAGAGGGCCAAATTTCTGCGCATCCACCTTCAAGCATTCCTTTCTTGGCTTTAGGTGCGTGGATTTTGACAGTAGGCTGGTTTGGTTTTAATGTAATGAGTGCACAGACGATCGATAAGATCAGTGGCTTGGTTGCTATGAACTCATTAATGGCAATGGCCGGCGGCACACTCGCTGCTTGGATTGTTGGTCGTAACGATCCAGGTTTCGTATATAACGGCCCGCTTGCAGGCTTGGTTGCTGTTTGCGCAGGATCTGATTTAATGCATCCGGTTGGCGCATTATTCGTTGGCTTAGTTGCAGGCGCATTGTTTGTTTATATGTTTACCTTGGTGCAAAACCGCTGGAAGATTGATGATGTTCTGGGTGTTTGGCCTTTACATGGCCTATGTGGTCTTTGGGGTGGATTAGCTGCTGGTATTTTTGGAACGAAAGCACTGGGTGGTATTGGCGGGGTCACCTTTACAGGTCAACTCATTGGTAGCGCACTTGGTGTGGGCATCGCCTTGCTTGGTGGATTTATAGTCTACGGAATACTGAAGGCAGTTCTTGGTATTCGGATGTCCCAAGAGGAAGAATATGAAGGCGCTGATTTAAGTATTCACCGCATTTCCTCTACTCCAGATCGCGAGCCTAATTGGTAGTTGCACAGTCTTTATCTATAGCCTGATTCATACCTATAATGGGTCATGGCTATATTTGAACTAGACGGAATGACCCCTCAGCTATCCGAGGGCGCTTGGGTTGCTCAGAGTGCTGAGGTCATTGGCAAGGTAGAGCTCCATAAAAATGTGAGCATCTGGCCTAAAGTCGTGATCCGTGCTGATAACGATCTCATTCAAATCGGTGAAGGCACTAATGTCCAAGACGCATCAGTCCTGCATGCTGATCCTGGCTACCCACTCATTATTGGTAAGAATGCTACAGTGGGACATCAAGTGATGCTACACGGTTGTCATATTGGAGATGGGAGCCTGATTGGCATTGGTGCCGTGATTTTGAACGGCGCCAAGATTGGCAAGAACTGTTTAGTTGGTGCCGGAGCTCTGGTTACTGAAGGCAAAGAGTTTCCAGATGGCTCAATGATTATTGGCTCACCCGCTAAAGCAGTAAAGACATTAAGTCCAGAGCAGATTGCTGGTATTGAGGACATTGCTGGGCGCTATGTCAAGAATGCACAGCGCTATATCAAAACGCTGAAAAAGATTGCTTAAGTTTTCAACTACTCAACACTGAGTTTTAGTTCTTTAGCCAAATTACTGTAATCAACAATTTCTTTATTGATACGTGCCTTTAGTTCGGCGGGAGTGCTTGGCATTGGTTCGATACCAAGAGCTTGTAGTTGTTTGCGCATCTCAGGATCGTTCAGCACAGTCACAATTGCACGATTGAGTTTGTCAATGATGGCTTGATCAGTGCCTGCAGGTGCCATCAAACCATTCCAGGTGCCCACGTCTATTGCAATCCCAGATTCAAGTAGGGTGGGTATGTTTGGTAGAACGCTCGAACGTTTCGCAGTTGTTACTGCGAGCGCTTTTATTTTTCCATCTTTAATGTGAGGCAGGGCAGAAGGAATCGTATCAAACATCACTGATACTTGACCTCCAAGTAAATCTACCACGGCAGGCGCACTTCCACGATAAGGAATGTGGGTTAGATTGGCGCCGGTCTTAATTTTGAACATTTCCCCAATCAGGTGGTGAGCTGAACCCGGCCCTACTGAGGCGTAGTCGTATTTGTCAGGATTAGCTTTAGTGAGAGCAACCAATTCTTTGATGTTATTGACTGGAATAGATGCATTAACCACTACAACATTCGGAATCATGCCCACAGTTCCAATTGGTATTAAATCTTTATCAATACGGTAATTCAGTTTTGGGAAAACGGATTGGGCAATCGTGAGGTGTAAGGTCCCCATAAGAAGAGTGTAACCATCAGGAGCTGCCTTTGCAACAAAGTCTGCGCCTACCGTGCCAGATGCTCCAGACTTATTTTCAATCACAATCGATTGGCCAAGAACTTTGCTGAGCGCTGGGCTAATATTGCGAGCCATGGCATCAGTGCTACCTCCAGCTGGAAAAGGAATCACAATTTTGATTGGACGATTTGGGTAATCATTCTCTGGGGCGCAGATTGCATTAAAGCTTGGTAATAATGCAGTAGTAATTAGAAGACCAAGCCATTTACGACGATATAAATTTTTCATGAACTACCCCAGTGATACTAAATTGAAATTAACCCCTACCAATAAAAGGCATCTTGGTCGCCATGATGGTCATTGAAAGAATGTTGCTTTCTAGTGGCAGTTGCGCCATGTGCAGTACTGCCTCTCCAACATGCTCTACATCCATGCGGGGCTCAACCTTGATGGATTGGTCAGCCTGCATGATGCCAGCAGCCATACGCTCTGTCATTTCTGTTGCTGCATTGCCGATATCAATTTGACCGCAAGCAATATTAAATGGACGACCATCTAGCGCAATGGTTTTTGTTAAGCCGCTAATCCCATGTTTAGTGGCAGAATAAGGCGCTGACATAGGCCTCGGAGCATGCGCAGAGATAGAGCCATTATTAATAATTCTGCCGCCTTGTGGAGATTGCGCTTTCATCATGCGAATTGCTTCTTGGGAGCACAAGAAGGCACCGCAGAGATTTGAATTCACAACATTCATCCACTGTTCGTATGTCAAGTCTTCCATCGGAATCGCTGGCGCACCAACGCCTGCATTATTAAACAGTACGTCGATTCGCCCAAAGCGTTCTTTTAAGGCGGCAAATAATTTCTTGACTTGCTCTGGCTTACCGACATCGCAAGTTACTGCTAGACAGTTTTCATTGCTACCGCCAATATCAGCAATTGCTTTCTCCAGCTTATCTAAATTGCGTCCAGTGAGTACGACTTGGTAGCCACCTTTCAGAAGTGCTTTAGCTGCTGCTCTTCCAATCCCTAACCCAGCTCCAGTAACGAGTGCTACTTTATTGTTTATTTGTGGCATCACTTTCTTTCTAATTAATATCTAAGATAAATTCTATATTGCCCTGTATTTACTTTGGCAATGGTAATGCAGTTTTATAGCGTACTTGCTTTAAGGCAAAGCTAGACCGAATTTTTTCAATCCCAGGTATTGGCGTTAGTTGTTCCAGGATAAATTTTTCCAGCGCGCCCATATCAGCTACTGCTACACGAATCAGATAGTCGCTATCGCCTGTCATGAGGTAGCACTCCATGACTTCATCGTGCTCAGAGATGCGTTGTTCAAATTGCGCCAAAGCCTCTTTGGATTGCTCTTTAAGGCTAATCGAGATAAAGACATTTAAGCCAAGCCCCAAAATCTTAGGGTCTGCTAGGGCGACATAGTTTCGGATAACGCCTTTATCTTTCAGCGCCTTAACGCGCATTAAGCAGGGCGATGGCGATAGATGAACCCGCTTAGCTAGCTCCACATTGCTATGGGAGCTATCATTTTGTAGTTCGTTCAATATTCTGATATCTATGGGATCTAGTTTCATAATATTCTATAAATAGTTAAGTACACGATATATTATGCTGAAAAATATGATTTTTAGCCAATAAATAGCATCCTATTTTGCCTGTAATCCAACACAATAAAGTCGTAAATACACCCGTTAATTCTTGGAGGAGCTGTGGGTATTGAGATTGCGTTTCCTGGGGTCCAAAAAGATCAAGCCATGACTGCGCCTCAGTACTGGGCTGGCCCCTCGGCCAGAAAATTTGCCCGTGAATTTGGCGTCGATATTGCGCAGGTTTCGGGTAGCGGTCAAAGAGGCCGAATTACCAAAGAAGATATTGGGCAATTTATTAAGCGCTCAATGTTGGCAAGAGAAAGTTCAATTACCCAAGTAAGTCATTCCAGTTTAGGTTTTGACCTATTGCCTTGGCCCAAGGTCGACTTTACAAAGTTTGGAGAAATTGAGCGACAAGCTCGTAGCCGAATTCAAAAAGTTTCATCTGCTAATCTAGCGCGTAATTGGGTAATGATTCCGGCGGTGACCTATCACGATGATGCGGATATTACTGAACTAGAAGAGTTTCGTGCTGCATTAAATAAAGAAAATAAAAAAGATGAAGTAAAGATTACTTTATTGGCATTTCTAATTAAAGCTGCAGTTGCTGCTCTCAAGAAGTATCCAACATTTAACTCCTCTTTGGATGGTGAAGATCTCATCCTGAAAAAATACTTCCATATTGGATTTGCGGTAGATACCACAGGTGGCTTGGTGGTTCCGGTAATTCGTAATGTAGATCAGAAGGGCATTGTGGAGATTGCACAGGAGACTGATGCTCTAGCTAAGTTAGCGCGCGAAGCTAAGTTAAAGCCAGACCAGATGCAAGGCGCTTCTTTTACGATCTCTTCATTAGGCGGAATTGGTGGTACCTACTGCGCCCCGATTGTGAACGCGCCAGAAGTGGCAATTCTAGCGGTCAATAAATCTGCCATAAAGCCAGTTTGGGATGGGGCGCAATTTGTTCCGCGCCTCATTTGCCCGCTTTCCATGACTGCAGATCATCGCGTGATTGACGGTGCTTTGGCAACCCACTTCACTAACTACCTTACTCAGGTATTGGGTGATTTTCGTAAAGTTACCTTGTGAATTTAAAGTATAAAAAGTTAAAGAGGAATTTTTCATGAATGCTCCCGACATAAAAAAATATTTAAATCTTGAGCACGTTGATACCGATCCAACAGAAACTGCGGAGTGGAATGAGGCATTTATGGATTTGCTAGCTTCAGGCGATAGTGCGCGGGCTAAATTCATTTTAGATAATTTGCTAAAGCTTGCCAATAAAAATCAAATCAATTGGGTGCCTGATTTAGTGACCCCCTATGTCAATTCCATCCCCGTCGATGAGCAACCCCCATTTCCAGGAGATCTTGCAATTGAGGAAAAACTCGCTTCTTTAATGAGGTGGAATGCACTCGCAATGGTGGCAAAAGCAAATGAAGCGTATGGGGAGTTGGGCGGCCATATTGCTAGCTATGCTAGTGCCGCAGATTTATTTGAAGTTGGGTTCAATCATTTTTTCCGTGCAAGAACCGAAGGTGGAGATGCAAAAGAACGCGGAGACTTAGTTTTCTTTCAACCTCATAGCGCCCCGGGAGTCTATGCACGTGCTTATTTGGAGGGAAGGCTTACCGAAAATGATCTTGCCCATTACAGACGCGAAATAACTGCACCTGAATCTGGAGCAAGAGGTTTATCAAGCTATCCACATCCTTGGTTAATGCCCGATTTTTGGCAGTTCCCAACTGGCTCAATGGGAATTGGGCCCATTAGTTCGATTTATCATGCCCGCTTTATGCGCTATCTGAGCGATCGAAAATTATTAGATTGCTCTACTAGAAAAGTTTGGGGTGTATTTGGTGATGGTGAGATGGATGAGCCAGAAAGTATGAGCGCCCTAACCTTAGCCTCTAGAGAAAAACTCGATAACTTAGTTTGGGTAGTCAATTGCAACTTACAGCGCTTAGATGGCCCTGTTCGCGGCAATGGCAGAATTATTGATGAGCTTGAAAAGTTATTCAGAGGTTCTGGTTGGAACGTGATCAAATTAGTTTGGGGTAGCGATTGGGATGGGCTATTTGCAAGAGATACTTCCGGAGCGCTAGTGAAGGCTTTTGCTCAAACCGTTGATGGACAAATGCAAACCTTTGCGGCAAAAGACGGTAGTTTTAACCGTAAAAATTTCTTTGGTCAAAATGAAGAGCTGGCTCGTCTGGCTCAGGGCATGACAGATGAGCAAATTGATCGACTCAAAAGAGGCGGCCATGATTTAGTCAAAATCCACGCGGCCTATAAAGCTGCTGCAGATCATGTAGGTCAGCCAACGGTGATCTTGGCCCATACTAAAAAAGGTTATGGCATGGGCAACGCAGGTCAAGGAAAAATGACCACCCATAGTCAGAAGAAATTAGATGATGAAGCATTGATTGCCTATCGCAACCGTTTTAATTTGCCATTAACGGATGAGCAGGCTACTAGTCTCACCTTCTTTAGGCCTGATGAGAATAGTGAAGAACTGAAATACCTAAAAGAACAGCGAAATAAGCTGGGCGGTCAGCTGCCTAAGCGCTATTCAGAATGCGATCAATTAAAGGTCCCAGAGATTGCTTCTTATGCAGCTTTTGCAATCAAGGCTGAGTCAAAAGAGATGTCAACGACGATGGCTTTTGTGCGTATGCTAGGAAACTTGCTGAAAGACAAAGAGCTTGGGCCTAGAGTGGTGCCAATTGTTGCTGATGAAGCGCGCACATTTGGTATGGCCAATTTATTTAAACAGGTTGGTATTTACTCTAGCGTTGGGCAACACTACGAACCAGAAGATATCGGTTCGGTACTCAGCTATCGCGAGGCATTAGATGGGCAAATTTTAGAAGAGGGCATTAGTGAGGCTGGTGCGATTGCAAGCTGGACTGCTGCAGCAACCAGCTATAGCGTGCATGGTATCGCAATGCTGCCTTTCTATATCTATTATTCGATGTTTGGTTTTCAGCGCATTGGCGATGCTATTTGGGCTGCTGCTGATCAACGTGCCAGAGGATTTTTATTGGGCGCAACCTCTGGTAGAACAACATTAGGGGGTGAAGGTTTACAGCACCAAGATGGCAGCAGTCAGCTCGTTGCTGCAACCATCCCCAATTGCAAGGCATACGATCCCGCTTTTGCAGGTGAGCTAGCAGTGATTGTTGATCAAGGTATGCAGGATATGTTGGTCGATCAAAAAGATTTGTTCTATTACATTACCCTCATGAATGAAAACTATGTTCAGCCTGATTTGCCTGAGAACGCAAATGAGGGCGTGATTCGTGGTTGCTACAAATTTAAGACGGTTAAGGCTAGTAATGGCGCTACCAAGTCTAGTGTCACTTTGCTTGGTTCTGGCGCAATCATGACTGAAGTATTAAAGGCAGCAGAGATGCTTGCCAATGATGGCATCAATGTCGATATCTTTAGCGTGACCAGTTGGAGTGAATTATCTAGAGATGGCAAGGTAAAAGAGCAAGCAAGGCTTGCGGGCGAGTCTGCTGTTGAACAGGTATTTATTAGTCAGGTACTTGGCGAAGGGCGTGGACCGATTGTCGCTGCTACCGACTATGTGCATGCGCTTCCAGAAAGTATTCGCGCTTATATCCCTGAAGGTAGAGGATATATTACGCTCGGTACTGATGGTTTCGGCAGAAGTGATACGAGAGCTGCATTGCGCAAATATTTTGGTGTTAATGCAGACAGTATTTGTAAGGTAGCAAAAGAAACATTGAAAAAATAATCTTTTGTCTTGATGCCTTATGATAACTTCACTATTACCCATTACTGAATTGACTGGAGATTTTTAGATGTCCCTTATTCAAAAGCTCAAAGCACGTGCTGCTAACAATAACCCCGTGCGTGTGGGCATTATTGGCGCAGGCAAATTTGGCTCTATGTATCTTTCGCAGGTGCCGCGGACTCCAGGAATTCATTTAGTTGCAGTTGCTGATTTATCTCCCGCACGCGCCAAAGAGTCTCTTGCTCGTGTAGGTTGGGATGCATCTCGTTATAGCGCTTCCTCATTACAGGATGCAGCTAAGACTGGCGCCACTTTTGTGACTGACGATGCCGAAAAAATGATTGCTAGCGAGCATATTGATATTGTGATTGACTCTACTGGCAGCCCAGCAGCCGGTATTCGTCATGCCCTACTTTGCTTTGATCATCGTAAACACATCATTATGGTTAACGTCGAGGCAGATGTTTTGGCTGGTCCCTTACTTGCGCGCAAAGCAGCAGAGGCTGGTGTGATTTACTCAATGGCCTCAGGTGATCAGCCCGCCCTCATTACGGAACTAGTAGATTGGGTAAGAACGATTGGCTTAGAAGTAGTATGTGCGGGTAAAGGCACTAAATATTTACCGATCTATCACCAGTCCACACCCGATACGGTTTGGGGCCACTATGGTTTTTCTGAGGAGCAAGTTGCTGGTGGGGACTTTAATGCGCAAATGTTCAATTCATTTTTGGATGGAACTAAATCAGCTCTTGAAATGGCCGCAGTATCGAATGCTTGTGACTTAAATCCACCAAGTAATGGCTTAGAGTTTCCTCCTTGTGGAGTTGATGACTTGCCGCACATCTTCCGGCCTGTATCTGAGGGCGGCATTCTGAAACAAAAGGGCACTGTTGAAGTAGTGTCTTCGGTTGAGCGAGATGGGCGTCCAGTGTTTAGAGATTTGCGTTGGGGTGTTTTTGCAGTATTTGAAGCCCCCAGCCAATATGTGATTGATTGTTTTTCCCAATATGGCCTGAAAACTGATAGCACTGGCAAATATGCAGCGATGTACAAGCCTTACCACTTAATAGGTTTGGAGCTTGGTATTTCAGTGGCAAGTATTGCGGTACGAGGCGAAGCTACTGGCGCTACTGGGGAGTGGAAGGGTGATGTGGTAGCTACTGCTAAGCGCACACTCAAGTCAGGCGAGAAACTCGATGGAGAAGGTGGCTTTACTGTTTACGGAAAGCTTATGACTGCTGCAGATTCTCTAAAGCTTGGCGCTTTGCCCATTGGTTTGGCGCATAACATGGTGCTTAACAAAGATATTCCAGCTGGAAAACCAGTGTGCTGGAGTGATGTGGATTATGACGCTACTTTGCAGGCGATTCAATTTCGACGCGAAATGGAAAAAGTGTTTGCCTAGATCTTAGGTTGATATTTTGTGATGGTTCCAGATCAGCCAGATTCCTGAAGAGGCAATCAGAATCATACCAACGATGCTTAAGCCATCAGGTAGTTCACCAAAAATCAGGTAGCCATAGCCAACGGCCCAGATAAGCTGTAAGAAAACTAAAGGTGTTAGCTTGTAAGGCCGCATTTTGTAGAACGCCAGCACAACCAATAGATGGGCAAATCCACCAATTAAGCCTATCAAACCAAACAATGCGTATTCATATGCAGGTAATGAGGGAAGTGGGGCCGCAATCGGTAGTAATAAGGTAGAGATCACGAGCCCAACGATGCCGCTATAAAAGAAAGTGGTGTACTTCGAGTCTTCAACTAGTTTTCTGGTGTATAGCTGAAAGATGGCATTGAGAAAAGCCATGAGAACAAGTAGTAGCGCAGCTAAATGAAAAATTGTCGAGCCTGGTCTAGCAATGAAGAGGATGCCCAGGAATCCCAGGGCGGCAACGAACCAATCTTTTAGTCCAACGCGCTCACCCAATATAGGCCCCGATAGGATTGCCACCCAAATTGGAGCAGTGAAGGTAATTGATGATGCCTCAGCTAGAGGAAGCTAATTGAGCCCTGCAAAAAATAAGGCTGATGATGCAACAAGCAAGCAAGATCGAAAGAGTTGCAAGCCTAAATTTTGAGTGCGCCAGAAATTTTTCCCCAGAAAGTACCAAGCTATCGGAGCTGAAAGTAATAGTTGACCAAAAAATCGGGACCACACTACAGCGATGAGATTAGTATCTTGAACCAGAATTTTAGCCATTGCATCTACAGTAGAAAAGCAGATTCCACTGAGAATAAAAAGAAAGACTGGTGACTTCACTCTACAGAGACTCCCGCCTTAATGCATATCCATTCTTTAAAGAGCTTAATTTTTTGACTGTTTTTAGCATTAGATCGATAAGATAAAAAATGCGTCCTATCAGTAGTGGGTAAAAAGATCCCCTTGCCAAGCTCCACCAATTCTCCTCGTGCGAGCTCTCTCTCGGCGAAGCGAACACTCTCAAGTACAGCACCTATGCCATCCACCGCAGCAGATACCGAGAGGGCGGCACGGTCAAATGACATTTTGCGAGTCGATAGATTCTTTAGACGATTGATCTCAAACCATTGCTCCCAGGTATGGTGATTGAGTGTTGACTCAATTAAGGTAAGTTTACTCATCAACTCGTCTACTGGAATATTGGGGTCAATTAATTCTGGGGAGCATAGTGGCGCTATTTTTTCTTCCCCTAAGGATAAGGATGTGATCCCCGGTCCTTCATGGCTAAATTGATAGGAGATGGCAATATCAATTTCTTGGTTACGTAAGAGATCAATTGGTTCAGCTCCGGAAGTAAGTCGAATGGTGATGTCAGGATTATTTTTAATGAATTCAGGAAGTCTTGGGCTAAGCCACTTTGCAGCAAAGCTAGGTGAGCAGTGCAGGGCGAGAACTTGTGAATTTGGAGCGAGAGTAACTTCATTGCAAGCCGCTTCAATGACATCAAATACCCTAGAGAGAGAATCTAATAAACGTCGTCCTTCTGATGTTGGCTCTACTTTGCGGTTCTTTCGCAAAAATAGCGGCTTAGTAAAATAATCTTCAAGCTCTCTAATTTGGTGACTAATGGCCGACTGCGTGAGATGCAACTCTTGAGCAGCCAAGGTAAAGCTTTCGAGGCGGGCAGCGGCCTCAAAAGCTCGCAAAAGAACATAACTTGGCATTTTTCTCATGTAAATATAATATACATGATTTAAATTCATCTATATATGAATACTTATCGTTTGTCAAAATCCTCGGGAAAGCCGATGATTACGGCTTAGTTATATTTTGAGTTTTCTCAAAACACCAAATTTGCTTCAATCTTAGAAAAAGGAATTCACATGGCTGCGGTAATCGAAAAAGAACGTAAATTAGACTTGGGCGATAGAGAGTCCATTTATCAACCCGAAGACAAATCCCAGATTTTTCCTTACCAGCCAAAATTCAACAGTTTTGCTGAGGAGCGTCAGCATCTCAAGGAGCGATTAGTTGCGGCATGTAGAGCATTTGCTCTAGAAAAGTTTGATTATGGATTTGCCGGACATTTAACTGTACGTGATCCAGAGCATCCAAATCTGTATTGGACTAATCCAATGGCAGTGCATTTTGATCAAGTGAAGGTATCTAACTTAATCTTAGCCGATCATGAGGGCAATATTTTGGAAGGCAAGCATGCATTAAACCGCGCTGGATTTGTATTACACGCAGCAGTTCATGAAAAACATCCCGACATCGTTGCTATGTGTCATGCACATACAGTCTATGGAACAGCATTTGCAGCGCTAGGTAAACCATTAGATCCCATCTCTCAAGATGCCGCCGCATTCTTTGAAGATCATATGGTGTTAGCGGAACAAGCTGGTCAAGTAGCGGTTGAGGATAATTCTGGCTATAACGTAGCAGGCTCATTAAAAAAAGTGAAAGCAATTATTCACCGCAATCATGGCCTATTAACAGTAAGTCGTCATAGTATTGAGGCTGCAGCGTTCTGGTTTATCGCTTTAGAGCGTTGTTGCAAGCAGCAGATGATGGTTGAAGCTACCGGCATTAAGCCTGTTTTATTATCTCCAGAAACTGCACGTTACAGCCGTGAACATGTGGGCAGCGAGTATATTGGTTGGTTGCATTTCCAGCCAATCTGGGGTTACTTAAAAGAAAACCAGCCAGATATGTTTGAGTAATTGAACAGTTTTAGATATAGCTAGTTAATCAATAGGAGTACCGGTAATGACAAGTAAACAGGAACAAGCGGAGAAAAAGGTTAGCGCATCTGCGGGATCTGCAACGCCTAAGAAATTAGTTCCCTATGGTGGCTACTACACCAATAAAGTTCCTGGACATGATCCAGAGCTCACAGAAGTTGGCCCCGGCACACCAACGGGTGAGTACATGCGCAGCTTTTGGCATCCAGTTTGTATGTCAATGGAATTGACTGATACTCCCAAATTTTTAACTATCTTAAGTGAAGAGTTGGTGGCATTTCGTGATGGTAGCGGCAGGATTGGTGTATTGCACGCGCATTGCGTCCATCGTGGCGCATCACTCGAGTATGGTTTGATTCAAGAGCGCGGTATTAAGTGTTGTTATCACGGCATGCACTTTGATGTAGATGGCACTTGTTTGAATGCACCATTCCCTAAGGGTGAAGAAGCAGAAGCAAAAAAATATGCATGTTCAATTCAGCAGGGCGCTTATAAAGCTTTCGAAAGAAACGGCCTCGTATTTGCTTATATGGGTGCGCCCGATAAGGAGCCGCCATTTCCAGAGTGGGAGTCTGATTTCACAGTAGCCCCTGGTGATGAACTTGTACCCTATAGTAATTTCCAACACTGCAATTGGTTACAAGTTCAAGATAATGCTGCAGACAATTTCCACACAGCTGAACTACATTCAGCAAAAAATGTAGTGGGCGGTCATTTTCAAGGGACAACGTTTGATGAAGTAGGTTCTCCCACAATGGAAGTACATCCAGACATGCAGTTTGTGCCAATCCATGGTGGCCGAGGTTTAGCCTGCTCTGGCGCGCGTCGTGTTAATAAGGACAAATTATTTATTCGTGTTCAGCATCAAGTGCTGCCAAACCTGAGTTTGCATGCCTACACTTCAGAAGATGGCTCCAATAAGAAATTATTTAGTCGCTTTCATATCATTCGCTGGACAGTTCCAGTCGATGACGTTAATAGTAAGATGATTGGCTGGCGTGTTATGGGCCCTAGTATTGATACTCGTGGCATAGGACAAAAAGAGCTGGTCGGATATGAATCAATCGACTTTCTAGATGGCCAGGTTGCCTTGAGAAGAGCCGAACGTTTCAGTAAGCACACGATTAACGATATTGTGGATATTCCTACTGATCACAGAGCACGTTCCAATTACAAGATGGCTCAATATGCGCCTGGTGATTACGAGGCCATCATTAGCCAAAGACCGATTGCAATCCACGCACTAGAGAATCCTACTAAGTTTGATGCGGGTCCTTATTTATTTAGAAAGATGTTGCGTGACGCTATTCGTGGCTCTAATCCAGCGGCAAGTGCAGAAGCTTTTGCACAGTGGCTAAAGGAATTCAATGGCGCTCCTAATAGTTATTGCTCCGGTAATGTGTTCGAATTGCCAATTGGCGCGACTACCGAAGAAGAGGTAGCACAAAGACGCTTTGTAGCTAAAGGGGTGATTACTATTCTCACTGAAAGTGAGCAGTACAAAGGCCAAGAGCGCACTGACTTCGTAAAGCAAAAAATGGAAGAGCTCGAGCAAACCGCAAAAGCACAATTTAAGCATTAATCTATCAATCAGAAGAGATGGGCTGCTATTGCAGCCCATTCTTTTTGTAGGAAGAGACTAAAAAGTGAATCAAATTTCAAATACGGACTCTGAAGAGTTAGTGATCGAGGTTCAGAGTACTGGCCAAAAAATAAGTGTCACGAGAACCGAGTCAATCATCGATGCTTTGGCAAGAATGGGTATTGAGGTTCCTACTTCATGCCAATCAGGCTTATGTGGCACATGCAAGACAAGATATATCAGTGGTGATGTAGAACATGGAGATTGTATTTTGAGTGATGTCGAGCATCAGGAGTACTTAACTCCCTGCATCTCGCATATCAAGAGTGGAACATTGGTCCTTGATTTATAAAACACCAAGCTATCAGAAAATATATATTTTAGGTGCGGGTGCAGTAGGCTGCTATTTTGGTGGCATGTTAGCTCGCGCCAATCATGAAGTTACTTTTATTGCAAGGCCTGAGCGTGTAGATGCCTTGAATGCATCTGGCTTAGAGATGGATTGCAAAGCATTTCATGACACAGTAAGAGTTAAGGCCAGCTCTGATCTATCTGCTTTGAGGGATGCTGATTTAGTTTTACTGAGTGTGAAATCGCTTGATACAGAGCGGACACTTGCTCAGGTGAAATCCATCCTGCCAAGCAAAGCAGTGATCTTAAGCTTGCAAAATGGAGTAGCAAATATTGATATTGCCTCCAAAATGATTGCTAATCCAGTTTATGCAGCAGTGGTTTATGTAGCCGTAGGGATGACTGGCCAAAGTACCATGAAGCATCATGGCCGCGGCGAGCTCTTAGTTGGGAGCCTCGGTGCTGCATTACCTGTTGATAATGAAAACCTCGAAGAAATTTGCAAGCTCTTTGAAGGTGCAAGTGTCCCATGTTCGATTGCTCCGCAAATTAAAAGAGATATGTGGCTCAAGTTTTTAGTGAACTGTTCTTTTAATGCCATTTCAGGGATTGGTCAGATTTCTTATGGGGAGATGGTCAAATCCCCTGGCATTGTCAAAATGATTGAAGAAATTACCAAAGAGTTTCTAGCTATCGCTGCGATTGAGAATGTCAAAATTAGTACGTCAGAGGCACTTGCTGCAAATGACTCGATTGCGACGACTATGGTTACGCAAGTTTCCTCAACTGCTCAGGATTTGGCCAAGGGGAAAATGACAGAGATTGATTTCTTGAATGGATACATTGTGGAATTGGGTAAGCGCTATGGAGTGCCGACGCCCTATAACGAATCCGTGTATGCCTTAGTCAAAATGATGGAATCCAAAATCAAATAGTGGGGTTTGCTCCTTCGGCATCTATTTGTTTTTCCCAGGAGGCTTCTATAAAAGCAGGTAGCTTCATACATTCATCCAAGATTTGTATCAGAGTCGGGTAGGAGCTCATATCCATCTTGCTACTTAAAGCATTAAAGAGTTGTGGCACTAAGCAAATATCAATCAGGCCGGGCTGATCACCAAAGGCAAAACGACCACGGCGCGGATCGGTACTGAGTTGCTTTTCAACACTCGTAAGCCCTAGCTTGATCCAATGTTGATACCAGGCATCCTTCACTTCATTACTTGCTCCAAACTGTTTTATTAAGTGGCGTAGTACCCGCAAATTGCTAATGGGATGAATATCAATAGCCATATCCATGGCTATTGAGCGTACCCAAGCGCGATCTATTGGTGAGCTTGGGAGTAATGCCGGTTGAGCTTGAATCTCATCTAGATACTCAATAATGGCTAGCGATTGATGAATACTATTTTTTCCATTATCAAATAAAGGCACTAGACGATTGGGATTTTTAGTTTCATAAGATTCGGACATTTGTTCCCCACCATTTTTGCCGAGGTGCACTGGAATGACTTCGTAGTCCATACCTTTGAGATTGAGTGCAATACGCACACGGAAGGCGGCTGAGCTACGCCAGTAGCTATATAGCTTAGGTTTCATAGGCCTAAAATGCGCTAACCGCCCCGTCACTTCGGGGGTCCCAGCCACCACGCAGTGTGCCTGAGGGATCGCGAATGATACAACCAGCATGACCTACTGTCTCATCAAAAGATTCGAGCATCTCAATTTCATGACCCATGGCGTGCAATTCTTTTGCAACCCATGGACTAAAGCGAGATTCTAATTTGAGGCTATCGCTGGTTTGACCCCAAGTACGACCAAGTAACCACCGTGGACGACTAATCGCATCTTGTGGATCAAGTCCATAAGTGGCAGTACGAGTAAATAGCGCGCATTGTGTTTGAGGTTGACCATCGCCACCCATGGTTCCGTAAACCATTGATCGACCATCTTTAAATAAAGCCATCGCAGGGTTGAGTGTGTGGAAAGGTTTTCGATATGGCTCGAGATGGTTTAGTGTCTTAGGATCTAAAGAGAAACTGCAACCGCGGTTCTGCCAATTCACACCTGACTTTGGTAGCACAATGCCAGCGCCAAACTCGTGATAAATACTTTGAATAAAAGAGACGCAGTTGCCATTGCCATCAATCACACCCATCCAGATGGTATCTGCCGGACCTTTACCCTGACCCCAAGGCAAGGCTTTTTTAGGATTAATATTCTTTGCCAGTTTTTTCAGAAATGCAGGTGATAAAAACGACTGCGCATTTTTTTTCATATATGCAGGGTCAGTGACAAACTGATCCCGAATCTTAAATGCTTGCTTCGTAGCCTCAACACAGTGGTGAACATATTCAGTACTGTCTACCTTAAAGCGTTTTAAGTTCAATTGGTCCAAGATGCCAATGATCATCAGTGACACTACGCCTTGGGTAGGGGGTACCATGTTGTACACCTTACCCATGCTGTGCTTGAGTTCCAGTGGATCTATGAGTTTTGCATGATGACGCGCAAGATCACTTAAGCGCAATGGGCTACCAATAGCAGTGAGCTCTTTTGCTAGTAAGTTAGCAAGATCGCCGCGATAAAAATCATCCGTGCCTTTACTTGCAATTTGGCGTAAAGTTTTCGCTAGGCGTTCTTGCTTAAAGATGCTACCAACAGCCGGTGCCTTGCCATTGACTAAGAAAGTCTCAGAAAACCCTGGAATGGCGTTAAGCTCTGCACGCTTCTTTTCAGTTAAGCTGGATTGACTGTAGGTGACTGGTACACCAGTTTCTGCGTAATGAATCGCGTCAGCTAATAAGCGAGATAAGGGGATCTTGCCACCTAGACCTTGCTTAGAGAGTTTATGTGCAGAACCCCAGCCAGAAATTGTGCCGGCAACAGTATTGGCTGCAACTGGTCCTCGAAACGGAATAGCTTTAGTAATGCCGCGTTCTGCATACCATTGCTTACTAGCTAAGCCAGCAGCGGCACCGCAGGCATCAATGCCACCCATCGCCTTACCAGGAGAGTGTATGACCCAGAAAGAGTCACCACCTATGGAATTCATATGGGGATAAACGACAGCAATGGTTGCTGCTGCTGCCACCATTGCTTCTAATGCGTTACCACCTTCTCTCAGAACCGCTAGTGCTGATTCAGAAGCAAGAGAGTGCGGTGCAACCGCCATCCCTTGAATACCCCACTTTGCCTGCATTGTAAAAACCCTCTATTTACTCTACTGTTTTTGTATTATTTATTTTCACGCAATTGACGCTCGATCTCTGAACTAGAGTCTACAGTGATCTCATTTTGCTCGACACCAGCCAATGGATCAACTGAGATTGCGTTTGCATCAACTGCTATAGCAGGCTTATCAATAAAGTAGGTCACTGTTTCTGGCACGAAGATGATGATCGCCACCAGAATCAGTTGTAAACCAACCCACGGCAGGGCTCCATAGTAAATATCAGAGCTCTTCACGGATTTCGGTGCTACCCCTCTTAAATAAAATAGAGCGAAGCCAAATGGGGGATGCATGAAGGAGGTTTGCATATTCGCGCCTAATAGAACGCCAAACCAAATCAAGTCAATTCCCAATTTTTGTGCCACTGGAGCAAGTAGTGGAATGATGATGAAGGCAATCTCAAAGTAATCTAAGAAGAAAGCCAAGAAGAAGACAAATAAGTTCACCACAATCAAGAAGCCCACTTGGCCGCCAGGCAGGCCTGAGAGTAGATGCTCAATCCAGAGGTCACCATCAACACCGCGGAAGGCTAAGCCAAATACAGTAGAGCCAATCAGAATGAAGATCACCATCGCGTTGATACGCATCGTGGAAGTCATTGCATCCCAAACCAAGGTCTTTTGTAAGCGCCCATTCATAGCGGCGAGAACTAGGGCTCCTACGGAACCCATAGCACCACCTTCAGTGGGTGTTGCTAGACCCATCAAAATAGTTCCGAGCACTAAGAAGATGAGGGCAATCGAAGGAACAATGCCCCATAGAATTTTCTTGAATAACTTCCAATCAATTTTTGGACGCGCTTCTGGTGGGAGTGCCGGTACGTCTTGCGGTCTGAAAATTGATAGGAACAAAATAAATAAACAGAACAGAATGATTTGAATGATGGAAGGCCCAATAGCGCCTGCATACATATCACCCACAGATTTACCTAACTGGTCAGCCAACACAATTAAGACCAGGGATGGTGGAATCAGTTGAGTAATCGTTCCTGAGGCAGCAATCACACCAGTTGCCACACGCGGGTTATAGCCATAGCGCAGCATAATTGGCAGAGAGATCAAGCCCATCGCAATTACGGATGCCGCAACGGTTCCAGTAATGGCTCCGAGAATTGCGCCAACAATAATGACGGCATAGGCTAAGCCACCTCTAATTGGCCCAAATAATTGACCCAAACCTTCGAGCATATCTTCTGCTAATCCGCACTTCTCGAGAATCGCCCCCATAAAGGTGAAGAAGGGAATCGAGAGCAATAAGTCATTTGAAAGAATGCCAAACACTCGGTCTGGTAGTGCTTGCAAGAACGTGGGCTGGAACATGCCCATCTCAATGCCGATAAAAGAAAAGAATAAGCCAACAGCACCAAGTGAAAATGCAGCTGGATAGCCAATTAATAAAAATACAATCAAACCCCCAAACATGATGGGGGCCATCAAATCTTGGCTAATCATTGGAGAGGTCTTTCGTACTTAGGATCGATTTGAATCATGCCGATAATGGCAGCATAGCGCTTGATGATTTCTGAAATACCTTGGAGCGTTAATAAGAAAAAGCCCAAGGTAATCACGCCACGTACTGGCCAGCGAATGAGACCTCCTGGGTTGCTCGAGGTTTCATTTTGAATGACTGAAGTAATAAAAAATTCCCAAGAATAGTAGCCAATGATGATGGTCATTGGTAGAAAGAAAACAATGCCACCCAAAAAGTCTAACCAGAGACGCACTTTATTAGGGTACATCGCATAGAGCACATCTACACGCACGTGTTCATTAAGGCGAAAAGTAGTGGCAGCCCCAAACATCACCATGCCGGCAAATAAATACCACTGTGCTTCTAGCCAGCCGTTGGAGCTCAAATTAAAGCCGTACCGAATCAGCGCATTTGAGGTGCTGACCAGTACGGCAATAAGAACCATCCAACTTGCTAATACACCAAAACGGTCGTTTAAGCGATCAACGAAACTTGCAAAAACTAAAAATTGTTTTGGCATATCAGACTCTCAATTAGGTTTATTTGACTGGATTAGTCAACATGAAACTCATGAGAGTTTGTTCAGCAACTTTGTTCCACAGCATTTGATCATTACGGAACTTCTTCCAAGGCTCGTAAATTTTCTTGAACGATGGATTCTTAGCAGCCTCTTCTTCATACATTTCAAAAGCGGCATTAGATGCTGCTTTCATAATGTCTGTAGAGTAAGACTGCAACTTGACACCATTCTTAATTAAGCTTTGCAAAGCGATTGGGTTTTTGTAGTCATATTCAGCCATCATGTCGATGTTGCATTCGGCGCATGCTGAGATCAAAGCTTCTTGATATTGCTTAGGTAACTTTTCCCATTCCTTGATGTTCACGTACATGGAGTACATCGAACACGCTTCCCACCATCCTGGGTAGTAGTAGTAAGGGGCAATTTTGTAAAAGCCTAATTTTTCATCATCGTAAGGGCCAACCCACTCAGCGGCATCAATCACACCTTTTTCAAGCGCTGGATAAATATCACCACCAGCGATTTGTTGTGGAATGGCGCCCAAACGGGACATCACTTCACCACCAAGTCCAGCAATCCGCATTTTGAGACCTTTAAGGTCTGCCACTGTTTTTACTGGCTTTTTAAACCAGCCACCCATCTGGGTTCCAGTGTTACCTGCTGGGAAAGAAATAATGTTGTAGTCACGTAAGAACTCGCGTTGTAGTTTCAAGCCACCACCCCAATACATCCAGGCATTTTGTTGGCGCTGATTCATGCCAAACGGAACAGTGGTGTCAAAAGCAAAAGTTTTGTTTTTACCAACGAAGTAGTAGCCGGCGGTGTGGGTGCACTCTACAGTTCCTTGCTGAACTGCATCAACAGTACCGAAGGCCGGAACAATCTCACCAGCGCCAAAAATACGGATTTGGAATTTGCCATCTGTTAAGGCAGCCACCCGTTTAGAAATGTATTCACCACCACCATAAATCGTATCCAAGCTCTTTGGGAAGCTAGAGGCACAGCGCCACTTCACTTCGGGCATGGATTGGGCAATCGCCGGTGCAGCCAATACTCCAGCAGCAGCGCCAAGTGCAGTCTTGCCTAGAAAGTCACGTCTTTTCATTTGAATTGCTCCTTATTGAATTTTGATGAGATGGCATTTTTGAGACTGCCTTTTTCTTAACTTCTGAGACTATTAAAGCGAATTACTGCCTGATTACTTTCAGTAGTTTGCACCCGGATGCATGAATATGCACCCTGATAGTGCATATTGCCATAAAGCTGGGCTAAACATTACTTTCATCAAGGTTTAGGCATGTTGCACCAAATTAACATTTATGGGGAAAACCCCGAGTCAAATTGATGAGGAATTACCCTAAGTAATGGATTTCTTTGGGTTTTTTCAAAGCATAATCAGCGAGTTGTTTTTTATTTAATAAAAATAGTTAGGAGCTACTGATGTCAACATCAACTAAAGCAGCGCCAATGACCGCTGGAGAACGCAAAGTGATTTTTGCTTCTTCACTCGGCACGGTGTTTGAGTGGTACGACTTTTATCTTTACGGTTCTTTGGCTGCGATTATTGCCAAGCAATTCTTTTCAGGCCTAGATGAAGGCTCCGCATTCATTTTTGCTTTACTAGCCTTTGCTGCTGGTTTTATTGTTCGTCCATTCGGCGCTATTGTATTTGGTCGCTTAGGTGATTTGATCGGTCGTAAGTACACCTTCCTGGTAACGATTTTGATCATGGGTTCGGCAACCTTCATTGTGGGCCTATTACCTTCTTATGCCACCATTGGGATAGCTGCTCCAGTAATGCTGATTACCTTGCGCATATTGCAGGGCTTGGCTTTAGGTGGTGAGTATGGTGGTGCTGCAACTTATGTGGCAGAACATGCTCCGCGTAATAAGCGTGGTGCTTATACCTCTTGGATTCAAACTACAGCTACATTGGGTCTCTTGCTTTCACTGATGGTCATTTTGCTTACCCGTGAACTTACTGGTCCTGACTTTGAAGTTTGGGGCTGGAGAGTACCGTTCCTGCTATCAATTGCTTTGTTGGGCATTTCTGTGTGGATTCGCTTATCCATGGATGAATCACCAGCGTTTACAAAAATGAAAGAGGAAGGTAAGTTATCCAAGGCTCCATTGACAGAATCATTTGCTCAGTGGAAAAATATGAAGATTGTGATTCTGGCGTTGTTCGGTTTAGTTGCTGGTCAGGGTGTGGTTTGGTATTGCGGTATGTTCTATGAGTTGTTCTTCCTCACCCAAGTACTAAAGGTTGATGCAAAAACAGCAAACTTAATGGTGGCCGGTGCGCTTGTAATAGGTACACCATTCTTTATTCTGTTTGGCTCTTGGTCTGACAAGATTGGTCGCAAGCCTATCATCATGGCCGGACTCTTGTTAGCAATCATTACTTACATTCCTAACACACCAGTTTCAATCTTCGGTGGCTTAACTCACTTTGCTAATCCAGCTTTGGAAAAAGCAATGGCGAATTCACCAGCGAGTATTACTGTTGATCCAGCAGAATGTTCATTCCAATTCAACCCAACTGGCACTGTTAAATTTACAAGTTCTTGCGATATCGCAAAACAAGTGATGGCAACTAACTCAGCAAGCTATACCACTATCCCTGGTCCAGCTGGCACGGTTGCTCAAGTTAAAATTGGTGACACTGTCATTGATGGATACACCTCTAAAGGTATTCCACCAGCTGATGCTAAGGCAGCAGATGCGAAGTTCAAAAAAGACATTCGCGAGGCTTTAAATGCTGCAGGTTATCCAGCCAAAGCTGATCCGGCTGCTATCAACATACCGATGACTGTATTGCTCTTGGTGATTTTGGTGATTTATGTAACGATGGTTTATGCCCCAATTGCGGCAGCGTTAGTTGAGATGTTCCCAACCCGCATTCGTTACACCTCGATGTCATTGCCATACCATATTGGTAACGGTTGGTTCG